>DATBFX010000414.1:0-14071 GCA_036558305.1 Thermomicrobiales bacterium | reverse complement strand
TACGACCGATGATCCCATATCGGAACGACTCCCCGCCCCTGGCGGATGACTTCACCGTGTCCACTCCGCTTTCGTAACCACCGGCAGTTGCAACGCCCGTTCGCGTTCCAGGTCGAGATTGCCGATGTGCAGCGACAGCGGCGATTGGACCCACTTGTAGATCGACTGGATGAAGAGGCGGGCGAACTTCTCGACGTAGCCCGCCAGCGTCGCCTCCGGAATCTCGGGGAACATCACCGCCAGGGCTTGCTGGACCTCGCAGGGGACGAGTTTCTCGCCGGCGAAGAGGTAGAAACAGGCGTCGAGGATCGGGAAGGGCATCAATTCGGCTTCGCCCGATTGGTTCGGCGCCAGCTCGGGACCGGCCGGTTTGGCGAGCACCGCTTTGATCCCCTCGTACCCGTGCTTCTCGTAGAGGTAGTCCAGCAGGTACATCACGACCGTCTTCGGCACGTTGGCGAGCACCGCCAGCGCCCCCATCAAGTCGCCGCCGACGGTGGTGTAGCCGACCGCTTTCTCGGTCATGTTGCCGGTTTGCAGGAAGAGGCCGCCGGACGAATTCGACCAGTTCCACATCCGCTGCGCACGCAGGCGCGCCTGGATGTTCTGCTCGGTGATCGGTGTGACGGTTTGATCCTCGTCGAGCATCTCGGCGACGACCGCTCGTTCCCGCTCGAACGCCTCGTCGATCGAAACGATCTCCAGCGGGACGCCGAGTTCGGCGCAGATCGTCTCCGCCCCCTTCCGCGTCTCCGCCGAGGAGTAGCGCGACGGCTGGTAAAACGCCCGCAAGATTGTTCCGGGATTGTCCGGGTGCACCCGCGAGGCGTAGCGGTGGGCGATCAGCAGGGTCAGCAGCGAATCGCGCCCGCCGGAGAGGGAGACGCCGATCTGCTTGAACGCCCCGATCTTCTCGAAGTAATCGCCGATGCCGAGCGACAACGCGTCGAGGATCTCCTCGCACAACTCCTCGCGCGGCGAGCGTTGCGGCGCGGGACCGGGGAGAAAGAAACTCCGGTGCGCCGGCACGGGATAGGTCAAGGTGGCCCGACCGCCCGCGGTCGAAAACTCGGCGGCCGGGACGTCGATCGTCCGCGGTCGCGCGTGGGCGCGGAGATAGGTCTCCTGATCGTCGCGCCAGGTCGTGTTTTCGGTCCGCAGGCGGGAGGTGCGGTCGAGATCGACGACCGCCGTCGCGTATCCCTCGCGCCAGCGGCTGGCTTCCAGCATCAGCTTGCCATTCTGGTTGACGTAGCCGCCGCCGTCGAAGATCAGGCCGTCGTTGGCGCCGACGAGATTGACGTAGGCGACGGTGCACTGGTGGTCCGCGGCGCGGGTGGCGATCAGCTCCCGCCGCGTCTGGACGATCCCGATCCGGTAGACGGACGACGAGACGTTCGCCACGAGTTCGGCGCCGGCGTAGGTGCGCCGCTTCATCGGCCCATCCGGACTCCAGATGTCCTCGCACACTTCGGCAGCGACCGTGCCGAAATCGAACCGGAAGAGGACATCGCCGAAGGGGGTACCCTCTGGGTCCCCCCGGTGCTCCTCGTCCTGCAGCGGGATGCCGCGCGACATCGTCCGACCCTCGTAGTAGATGCCGTACGTCGGCAGTTTCTGCTTCGGCACCAACCCGACGATCCGGCCTCCCGCCACCACCGCCGCGCAGTTGTAGCGCAACCCCAGGTGGACGACCGCGAGGCCGACCACGAAGACGGTCGGCAACTCCGCCGTCTCGCGGGCGACCCGCTCCAACTGGTCCCATTGCCGATCGACGAACCCCTGCCACTGGATCAGATCCTCCGGCGGGTAGCCCCCGATCACCTGTTCCGGGAACAGCCCGACGGTGACCTGCTCGGCGGCCATCTCCCGCGCCTGCCGGAGCACGCGATCGGTGTTCGCCCCGAGCGCACCGACCGTCGAGTTGACGCTGCCGAGCCCGATCTTGATGAGCCGCACGGTCGTTGCCCTCGTCTTCGTTGCCCGTCGTCCTGCCGCGGGCGGCGACCGCCCTGCCGCTACGGAGGATGTCACAGACACTTCGGCGGGACAAGAACCGCATGGGTGCGGACGCGGATCGTCCGCTGGCGAAACGGTCCGATGGCGTATTGACGGGCCGTTTCCCGCCCCGCATGATGCGTCCAGACCCACCGCGTCCGCCGCGGGGAGATCATGGCCGACCCGACGCCCGCAAACCGCAGCCGCATTCAGCCGGTCTCCCCGGTCCCGTTCGTTGGGCGCACGCTCCTCCAGGTGCGCCCGCCGGTGCCGCTTACCAGCTTCGTCGGCCGGGAGCGGGAGATCGCAACCGTCACCGCGTTCCTGCGGCACGAGAGGGTTCGTCTCCTCACTCTCACCGGACCCGGCGGCGTCGGTAAGACCAGGCTGGCGCTCCGTGTGGCCGAGGAGATCGGTGCGGGGTTCGCCGACGGCATCGCATTCGTTGACCTGACCCCGATCGCGAGTCCGGATCTCGTCGCGCCGACCCTGGCCCAGGCCATCGGTCTGCGGGTGGCAGGGGAGCGGTCCGTCCTCGACCTTTTGTTCGAGGTGCTACGGGAGCGGGAGCTGTTGCTCCTGCTCGACAACGTCGAACGGGTCGTCGCGGCCTCCCCCCTGATGGGGCAACTCCTCGCCGGCTGTCCCGGGTTGACGGTGATGGCGACCAGTCGTGTCCCGCTACGCGTCTCGGGCGAGCAACTGGTCGTCGTCGAGCCACTGCCGATCCCGGAGCCGGACGCCCGCGTGCCATTGTCGGAGTTGGCGGCAACTGAGGCGGTTGCGCTCTTCGTCGCGCGTGTCCGTTCGGTGCGATCCGAATTTACGCTGACCGAGTCCAATGCCTCCGCGGTCGCCGAGGTCTGCCGGCGACTGGACGGACTGCCACTGGCGATCGAACTGGCGGCCGTCAAAGCGCAGTTGCTGCCGCCCGAGGCGTTGCTGGCCCGGCTGGATCGGCGGCTGCCAATGCTGACCGGCGGACCGCGCGATGCTCCTGCCCGGCTGCGGACAATGCATGACGCCATCGCCTGGAGCCACGACCTGCTGAGTGAGGATGAGCAGGCGCTCTTCCGCCGCCTCTCCGTCTTCGAAGGCGGCTTCACGTTCGAAGCGGCGGAGGCGGTCGGCAGTTCGCAGGGGCTGGGGGCTGGGGGGCGGGGGGTGGATAGCCCGTTCTCTCCCAGCCCCCAACCCCCAGCCCCCAGCCCCTCCGTCTTTGCCGGCGTAGAGGCGTTGGCGGAGCAGAGCCTGATCCGATCACTCGACGTCGGCGCGGCACCCCGGTTCGCGATGCTGGAAACGGTCCGCGACTTTGGGTTAGAGCGACTTGCCGCCAGTGGTGAAGAGGCGGTCGTCCGGGATCGACACGCTGCCTGGTGCATCGACTCGGCCGCGGCGGCCGGCGGGGTCTTGTGGAAACCCAATGACCGGGCCGTCGTCGAGCGCCTTGATGGCGAGCGCGCCAACCTGCGGGCGGCACTGGAGTGGTTGGAAAAGACCGGTCAAACCGATGATCTGCTGCGGTTGGCCTCGTCGCTCGGCGGCTTCTGGTTCCTGGCCGGACACCACCACGAGGGACGCAACTGGCTGGAGCGCGCCCTCGCGGCAGCCCCCGCGTGCGAGATACCCGCGTGCGCGCGCGCCCTCTACTGGGCCGGCGAATTGGCAACCAGTCTCGGCGACCACGAACCGGCGATCCAACGACTGGAACAGGCGGCAGCATTGGCCCATCGGCTCGGTCTCTGCGACGACGAAGCAGCTGCCGTGGTGGTGCACGGGATCATGCTGGAGGATCGCGGCGACTTCGGCGGGGCGGAGGAGCATTTCGTCGCTGCTCTTGCCCTGCTCGGGCAGCAGGGCGATGGCCTCGCGGTGATCGCGACCTATCACCTCGGGGTGGCGGCCTACGGTCGGGGCGAGGCGTCCCGGGCGCGGGAATTGTGGAAAGGTGCACTGGCAACGGCCCGCGCGCGTGACGATTCGGTCGTCGTCGCGTGGTGCCTGGAATACCTCGGAATCTTGGCGGCGGAGCAGGGCGACCTGGACGGGGCGGCCGCGGCGCTCGGCGAGTGCATCGCGCTCGGCACGCGTCTCACCCACCGGCACCACCGGTCGGGGGTATTGGCAAATTGTGCGGTGTTGGGGAGCGCGTGCGGTGCGAACGAGGTGGCGGCAAGGCTCCTTGGGGCAGCCCACGAGACGGCGGCCGCGATCGGGGAGACCTTCGACCCGCCGGAACGATACGCCTACGAGCGGGTCGCTGCTCGGCTGCAAGCGGCACTCGGCGCCTCGGCCTACGAGCAGTCCCTGGCGGCCGGTCGAGCGTCGGAACCGGAAGCGATCGAGGCCGACGTTCGCGCGGTGCTGGCAGCAGCAACGCGCGTCCCGAGTGCACTTGAACCCAATGACACCGGTTTGACCTCGCGGGAGATGGACGTGTTGCGGCTGCTGACCCAGGGACTGACCGATCGCGAGATCGCCGAGCGGCTCTACATCGCCCGCCGCACCGTCTCCAAACACGTCGAGGCGATCCTCGCCAAGCTCGGAGTTGCCTCCCGCCGCGCCGCCGCGGCCGAAGCCCGGAGTCGCGGGCTGGCCTGAGCGTGACCGCACTCGCAGCCCCGATCGGGGGACCAGTCGCAAGATCTACGTATATCCCCCTGCGCCGAATACGGAATTTCTCCCCATGCGGAAGCGGGCTGGGCTCTCTAGGATCGAGTTAAGCGCGCCGTGGATACCCCGGTCGGGTGGGATTGCCGCCTCTGGTGGCCGGGAAAACCCAGCCGGTACGCTGCGATTGCACGGATTCCGTAGACCGCTGACTCATCCAGGCCGGCAGATGTCGGGCACTCTGAGGATGCCCCGCGCGGTTAGCGCCGGTAGGATGGCCTCTCGACCGCGGTCGTCAGACGGGTCCGATCGGTAGGTGGGGACGCAGACGGGCGTTCTCCAAACGGAGCGCGAAACGCGAGAGGAGCAACGATGGATCGGCGTGAATTCTTGCGATTGACGGGCGGGGCAACGGTCCTCGGACTGGGATTGCCGGCGTTCCTCCGACAGAACGCCTGGGCCCAGGGAACGACATCCCTGGACGGCCTCGGCTTGCCGGAGATCAAGATCACGATGACCGACGCCGGATTCACGGTCACCCCAAAGGAGACCACCGCCGGCTGGACCCTGGTCACGTTCACCAACTCCTCGTCTGAGGAGGACGACGCTGCCGACATCGTGCTCATCCCCTCCGGCATGACGGCTGACGACATCAACAACAGCCTCGCGACGCCGACCCCTTCGGCGCCTTCCTGGGCCTTTCAGACGACCTTCGCGGGCGGACCGTTTGCCGGCAAGGGGAAAACAACCCAGGACGTGGTGAACCTGACCGCAGGCGATTGGTATATCTTCAGCGGTGGCGAGCCCCAGTTCGCCGCCGATACCCTCACCGTCACGGCTGGGGCGAGCGCGTCGCCGGTCGCTGGAGCCCTGACTGCCGACGTCGAGGTGTCGCTGCAGGAGTACACGTTCCTTGGACTGGAGAAGCCGGTTCCGGCCGGATCTCACCTCTGGAAGGTGACGAACACCGGCAAACAACCTCACCTGATGATCATCACCGCCTTGCCGAGTGGGATAACGACAGAGCAGTTGCAGGCCAGCATGACGGCCATGATGACTGGGACGCCCACGGCCGGTGCCGTCGATATCGGCAATGCCCCCTTTGCCGGCGGATGCGCGACGATCTCGGTCGGCACATCTCTCTACCTCCCGCTCGATCTGGCGGCTGGGACCTATGGGGCACTCTGCTTCTTCCCCGATGAGGAGACTGGCGCACCGCACGCCCTGATGGGGATGGCTGTCGCCTTCACCGTCGCCTAGCTAATCCCGTGGCGGTGCGGCGATCGCCGCACCGCCGCTTGCTCTTGTCCGGTTATCCAATTGACCACCTCTGGAGAGGGAACGTTGCCTGGGAACCGTCGCTGTGCCGCGCGAGGCGAACGATCAGCCTCTCCGTCCGCTCGTCCAACTTGACTGGGGCCGGGTGGTTACGACCGCAAGAGCGCTTCCGAACGAGACGGAGTTCGTAGCGCGTGGGCGGCTGGTCACGCCCTGCCGCCGGACGTCGCGACTCCCGAGGCGCTGACCTGGGCAACCTCGTCGGGTGACAACTTCTCGCGACGGGGACCTCGCCCGCCCACGATGTGTTCACCTCGCGCCAGCACGACCACCAGTCACGTCCTCTCCATCCTCCGCAAACCGGCCGCGCCTTCTCCCGCCGCGGCTTACGCCGTTCGGCACGGACTCGCCTGACGTCGCGTTTGCACGCGCTGCTTCATCCCGCCGAGTCGGGATTCTGGCCCCTAGCGACCGGGATTGTTCGCGCCATAGCCTGCAGGCGACGTCGCCCCGTTTGGTCGTAGAAGGGATGCAGGATGAATCGAAGAACATTCGTCACGGGCTCGCTCGGTCTCGTTGCAGCGCTCGCAGGTACCCGCGTGTCACTCGCCGCTCAGGCGACACCGGACGCCGCGGCCAGTCTCCCGAAACTTGAGGTCACGCTGACCGACACCGGGTTCGATTTTCCGCAGCCGTTCCAGGCCGGACGCTACGCGGTCACGGTCACCAACGCCGGGACCTCCACCGCCAGCCATTCCGGGCTCGGAAAGATCCCCGATCGGGTGACCGACGCGCAGTACCAGGCATGGCTGGACTCCTTGCAGCGAACCGACGGCACCGACGGGCAGACCGATGCGCTCACCTGGGACGACATCGAGTTCGTCGGTCTCCCGGATTGGCCGCAACCCGGCAAACCCTCCACCGGCGTCGTCGACCTCGCCCCCGGCCGTTACTTCCTCTTCGACCCGTTCAGCTCCCGCGGGTACGTGCAACTCACCATCGGCGGGACCTTCGCCGCCACCGCCGAGCCGGCCGCCGATCTGACCGTGACGCTGCACGAGATGGCGATCGACCTTCCGGATACCGCCGTTACGACCAAACCGGTCCGCTGGAAGATCGAGAACACCGGGGCGATCAGCCACGAGGTCGCCGTCATCCCGCTTTCGCCCGACTTCACGGAGGAGGACCTCAAACTGCTCTTCACCCTGCCGGAGGACGCGACGCCGCCCCCGGGCACCCCCGACTTCGTCTACCAACCGATCGCCGCCATCGGCATCCTCGCCAAGGGGCACACGAGCTGGCTCGATGTCCAACTGCCGCCTGGGCACTACCTCGCCGGCTGCTTCCTGCCCTTCGGCACCGGCTACCCGCACGCCATGGACGGGATGTACCGCTTCTTCGACGTCAAGTAGAGTTCGCGCAGAGCCACGCCTTACCGGCGCTCGGCGGCGCCGGGCAACGTGATCGCGACCCGACCACGTGCCCGGCGCCCTTTCCCGGGAATCGCGCATGGTCATCTCGGCGGTACAACGACCGTCCTTCTCGCGCGCGCAGACGTGGCTGATCGCGAACTGGCCGGCCGCGCTCTGGCTCGCCGTCGCCGTCGCCATCAACGCCGTCGGGTGGAAGGAAGCCCCGGAGTCCTACCGCCAGGCGGTCGCGCTGACCGACATCCCCGAGGCGGACCGGGCGGAGATGCGCCGCTCGCTCGCCGGTCTGCACCTGTCCCCGATCTTCCTCGCCTGGTTCGAAATGGCCACCGACGTCATCGGGGCGGTTATCGCCCTCGTCATCGGCTGGCTCCTGATCCGCAAGGCGCCGCGGACCCGATTCTCCTGCTTCCTCGCCTTCGTGCTGATGGCGCAAACGAATGCCAATTACCCGCCGTCGATCCCCGACCTGCTCCCCGGCCAGCCGGTCGCGCAGGCGGTCGCCCGCGCCACGACCGTCGTCGCCGTCGGCGGGTTCTTCCTGCTTCCGTTCGTCTTCCCGGACGGGCGCTTCGTGCCCCGTTGGACCGTCCTCTGGGGCGCCTATGTCCTGTTCTCGATGGTCACCTTCGCCTTCGTGCCCTCCTTCCCGAACTTGCCGACCGCGGTCGAGGCGGCGACCACCGTGCTCCTCGTCCTGTCGGCGCTCGGTTCGGTGGTCTACCGCTACCTCAGGGTCTCGACGCCCGACCAACGCCGGCAAACCCGGTGGGTGATGCTCGGTCTGATCGTCGCTTTCCCGGGCTTCTTTGCCGGCGACGCGATGATGCGCAACATCGGCCCTGGCCCGGTCGGGCTCGCCTGCCTGATCGGGTTCCTCGTCGTGATGCCGATCGCCTTCTCGCTGCCGCCGGTCACGCTCGGCATCGCCATCCTCCGCCACAACCTCTTCGACATCGACGTCGTCCTCAGCCGCACCCTCGCATGGTTGATCATGACCGCCGCCGTCATCGGCACCTACATCGGCGTCGTCTTGGGAATCGGCAGCCTGATCGGCTCGCGACGGAGCCTGCTCCTCTCCCTGTTGGCGACCGGGCTCGTCGCCGTCGGGTTCCAACCGCTCCGCCTCCGCGTCCAGCAGGTCATCAATCGCCTGCTCTTCGGCGAACGGGACGATCCCTACGCGGTCCTCACCCGTCTCGGTCACCACATCGAGGACTCGCTGAGCGCCGCCGATCTGCTGCCGGCGATCGTCCGCACCACCGCCGAGATGCTCCGCCTGCCCTACGCGGCGCTCTTCCTCGATCACGCCGACGGTCCCGTTCTCGTCGCCTCGTCCGGGGTCGCTTCCGCCTCGACCCTGCGCTTGCCGCTGACGTACCAGGGCCAGTCGGTGGGCATGCTCGAAGTCGCCCCCCGGAGTCCGGGAGAGGTGTTCGGTCAGGCCGATCGCCGCCTGCTCGAAGACCTCGCGCGCCAGATCGGCGTCGCCGCGAGGACGGTGAGTCTCGCCACCGACCTCCAGCATTCTCGCGAGCGGATCGTGACCTCCCGCGAGGAGGAGCGCCGCCGCCTGCGCCGCGACCTCCACGACGGTCTCGGCGCCCAACTCGCCGCCCTGATCATGCAGACCGGGACCGCCCGCACCCTGCTCCGCTCCGATCCCGACGCGGCCGACCAGAAACTCGCGGACCTGCGCGAGGAACTGCGCGCAGCCGTTGCCGAGGTGCGACGCCTGGTGCTCGGACTCCGTCCCCCCGCCCTCGACGAATTGGGGCTGATCGGGGCGCTCCGGACGCGTTTGGCCCGGCTCGACCGCGGCGGCATCGACGCGGACTCGCCGGCGTTGCAGGTACGGGTCGATGCCGACGAGCCGCTTCCTCCCATGAGCGCCGCCGCCGAAGTCGCCGCCTTTCGCATCGTCGAGGAAGCGGTCACCAACGTCGTCAAACACGCTCGCGCCGACCGAGTGACCGTCACCATCCGCCTGGAAGCCGAATCCCTCCTGATCGCGGTCGCCGACGACGGGATCGGCATCACACCCGCGGGCGACTCCTCCGGCATCGGCTTGCAGTCGATCCGCGAGCGCGCGACCGAGTTGGGCGGGACGTTCGCCATCGGTTCCGGTCCCGAGAATCAGGGCACGCTCGTTCGGGTGACGCTGCCGATCGCCCCGGCAGCCGGGGGATGAGCCGCGTGGACCGCCTGCGCATCCTGATCGTCGAAGACCACCCCCTCTTCCGCAAGGGCCTGCGCGAACTGATCGCGGCCGTCGCCGACTTCGAACTGGTCGGCGAGGCGGCGGACGGCGAGGAGGCCGTGACCACCGCCCTCGACCTCCTCCCCGACCTCGTCCTGATGGACCTCCAACTCCCCGGTCAGAGCGGGATCGAGGCGATCCGCGCCATCGTCGCCGCCAGTCCGACCACCCGCATCCTCGTCGTCACCCTTTTCCAGGACGACGACTCCGTCTTCGCCGCCCTCCGCGCCGGCGCCCGCGGCTACATCCTCAAGGACGCCGACGAAGTCGACATGATCCGCGCCATCCGTGCGATCGCCGCCGGCGAATCGCTCTTCAGCCCCGCCGTCGCCAGCCGCGTCCTCGCCTTCTTCGCCGGCGTTCGCCCCACCGCCCCCCAAATCTTCCCGACCCTGACCGACCGCGAGCACGACATCCTGCACCTGCTGGCCCGCGGCAAATCGAATGCCGCCATCGCCACCGAACTCGGTCTCAGCCCCAAAACCATTGCCAACAACGTCAGCAACATCTTCGGCAAACTTCAGGTCGCCGACCGCTCGGAAGCGATCGTGCGGGCACGGGAAGCGGGGTTGGGTTAGGGCTTGCCGTAGATGGGGACGCTGTTTTCCGCTAAACCGTTCGCTTGGCGTAACAGCCGGTCACGCGCGCGGTACCACTCGACAACCTTGTCCACGATCCGATCAATCGCCACTTTATCCAATTTCTCAAAGCGAACGCCGTTGGATATTGCAGTCTTCTGGCGTCCGTTGCCCTCGGGCAGATTGGTAGAAAGATATGCCTTGACGTAGCCATTCTGTTCCACGTGCGGCTCCCGCAACCACAGATACAGTCCCTCTTCGGTGTCGATATTGAAGACAAAGAGACAAATGGGAAGATGTTGGTCAGTCGTTTCATCCTCGCTACGGTCCCACCACCTGGCGAGGTTCCGTAGCACCGTCGACCGCCAACGGTTGCTCTCCAATGGTTGACTGATACCTTTGACTTCTACCCCAAACTCGGGCGTATCGATCGTGCCGACTCCGTTGACTCTGACAAGAAGATCGTATTGGACACGGTTGGTTGACTCCGAGAGGGTGAGGATATCGAGGTCGCGACTCCTCGTTAGGTAGAGCTTGGCTAGGGTCTCCGCCCTCAATGCGTACACCCATGAAGTGCTCGATGCCATTTCAAGCCCTCCTATCGACTCAGGTGAACTGCGACGCCGTAAATCGTGTTGACGAGGTCCGCCAAAACGCCTCTACTTCACTGTACAGTGCCTGCAGTGTCCTCTCCTCATCGAGTGGATAATTGACCGGCAGATTCGGGAAGCCCGTCGACCCTCCCGCGATGGCTGCCATAATGAAGGCCCGTTCGTCTTCCTCGTCCACGCCGATGACATACGTGGGTGCCGGGTATCTGACCAACCTCAACACCTTGTCCGAGGATACCCGCACCCTCAGTCGCCCACGCCCATCGTATCCCGTGGAAGTCGCCTTTACCTGGGCGAAGAAGTAAGGGGTCTGGGGGCCCCTAATGCCGATCAATTCTACGAACACATCGATGGTGGGATACTTTGCTCCGAGAAACAGTGGTCGGAACCGAGGTTCCGTTCGTCCATAGCGACGCGTGAGAAGCTTCATGACGGTCCACTCGCCGTGTTCGCCGACGGAATCTCGGTTGACCGGCATCGTTGCTCCGGCGGAGAGGTGAACCTCGACATCGCCGTATGGGCTCGACTCGTAGAAGTATACCGTCGAATGCTTCCTGCAGGGGCTGTCGCGGCACTGCCGTCGGAAAACCCCAAGAGCATGGACAAGCCAATCTGCTTACAATCACCCGACTACCGACGACCGACACGACCAGGAGGAACCCGATGCCCGTTCCCTTCCCCCGTGGGATCTTTGCGCCGATGTGCACCCCCTTCATCGACGGCGAGCTCGACCTGCTCCGCGCCCGCCGCCACGCTGCCGATCTCGTCCGGCAGGGTTCGCACGGCATCCTCGTCGCCGGCAGCGGCGGCGAGTTCATCGCGCTGACGATCGACGAGCGGAAGCGGCTGGCCGAAGCGGTCATCGACGAGTTGGCTGGACGAGCCCCGGTCAACGTCTGCGTCGCCACGTACGGGACGGCGGAGGCGGTCGATCTGGCGCGGCATGCCCAGGCGACCGGCGCCGATGCGGTGATGGTGATCGCCCCCTACTTCATGCGACCGCACCAGGACGCCGTCCGCCGCCACTTCGCCGCCATCCGCGAGGCGATCGACCTCCCGTTCATGCTCTACAACACCCCTTCCACCAGCGGCGTCGACATCTCCCTCGAAGACGCCGCCCGCCTCGTCGACGACGGCATCTTCCAGGCGTTCAAGCAGTCGTTCCCCGATTCCCACCACGTCCGCGACGCCAAGGCCTTGCTGGGCGACCGCGCCGCCGTTTTCTGCGGTCACGACGGGTCCGCCCTCGAAGCCCTGATCATGGGCGCCGACGGTTGGACTTCGGTTCTCCCGACCGTCTGCACCGCCCGCGCCCGTCGCCTCTGGGACGGGGTCCAGGCGAACGAACCGGTCCACGACCTCGCCGCCCAATGGCGCGAGGTCCTGCCGCTCGTCCGCCTCGTCTTCTTCGAAGCCGGTCAGGTCGCCGGTCAGCCGCACTGGTTGGAGATCTACAAAACCGCCGCCAACTTGGTCGGGCATGACGTCGGCACCCCCCGCCCGCCGTTTGAACTTCTGCAAGGCGGGCAGGAAACTCGCCTGCGCGGCATCCTCAGCCGGCTCGACGTGCTCAGCCCCGCCGTCGCGGTTTGAGGCGCGGCATGAAGATCACGGCGGTCACCAGCGCGGTCGTCCAGGCCAACTTCGACTACACCTACGTCCGCGTCCACACCGACGAGGGGGTGCACGGCACCGGCGAGTGCTTCCCTGCCCCCGGTTTGCCCCGCATGCTCGCCGAATTCGGCGACCTCCTGATCGGCCGCGACCCGCGCGCCATCACGCCCCTCTGGAAGCTGCTCATGGCGGCGATCTCCGGCTCCGGCTCCAGCACCGCTTCCGGTATCGCCTACAACGCCATCTCCGGGATCGAGGCCGCCCTCTGGGATCTCAACGGCAAACTCCTCGGCGTCCCCGTCGTCCGTCTCCTCGGCGGCGCCTTCCGCGGCGCCGTCGACGTCTACGCCGATCTCCACGCCGGCGGCGAGTTGGCGAGTCTCACCCCCACCATGCGCTACCGCCGTCCCTTCTGGCTGACGGAGAGCGGTCAGACCGAGTACGGCGCCCTCTATTGGGAAGCGGCGGAGGAGGAGGCCGCGACCGCCGGCGGCATGATCGCCCGCGCCCGGGAGGCCGTGGCCGCCGGCTACCGCTTCATGAAGTTCGACCTCGACGTCTTCGCCGAGCAGCGCGAAGCCGCCCACCGCGGCGTCACCCGCGCCGACCTCCGTCGCCTGACCGAACAGACCCTCGCCCTCCGCCAGGCGGTCGGCGACGACGTCGGCATCGCCTTCGACTGCCACTGGCGGTTCGACGTCCCCTCCGCCCTCGCCGTCGCCCAGGCGGTCGCCCCGGCCGTCCCGATGTGGTTGGAAGACCCCGTTCCGCCCGAACCTTCCACCCATGCCGAAGTCGCCCGCAACAGCCCCGTCCCGATCGCGACCGGCGAGAACACCTACCTCGTCGAGGGCTTCGCCGCGCTGATGACCCACCGCAGCGCGCACATCCTCACCCCGGACGTCCAGAAGACCGGCGGTATCGGCGAGACCCACCGCATCGGCGAACTGGCCGCGCGCAACTTCCTGCCGATCGCCCCCCATTGCATCGCCAGTCCGCTCGGTCTCCTCGGCGCCGTCCACGTCTGCGCCGCGCTGAGCAACGTCCTCTGCCTCGAATTCCACGGCACCGACGTCCCCTTCTGGGACGCCCTCGTCGGCACCGGCACCCCGCTCATCGCCGGTGGTAAGGTGCGGGTGCCCGAGGCGCCGGGCATCGGCGTCGAACTCGACCTGGACACCGTTCGCCGCTACGCTGCTCCGGGCGAACCGATCTTCGGTGACCCGCCGGCGCGTTAGGCGTTCTCCAAACCCAACTCGCAAGGGGAGCAGCATGGTCTTTCTCCTCGACTCAAGACCATCGGACTCGCCATTCGTCAATGAGATCTGGCACGCCCGCAGCGAGCGCGCCGGATCGTTCGTCTCGATTGCTTCCTGCCATTGGGAAATGGTCGTGACACGACACGACACCGGGACGACCACGCTGACCGTGCGGGGGCCGGAAACGACCGCGACGCCCCTGTCCTATGCGGCGGGTGGGGAGTGGTGTGGCATCCGCTTCAAACTCGGCACCTTTGTCCCGCCATTTCCCGTCGGCGACCTCGTCGATCGCGGGGTGAACCTGTCGGCAGCAGGCAGCCAATCCTTCTGGCTCCAGGGAGCGGCCTGGCAGTTCCCGGACTACGAGAACGCGGACACGTTCGTCGATCGTCTCGTCCGCGAAGGTATCCTCGCCCACGACCCCGTGGTC
>DATBFX010000413.1:0-1549 GCA_036558305.1 Thermomicrobiales bacterium | reverse complement strand
GTTAGGGGCACGAATTGCCCCAATCAGTCCTCAATCCCTCGTCCTCTCCGTCTCCCCTAACGCCTAACGCCTAGCGCCTAGCGCCTAATACTCCGCCTTCTTGCTCGCTTCGGGCGAGCGTTGGCCTTCGTCTTCGGCTTCGGCGGGGGCGGCGCGATCGGCGGGTGGGTGGACGACGGCCTGTTCGGCGCCGGCGGGTGCGTCGCCTTTGTGTGGGGAGCGGTCGCCTTCGCCGGCGCCTTCGGCCCAGAGGGTGCGGTCGGACGGTTCGGAGGCGACGTGCTCTTCGGTGCCGACCGGGGTCCAGACGGTGTGGAAGGTTCCCGGCCGGTCGAGGCGGCGGTAGGTGTGGGCGCCGAAGTAGTCGCGCTGGCCCTGGGTCAGGTTGGCGGGAAGGCGTTCGGTCCGCAAGCTGTCGACGTAGCTGAGCGAGGCGCTAAGGGCTGCCACCGGGATACCGAGCCGGATCGCGGTCGCCGTCACCTCGCGCGTGGCCGCCGCGGTGGCGTTGATCGCCTCCGCGATGTGCGGCTCCAGGAGCAAGCTGTCGAGGTTCGGTTGCTCGGTAAACGCCGCCCGGATCGGGTCGAGCAACTTCGCGCGGATGATGCAGCCGCCCTTCCAGATCCGCGCGATCTCCGCCAAATCCAGATCCCAGTGGTAGGTGTCCGACGCCGCCCGCAGCAACGCCATCCCCTGCGCATACGACGAAATCTTGGCGAAGAAGAGCGCATCCTCCAGAGCGCCAATCATCTCCTGACCCCTGACCCCTGACCCCTGACCCCTCACGTCCCCGTCCGGCCCGACCAAGACCTTGCTCGCGGCGACCCGGCGCTCCTTCATCGCGGAGATGGAGCGGGCGAAGACGGCGGCGTCGATCGTCGGGATCGGCGTGGCGAGTTCGAGGGCGTTCTGGCCCGTCCACCGGCCGGTGCCCTTTTGCTCGGCGGTGTCGAGGATGACGTCGACCAGGGGTTGGTTCGTCTCGACGTCGATGAAGGCGAGGACTTCGGCCGTGATCTCGATCAGATAGCTGGCGAGTTTGCCCGCGTTCCAGCGTTTGAAGACCTCGCCGATCTCGGCGGCGTTCATGCCGAGGGCGCGCTTCATCACGTCGTAGGTCTCGGCGATGAGCTGCATGTCGCCGTACTCGATGCCGTTGTGGACCATTTTGACGTAGTGACCGGCACCGCCGGGGCCGATGTGGGTGACGCAGGGGCCGGCCTCGGTTTTGGCGGCGATCGCGGTCAGCATCGGTTCGAGGATGGCGTACGCCTCGGCCGGACCGCCGGGCATCAGACTTGGTCCCCAGAGGGCGCCTTCCTCGCCGCCGGAGATGCCCATACCGACGAAGCGGAATTTGCCGGCGGTCTCCTTGGCCCGGCGTTCGGTGTCCTGGAAGAAGGAATTGCCGCCGTCGATCACGATGTCCTCGGGATCGAGGTAGGGCGTCAACTCGGCGAGGACCGCGTCGACCGGTGCGCCGGCTTTGACCATGACGATGATGCGGCGGGGTTTTGCCAGTGAAGCGACGAAGTCCTGGATGGCG
>DATBFX010000412.1:0-6240 GCA_036558305.1 Thermomicrobiales bacterium | reverse complement strand
GACGGCGGCGAACCCATTGACAGGTGCCCTTCGGTCACGTAGTCTACGGACCGGCGGGGTAGGCCTGCCGTAGGAAGGGCCAGACTGTGACCCGTTACTGGGTGCCAAACAGGATCGGCATCGGTGCTCCGTTCGCGGAGCCGTTTGGTGCCGGAATGCCTGGGGAGGAGTCTGCCCTGTTCGACCCACCGCCACGTTGGATGGAATGAACCACCGACGGATGCGATTCGACAGCAGCAGGGGCTCCCGGGCGGAAACGACCGGGAGCCTCTTTTTATGCCCGCCGTCTATTCGGTTCGTCGTCAAGGCGAGGGAAAGGAGATCGGTGTGAACGATCGGTACGCGATCGAACTGGTCGACGTCGAGAAGCGGTTCGCCAAGAAGCGGGGTGAGCAGGTAACCGCGCTTGCCGGGATTTCGTTGCAGGTGGGACGGGGGGAAGTCGTCGGCATCCTCGGTCCGAACGGAAGCGGGAAGAGCACGCTGGTCCGCGTCCTCTCGACGTTGATCCTGCCCGACAAGGGAGAGGCTCGCATCTTCGGCGTCGACGCCGTGCGCCATCAGCGGGCGGCGCAGCGGATGATGAATCGGGTCAGCGTCGAAGCGAGCTTCTTCAAGAAACTCTCGGCCTGGGAAAACCTGCTCTACAGCTCGAAGTTCTACGGGGTGACCTCGGCCGAGGCCAAACCGAAGATCGCCAGCATCCTCTCGGGGATGGGTTTCGACATGAAGCGGTCGTCGGAACCGATGGAGCACCTCTCGCGCGGGATGCAGCAGAAGATCGCGCTGGCGCGGGCGCTCTTGACCAGCCCGATGCTGATGCTGCTCGACGAACCGACGACCGGTCTCGACCCGCGCAGCAAGAAGGACGTGCAGGCGGTGGTGCGATCGATCCGCGAGGAGCACGACGCCTCGATCCTGCTCTGCACGCACGACATGGACGAAGCCGAGGAGCTTTGCGACCGGGTCGGGATCATGGTCAACGGCCGGATCGTCGAGCTCGACGAACCGCACGCCCTGAAACGTCGGTACCAGACCGACGGCAACCTGCCGAACCTGGAAGAAGTGTTCATGGCCGCCACCGGCTCCTCGTTCGAGGAGGCCGACGTCGACGAGGAGGTCGCAGCCTGATGCAACAGACCGTCCGCCTCTCGCGCGCGAACTGGCTCACCGAGCTGATCGCCGCCTGGGGGTTCGTTCAACGCAACTACTACCTGACCAAGCGCTACTTCATGTGGGAGGTCGTCTGGTTCTTCTACACGACGGCGAGCGCGATGAGCATCGGGTTCATCGGCGTCGGCGTCGATCAGAGCGGCGGCACGCAGAGCGGCGCCCACCTGACGACCTACCTCCTGATCGGGGCGATGCTCTGGAGTTACCTCTCGATGCTCTTCGACATCCTCTCGGAGACGGTGAGCTGGGAGCGTTGGGAGGGGACGATCGAGTACACGTTCATGAGCCCGGCGAGCCGGGCGACGCACCTGATCGGGACGAGTATCTACGCCGTGATCTACGGGCTGATCCGCTCCGTGATCATGTTCGGCGTCATCTCGCTCTTCTTCGAACTCGACGTGGCCGGCGCCAACTACCCGGCGGCTCTCCTGATCCTGGCGATCTGCAGCGTCTCCCTGGTCGGGTTCGGGATGTGTGCGGCGGTGATGCCGCTGCTCTCCCCGGAGAAGGGCCAGCAGGTGACGATGATCTTCGGATCGACCCTGCTGCTGATCTCGGGTGTCTACTACCCGGTGGAGGTGCTGCCGAGTTGGATGCAGGCGCTGGCGAAGATCTCGCCGGTGACCTACGCGCTGCAAGGAGTCCGTGCCGCGCTGCTCGACGGGGCGAGCGTCTCGTCGCTCTGGAGTTCGATCTGGCCGCTGCTGATCATGGGTGCGGTCTGCATCCCACTCGGTCTCTGGGTCTTCCAGGCCGGCGAACGCTACGCCAAGAAGACCGGCCGGTTGAAGAGGAGTGGGTAGTCGCGAATCGCAGGATCGACTCTCGACGACGACAGGAAAGCTCCTTCGCCGCGCTTGGGTGGACCAAACGGGGGCCCTCCCTCGAAGGTCCCGGGCGCGGCGAAGGCCCGCGGCGAGTTACAGAGCAGTCACGCCGTCACGTCGTGTAGGGGCGGACAGCGCCCAGAGGGCACCCGGTCCGCCCCTACTGTCCGAGTTCGCGCAGCGCGGCGACGACGCGGTCCTCGACCGTCATCCCCTCGGTCGTTTCGACGCGGCCGACGGCGGCGTTCGCCTCGGCCGTGGTATAGCCCAGGGCTCGCAACGCCTCGACGACTTCGAGGTCGTCGCGACCCACCGGCGCCGAGACGATCCCGGTAGTCGGGAGTTTGCCTCGCAACTCGACGATCAGGCGGGCGGCCGTTTTCTTGCCGACACCCGGCACCGTGGCGAGGAGGTCGGCATTGCCCGCCTGGATCGCCTCGTGCAGGGTTTCGACCCGCAGACTGGAGAGGATCGCGCATGCCAGCCGCGGTCCGACACCGGTGACCGCGATCAGCGTCTCGAACAGCTTCAATTCTTCGCCGGTCGCGAATCCGTAGAGGGTCAACTGGTCTTCGCGAACGAAGAGGTACGTCTGCAAGCGGACGGGCTCCCCGACGTCGCCGACTTCTCCGAGCGTGGATGCGCTCGTACCGACGCGGAAGACGACGCCGCCGACTTCGACGAGCAACGCGTCGGCCAGTTTCGCGTCGAGTCGTCCGCGCAAACCGGCGATCACCCTTGCACCTCGCGTTCCGGCAACCGGTAGATGTGACGGGCATTTTCGCCGAGCACCCGCGCCATTTCCGCGGAATCCCGCCACGGCGTTTGGCGGACACGCCGCAGGAACCGGTCCTGCCGCAGCACCGGGAAATCGCTGGCGAACAGCACGCGATCGGGTCCAACCAGGTCAAGCACGGTGCGAAACACCTCGAACCGATAGAGATAGGTCGATGCGGCGGAATCGTACACGACCCGCGCGGCCACGCGCGCCACCTCCGGCATCAACTCGTAGAACGGCAGACCGCCCCCCCAATGGGCGGCGACGACGCGAACCAGCGGGTGGTTCTCGAGGAACCTCACCAGCCGATCCGGCGTCGCCGTCCCCTTGCCGGGATACGAGTGGCCGACCGGCTCGGTGGTGTGGAGCATCAAGGGCTTGTCGTGGGCGACGCAAGCTTCGACGACCGCGCCGAGATCGGTGGTAGACGTGAGGTCGAACCTTTGGGCGTCGGCGTTGAGTTCGCCGATCCCAACCGCGCCCAAGGCGAAACAGCGGGCCGCCTCGTCCGATGCGTGCGCTCGATGTGTCGGTGAGACGCTGCCGAGCCAGAACAGCCGGCCCCCGCTACCGGCACACGCCTCGGACAGATAGTCGTTCTGCTCGCGGCAGATTCCCGGATCGTGCCAGGGAAAACCGCAGACCACCGACTGGTCGATGCCGGCGGCTTCCATGCTTGCAAGCAGGTCATCCGAGGTCACCAGGAGCGCGCGCGGGTCCGCGTAGAGGTGCTCGAACCAGAGGTCGCGGCCGACGTACGCCTCGCGCCCACGCACGACGTCGGGCGTGAAGATGTGCGTGTGCGCATCGACAACGAGCGGCTCGGCGTCCACGGCTTCGGCGGCGGACAAGGCGAACTACGTCACGAGCAGGAAGACGACGACCGCGAGGACGACGACCAGGACCAGCAGGGCGATCGCCGGAAGCAAGTACGACGGCCGTGCCCCGGCGCCGACGGGCACCGGCGCCGCGACTCGGACCGGTTGCACCGCCGCCACGACCGCGCTGACGTTGTCCGACGTTCCGCGCTCGACCGCGGTGTCGACCAGGAGCTGGGCGGCCTCGTCGGCCGGATGTTCGAGCACGATGCGGAGCAGGTCGTCGTCCGGCACCACGTCGAAGAAACCGTCCGTGCAGATGAGCAGGCGATCCTCGGGCAGCAGGGTGATCTCGAAGATGTTCGGCATCTTCGCGTCGAGTTTCGGTTTGTGCCCGAGGGCGTGGGTGAGGATGTTGCGGTGGGGGCTCTCGCGCGCCTCCTCCGCGGTCATCGAACCCCGCGCGACTTGCTCGGCGACGAGCGAGTGATCCTTGGTGATCTGGGTCAGGCGGTTGGCACGCGCGAGGTAGGCCCGACTGTCGCCGATACTGGCGATCGTCGCGTACTTGCCGCGGGTGGCGACGACGATCAGGGTCGTGCCCATCATCGCCGAGGGCCCGGTTGCGAGTCCGCTCTCGTAGATCCGCTCGTTGGCTCGGCGAAAGGCCTGCTTGAGCAGAAGCGCCACGTCCGCTCCGGGATCCTCGGCGAACATGGTGCGCATCGTTTCGATGGCGATGTTGCTGGCGACTTCGCCCCGCTGGTAGCCGCCCATCCCGTCGGCGACGGCGAGGAGAAACCCGCCTTCCGAGGTTTCCTCTCCGGTTCCGACCGGCGGCAACTCGCCGACGTCGACCGCATCCTCGTTCTCGGATCGCCCACCGACGTGGGTGGCCGAACCAACGTCGATCCGGAGCGGAACCTCCGGCTTCGTTAGGGCAAGTTGCTCGGTCACGGTCTGGCCATACTCGGTATGAGGCGCCACCAAATCGGCGCCCGATAATAGCACGCTACTCAGGGGCGGGCAACGCGTTCCCGGCCGTCGCAACGGGCTCCATTCGCCCGCGATGCATCCGCGCGGCTGCGCGCGGCGTATCCGATTCGGGCGGGCGTCCGCTTGCTCGGTGGTACACTCCGGCGCGGCTCAACCGGGAGACGGGTCGAGTGAGACAAAGGCGCTTCGAAAGGCAACCTGCGTGCGACTGACGAAACCCTCTTCGGGGGTGAAGCGAATTCTCCTGTTCGCAATTGCGATCTTCGGTCTGGTCACCCCGCTCACCGCTCGCGCCGACGAGCAGACCGACAACCTCACGGCGACCGACATCCTGGCGCGGGCCAGTCAGCAATTGGCCAACACCCAGACGGTGCGCTTCAAACTCTCGGTCGAAGGCGACACGTACGTCGACGCGACGAACACGCTGAAACTCCTCGAAGCCGAGGGCGATCTCGTCCGGCCCGATCGCGTCCGGACGACGTTCAAAGTCGAGGCGCTGGGCCGGGTGACGGTCACCGTGCAACTGATCATCGTCGGCGATCAGTGGTGGACGACGGACCTGATCACCGGCAAATGGGGTCCGGCACCGGTCGACTTCGAGTACGACCCGTCGGTGCTCTTCGACAACCAGAACGGGATCGGTCCGATCATGAACCGGGTCACCGACGCCCAGCGCCTCGACGACGAGAAGATCGACGGCCGTCAAGCGTTTCACGTCCAGGCGAAGGTGGACGAGTCCGTCATCGGCCCGCTCACCTACAACACCCTGACCGGTTCGCCGATCACCGTCGATCTGTGGATCGATCAGCAGACCTCCAACCTCGTCCGGGCCAAACTCGCCGAGCCGCCGACACCGGGCACCGACAAACCCGCGGTCTGGACGCTCGACCTGTTCGACCATGACGCCGACATCACCATCGATCCCCCGAGTTCGTGAAGGTGACCGCCGCTGGGCGCTGGTGGCGGCGCTGGCGGCGGTTTTCCTCGGCGCGGTCGACCTGACCGTCATCGCGACCATCCTGCCGCGGATGGTCTTCGACCTCCACATCAACACCGCCGACGTCGACCGGTACATCTGGGTCGTCAACGCCTACCTCCTTGCCTACGTCGTCTCGATCCCGTTGATGGGACGGGTCTCCGATCTCCTCGGCCGCACCGCCGCGTTCGAGATCGCGCTGGCGGTTTTCCTTGCCGGTTCGGTCTGGAGCGCCACGGCCGGCAGTCTCCACGAGTTGATCGCCGCGCGGGCCGTTCAGGGTGCCGGTGGGGGCGCCTTGCTGCCGGTGACGATGGCGCTCGTCGGCGACCTCCTCCCCGCCGGGCAACGCCTGACCGCCCTCGGCGTCGTCGGCGCGATCGACACGTTGGGCTGGGTATTGGGTCCGCTCTGGGGCGCCGCCGCGGTCGCGGTCGCACCCGGCGACGAGCCATGGCGCTGGGTCTTCTGGATCAACATCCCGATCGGGTTGATCGTGGCCGTCGCAATTGCCTTGGCGGGGCGTGGAACGGGTGGGCAGAGCGCGCGCTCTGGCGGTTTCCGAAGACTCGATTTGCCCGGCACGCTCCTCCTCGGCAGCGGTCTGCTCCTCGTTAACCTCGGGCTGTCCGCGGGCGGCGAAGTCGGGTTGTCGCAGGGTTCGGCGATGCG
>DATBFX010000411.1:0-32500 GCA_036558305.1 Thermomicrobiales bacterium | reverse complement strand
CCAGTCGCGGTCGCAACGCCGCCACCTGGATCGGCTGGTTCAAATAGGCCGCGTCGACGGCGTCGACGCGCGCCCGCAACAGCAGCCGCGCCAGCGCCTGACCCGCCATCAGCCAATCGCCGGGCGTGTCCCCGTCGGTCCCCAGGACAACCAGCAGCGGCGCCTCCTCGGCCAGTTCGTGATCCTTCCGCCCCATGTCCTTGCCCAGATCGAGACTCCGCACGACCACGGGGCCGAGTCCGTACCGGGCGAAGGCGTGCATCCCGTCGCCGCGCCGCGCCGGATGCAACCACAACGCCAACTCGCGCCGGAAGTGCTTGTCTGCCCATTGGCTGCGGTCGGCCCCTGCGACAAGGTCGGACACCACGCGCCGCGTCTCACCCTCGACGGCGCGCAGATGGGCTCCTTCGGCAGCTACCGCCGCGGCGAGAGCAGGGAACAGCTCGGTGGGCAGCGGCCGATCGTCGTAGGGCTGTCGATTCGTGCGCCGCAACGGAACCGCCGCGAACAGGTCGTCCTCCTCGGGCGGCGACGGAAAAACCGGACCGAACCGCACTCGGGCCAACAGATCCGCATCGTCCCCATCCGGCAGCAAGTCGATCTCCGGGCAGACACCGAGCCGTTCGAGCGCCAGCCGCAGATGGAGCAGTGCCGCACCGCAAGCGATCGTCAACTCCCGGTCCTCCGGGTCGACGACCGGGAGCGCCCGCGTCCGGTCGGCGCAGACCTCCACCGCGTCCCCCGCGATCCTGAACCGCCAGGGTTGGGTGTTGTGCCCCGATGGCGCAAGGATGGCAAAGGACACCGCCCATCGGAACGCCTCCGCGGGCGCATCGATCGAAGGTATGGTTGACGTCTCGACGTCCCAGGGACTCCGGATTGCGGTGGCCATGGCTCAACTCCTTTTGCCCGTTTCGAACTCACACGAATACGGCAACTTCGTAGACTTCGCGCACCGGCATCGCGTCGAAGAGACCCCGAAACCTGGCGACCTGCTGGCGATAGAACCCGCTCGCTTCGCTGGCGAGTTGATCGGCCTCCGACGCCCAGCGCGTAATCGAAATGCCATGCCCCGTCTCCCGGTTCACGAGCAACTCCACCCCCTGGAACCCCGGTTGTTCGCGGAGCGCCGAAACGACGCCCTCCCGGTAGATCTCGATCGCATCGTCGAGTTTCTCGACCCGGACCTGAACCGTCGCAACCCGTGCGTACATCGGTCGTTCCTCCCTCTGAGTGGCAAGTGCCAAGTTACAAGTGTCAAGTCGATGGGTCTCCCCTTGTCACCTGCCACTCGCCACTTGCCACTTGCCACTCGCTAGGGCCACGCCGCCGGCTCGCCCTCGATCCGCAGGTCGGGCAGCCACTGCAGCCAGCGTGGCAGGTACCAGTTCCGATCGCCCAGCAATTCCATCGCCGACGGCACGAGGATGGAGCGGACCACCGTCGCGTCGAGGAAGACCGCGACCGCCAGCCCAAACCCCATCTCCTGCAACTGCACCAATCGCCCGGCGGCAAACCCGGCAAAAACCGCGACCATGATCAACGCGGCGCCGGTGATGATCCGCGCCGTCGTCCGCAGTCCGGTCGCCACCGCCTCGGCGTTGCGGCCGGTCAGGTCGTAGTGCTCGCGGATGCGGCTGAGGAGGAAGACGTGGTAGTCCATGCTCAGCCCGAAGAGGATGCAGAAGAGGAAGATCGGCAACCACGCCTCGATCGCTGGCGTCCGCTGGAACCCGAGGAAGCCGGCGCCGTACCCCTTCTGGAAGACGAGCACCAACAGCCCGTAGGCGGCGCCGACCGAGAGCAGGTTCATCACGATCGCCTTCGCGGCGACGACGATCGATCGGAAGACGATCGTCAACAGGACGAAACTCAACCCGAGCACGAAGGCGAAGACCCAGGGCGTCACGCCGTCGACAGCTCGGAAGTAGTCGGCGACCTGCGCCGTCGATCCCGTGACGTAGACCTTTGTCCCTGGGGTGCCGGCGAAGGCGCGCGGGATCGCGCTCGTCCGCAGCCGCGCCACGGCGTCGTAAGCCGCCGGCACGTTGCTGTCCATCGTCAGCACGCCCTGGACGAGCGCCAGGTCGCCGGCCGCGTTCCACTCGACGGTTGGCGGTGCGCCGAAGGCCGCGTCCTGGGCGAGTTCGGCACTCAGCCGCTCGATCCCTGCCTGAACCGCCGGATCATCTCGACTGCCGTCGACGACGATCTCGACCGGATCGATCCTCCCCGCCGAGAAATCGGCGCCGAGAATCTCGAAAGCCCGCCTCACGTCGCTCGCCGGCAGCGAACTCACCGTCGCCGTTCCCCGATGCAACTGGAGCGCCGGTATCGCCAACGCCCCGAGCAGCGCGATCGACAACCCGGCGCTCACGACCGGTCGGGCCATGACCAGCCTCGTCACCCGATCCCAGAACCCCGATGAGGCGTGAGGGCTGAGGAGTGCGGTCGGCGGAATCCAACTCTCCTGTCCGTCTGTCCGTCTGTCCGTCTGTCCGCCTTTGCGTCTCCGCGGCCAGTCGATCCGATCTCCCAGGAGACCGATCAGCGCCGGGATCAGCGTCATCGTCGCCGCGATTGCTGCCAGCACGACGAGGATCGCGGCGATGCCGATGCTCTGAAAGACGGACATCGGCACGAAGAACATCCCGGCCAGGGCGAGCACGACGGTGCTGCCGGAAAAGAGCACCGCCTTGCCCGCCGTACCGCCGGCCAATTCGATCGCCCCGAGTTTGCCGAGCCCGCGCCGGCGCTCCTCGCGGTAGCGAGCGATCACGAACAGCGAATAGTCGATACCGACGGCGAGACCGAGCATCGTGATGACGTTGGTGACGAAGACGAAGAGGTCGAGGGAGCGACCGACGATCGCCGTCATCCCCAGTGCCACCCCGATCGCGACCGCCCCCAGAATCAGCGGCAAACCGGCGGCGACGAGCGCGGCAAACACGATCACGAGCACGATCAAGGCGACCGGGATCCCGATCGCCTCGCCCTGTTGCAGATCCTCCTCGGCCATCGTGCCGAACGTGTGATCGCTGCTGACGGCGCCGACGGTCAGGACCTCGAAACCTGCCTGCCTCTGTCGCGCGACCGTCGCCAGGTAGTCGTTCGCGTGCTTGGCCGCCTCCTCAAAAGTCCCGACCAGCGTCACCGGGATGATCGTCGCGTGGCGATCCGCCGAGACCAGGCCATCGGCCGAGGTGTCTCCAGCGTTCGCTGCCCGGTAGTAGTCGCTCACCGAATCGACCACGCCGGTCATGCCGCTGAGGGCATTCGTCGTCGCTTCGACGATCTGGCGAAACGCGGGGTCGTCGACCGTGGCCGATTCGGAGCGGACGACGACCGTTTCGGTCACGGGCTCGAACGGTCGCAAACGCTCGCCAAGCAGTTCGTCCCCACGCACCGACTCCGGTCGATTGGTGAACGTCACCTCGGTCGTTAGAGCGTCGCTCAGTCCTCTGGCCGCGAACATGGCCAGTGCGAGGACGACACACCAGAGCGCAAGCACGCGCCAGGGGTGGAGCGCACTGAGCCTGGCGAGACCGGCCGTGGAAAGAACGGACCGCCGGCGCCCAACTTTCAGTTCTCGTGAGGGTTCGGTTCGGGTGGCGGTCGGAGCGAGCACGGCCATGACAAACCTCCTCCCGCGTTGCGCGCGCCGCGGACCGGATCGCCGGCACGGCGACGCCGTAGCTGGCGCATGACCCGGTTATCCCATGAACGGTGTGACAGAGAGGACGATAGATGCCCCGCGGATGTTGCGAGAACGTGTCAATTTGCCACGGGGTCCGGTTGCCGTGGATGGGAGCACCTGTGTTGGATGTCAAGGGATCGGGGTGGGTTGCGCGTGGGTTCCAGAGGGCGCCGTCGCGGCGCATGGCGGTGAGGATGCCCAGCGGCCTGGGGTGCGCGCACTCATGCACACCCTGAGCGGAGCCCCGGTCGGCGTCATCACCGGGGCGCTTGTCTGAACGCGCGCCGGTCGCTCAGGGGGCTGGAGCCATCCACCGGCGGACGCCTACCGCGCTGCCTCGACCGTGAAGGGGACGGATAGCACGTTGTTGGTCTCGTCGGCCTCATGCACGGCCAACCCGGAAGGGAGTGGGATCGTTTCGACCGCCACCAGTAGGCAGTACCTCCCGGCAGGGACGTCGGGTACTGCCGCGTCCATCGCGACCGCGTAGCGCTCCCCCGCCGCCACCGGTCCCATCCTGGAGGACGCGGGCCAACTGGACTTGAGCAAGCTGTCCTCGCAGTCCCGCGTCGCGTCGGTCGAGAGGCGGACCTCATCGCCCCAGGAAAGGTCGTTCGAGATGGCGTTCTCGCTCCGACTCTCGACGGTCCATGAGACGGTGATGGAATCGAACCAGCGGGCGCTGTCCACGCTGGCCGTCACGGCAACGGGCATCAGGTCCGGATGCCGGGATTGTGCCCGGCCAGGTGTGGGGCCGAGCGGACCCAGAGCCGGCGCCAGGCCGAGTAGCAGGCACAGTGTCAGGAGCGATCGGATGAGTCGTCGGTTCACGGGAAACCCCGCTGTCCGTGCCCCCCATAACCAGCAGCCGGGGAGGTCATGGCTACCCGGCTGTTCCATCGGCACCGACGAGGCGTCTACTCCGATCGCAGCGCCTCGCTGCCTGTCCCCTCCTGGTCTGCACCTTTCTGCCGGCGATCGGCGTCGCGCCGACCTGCGACAGTCTCAGCCGGCAACCGCGGTGCGCGGCGCGGTCGCGAGGTAGGCGACGGCGTCGTTGAGCGTCGCGAGTTGCTGGTAATCGGCCTCCGGGATGTCGACGCCGGTCGCCTCGTGGAGGGCGATGACGAAGGTGAGAAAGTCGAACGAATCGATGTCGAGCTGATCCCGGAACTCGAAGTCCGGCGCCAGTGCATCGAGGTCGGCCTCGGGCGCGATCCGGGCGAGGGCGCGGAGAACGGTGGCTTTGATCTCGTCGGCGTTCATAGCTTTTCGGGCTCCTGCAAGAGACGGTCGATCGCGGCCAGGAAGATCCCACCGCGGTGGCCGTCGCTGGCGCGGTGGTCGGCGGCGAGGGTGGCGGTCATCACGGGGCGGACGCCGAGAAGACCGCCGCTCGCCCACGGGCGCTCGACGATTTTGCCGAAGCCGACGAGGGCAACCTGCGGCGGGTAGATCACCCCGTAGACGGCCGGCACCCCCTGCTCGCCGAGGTTGGTAACGGTGATCGTCGGGTCGCTGAGCTCGGAGCTGCGCAGTTTGCCGCTGCGGGCGCGCATGATCAAATCGCGCAGTTTCGCCATCAGCTCGTCGAGGTTCAGCATGTCCGCGTGGTGGATCGCCGGGGCGACGAGTCCGCCCTGCCGCAGCGAGATCGCCACCCCGACGTGGACCGCTTCGCTCGGCTGGAACCCGTCGTTCGTGTAGAACCCGTTGACCTCCGGCACCTCCCGGGTTGCCAGCGCCACCGCCTTTAGCAGGAGCACGGCGTACAGCAGGCGGTCGGTGACCGGCCGCTTCGCGTTCGCCGCCTCCAGCCAGTCGAGCGCCCGCTTCATGTCGACGTCGGTGCCAAGGTAGTAGTGCGGGATCTCGCGATTCGCCCGGCTCATCGCCGCGGCGATCGCCGCCCGCATTGCCGCCTGCCGCTCGATCGCCGGCGGAGCGGGAGCACGTTCGGGTGCTGTCGCCGGTGCTGGCGGTGTCGGGACCGGTGTTCGGGGCACGACCGGCGCCACCTTCGGAGCGCCTTCGGCCGCGGCCTTCTCGACGTCGGCGACACTGATTGCGCCGCCGGGGCGAGTACCGTGGACGATCGCCAGGTCGACCCCCAGTTCCTGAGCACGGCGACGCGCCAGGGGTGAGACATGAAGCCGGGTGGCCGGTGCCTCCGCTCCCGGCGCTTCCCCCAAGGTTGAGGAAGCGGGAGCGACGGGCGGCGGGGCAAACTCCTCCTCTCCCACGGTAGGGCCGGGTATCCCCGGGATGGCGGGTCGGGGAGTGGCGACTGCCGCCCGGCCATTCAGCACCGCCAGCACCGTTCCCACCGGAACATCCGTCCCCTCCTGGACAACCAATTCCGAAACCATACCGCTGTCGTAAATCTCGACGTCGATCGCGCCTTTCTGCGTCTCGACGACCGCGACGACGTCGCCGCGGTTGACGCGATCGCCCGGTTTGATCAGCCATTGGACGAGGGTGCCCGACTCCATGTCGGCGCCGAGCGAGGGCATGCGGAACTCAGCCATGACCGATCACCGCCTCCCGTGCCTCCCGCGCGATCGTCTCCGGCTGCGGCAGCGCCGCCTGCTCGAGGTGGGCCGGGTAGGGGATCGGCACCTCGGCCCCGCAGACGCGCCCGACCGGCGCGTCGAGCTCGTAGAACGCCCCCTCCATGATCCGGGCGCTGATCTCGGCGGAGATGCCGCCGCTCCGCCACCCCTCGTCGACGACGACGACGCGGTGGGTGCGGGCGACGGAGTCGAGGATCGCCGGGGTGTCGAGCGGGCGCAGGACGCGCAGGTCGATCACCTCGGCATCGATGCCGTCCGCCGCCAGCAGCTCGGCGGCTTTGAGGGTCTTGTGGAGACCACCGCCGTAGGTGAAGAGACTCACGTCCTTGCCCGGCCGGCGGATCGCCGCGTGGGCGATGTCGCCCGGTCCCGGGTCCGCCGGCAGGTCGCCTTCCATCGGGTAGAGGAAGGCGTTCTCGAAGATCAGCACCGGATCGGGGTCCGCCAGCGCCGGCCAGAGCATGCCGCGGAAGTCCTCGGCCGTCGCCGGGGTGACGACCTTGATGCCGGGGATGTGGGCGTACCACCCCTCCAGGCTGTGCGAGTGCTGCGCGGCCAGTTGCCGGCCGCCGCCGGTCGCCATCCGGATCACCAGCGGCACGTTGAACTGGCCGCCCGACATGTGGAGGATGGTCGCGGCGTTGTTGAGGATCTGGTCGAGCGCGAGCAGGCTGAAGTTGCAGGTCATGATCTCCACGATCGGCCGCATCCCCGCCAGCGCCGCGCCGATCCCCGCGCCGACGAAGGCCGACTCCGACAACGGCGTGTCGCGGATGCGCTCGGGTCCGAACTCGGCCAGCAACCCCTTGCTGACGGCGTAGCAGCCGCCGTACATGCCGACGTCCTCGCCCATCAGGAAGACCCGTTCGTCGCGCTGCAGCGCCTCGCGGATCGCGCTCTTCGCCGCCTCGCGGTAGGTGACACGCACCGTCGCCGGTGCTTCGAGCGTGGCGCTCATGCCGCGCCTCCAATCTGTGGGATCGGCCCGTCCGAATAGACGAAGCGGGTCAGGTCCTCGACCGGCTCCCAGGCAGCGGCCTCCGCAAAGTCGACCGATGCCTGGACCTCGGCCGCGACCTCGCTTTCGATCCGCGCTAAGTCCGCGTCGGTCAGGAGACCCGCATCACGGAGTTGGGCCACGAAGGTGGCGATCGGGCAGCGGTGTTTCCACTCCTCGACTTCCGCCTTCTCCCGATAGAGCTCCGGGTCGTACATCGAGTGGGCGCGGAAGCGGTAGGTCCGGAATTCCAGGAAGTGCGGTCCTTTGCCCGACCGGATCGCGGCGATGACTCGCCGCGCCGCGTCTTCGACGGCGAGGACGTCCATGCCGTCGACCGTCTCGGCCGGCACGTTGTAGCTGGCGGCCTTGGCGGTCAGGTCGATCTGCGATTCGGAGCGGGCCAGGGCCGTGCCCATCGCGTAGAGGTTGTTCTCGCAGCAGAAGAGGACGGGCAGGCGCCAGAGGTCGGCCAGGTTCATCGTCTCGTGGAACTCGCCCTCGGCGACCGCGCCCTCGCCGAAGAAGCAGACCGTGACGTGGGGCAGCCCCCGCATCTTGTCGGCCAGCGCGAACCCGATCGCCACCGGCAGCCCGCCGCCGACGATGGCGTTGCCGCCGTAGAACCGGGTCGCCGCGTCGAAGAGGTGCATCGACCCGCCGCGCCCCCGGCTGCAACCGTCGATTTTGCCGAACATCTCGGCCATGACCGCGTTCATCGAGATGCCGCGGGCGAGGGCGTGCCCGTGCTCGCGGTAGGTGGCCACGAGCCGGTCGTCCGCTGCCAGCGCCGCCATCACACCCGTCGCGATCGCCTCCTCGCCGATGTAGAGGTGGAGGAACCCGCGGATCTTCGCCGCGCTGTAGAGCTCGGCGCACTTCTCCTCGAAGCGGCGGATCCGCACCATCTCCGTGAGGAGATGGTGCGCGCGGTCGCGGTCGGGTTCCGGGAGGTGATCCGTCTGATCCCGTTTGGGTTTCGTCAGCGTCGCCATCAGCTTCGCTCCATCGTCGAGAGGTCGCCTTCCGGCAGACCGAGTTCGCGCGCCTTGAGGAGGCGCCGCATGATCTTGCCGCTCCGGTTCTTCGGCACGGCGTCGAGGAAGTCGATCTCCTTCGGCGCCACCGCCGCGCCCAACCGCTTGCGGCCGAAGCCGAGCAACTCCATCCGCAGGTCGTCGCTCGGGACATAGGGCGGTTTGAGGGAGACGAACGCCTTGACGACCTCGCCGATCGTCGGGTCGGGTTTGCCGATCACGCCGGCCTCGGCGACGGCGGGGTGCTCCAGCAGCGCGCTTTCGACCTCGAAGGGGCCGATCAGGTGGCCGGCGGACTTGATCACGTCGTCGGCGCGGCCGACGAACCAGAAGTAACCGTCGGGATCGCGCCGGGCAAGGTCGCCGGTCAGGTACCACCCGCCGGCGAAGCACTTCCGGTAGCGCTCCTCCTCGTGGAGGTAGCCGCGGAACATCGACGGCCAACCCGGTTTGAGGGCCAGCTCGCCCTGCTCGCCCGGCTCCGTGATCTCCTCGACCGGTTGGTCTTCTTCGTGGCGGACGATCGCGGCGGTGATCCCCGGCAGCGGGCGGCCCATCGAACCGGGCCGGATGTCGGTGGCGGCGTAGTTGGCGACCATGATGCCGCCGGTTTCGGTCTGCCACCAGTTGTCGTGGATCGGCAGCCCGAACGCCTCCTGCCCCCAGACGACGGCCTCGGGGTTGAGCGGTTCGCCGACGCTGGCGATGAAGCGGAGACGGCTCAGGTCGTACTTCCGGGCGACCTCGGCCCCGACCCGCATCATCATCCGGATCGCGGTCGGCGCCGTGTACCAGACGCTGACGCGCTGGTCCTGGAGGTTGCCGTACCACCGGTCGGCGTCGAATTCGGCTTCGTCGACGATGCTCGTCACCCCGTGCGTCAGCGGCGCGATGATGCCGTAGGAGGTGCCGGTGACCCAGCCGGGATCGGCGGTGCACCAGAAGACGTCGTCCGGGTGGAGATCGAGCGCGTACTTGCCCGTCGCGTAGTGGGCCAGGACGGCCTGGTGGACGTGGATCGCCCCCTTCGGCATCCCGGTCGTGCCGCTGGTGAAGTGGAGCAGCGCCGGGTCCTCGGGGTCGGTCGGGCGGATCGCGAAGTCGTCCTTCATCGCGGCCATGAGGGTGGCAAAGTCGAGGGTGCCGGCAAGGTCGCCCCGGTCGGGGCCGGCGCGGACGATCAGGACGTTTTCGAGCCCGGGCAACTCGTCGCGGATGCCGGCGACCTTCTGCTTGTAGAGGAGTTCCGTCGTCACCAGCAGCTTGGCGTCGCCGCGCGCGAGCCGCTGGCGGATCGGTTCGGGACCGAAGGCGGAAAAGAGCGGGCAGAACACGCTGCCGTTCTTCAGCGTGCCGAGGGCGGTCAGGTAGAGGTCGGGGATGCGGCCGGCGAGGGTGAAGACGCGATCGCCTTCGCCGACGCCGAGCGACTGGAGCAGGTTGGCGAAGCGGTTCGTCTGCCGGCGCAACTCGCCGTAGCTGAAGTCGCGGACCTCCCCCCGTTTGCCGAGCCAGCGCAGGGCGAGGTGGTCGCGCCGCGGACCGACGGCCTGCCGATCGACCGCCTCGTGGGCGATGTTGAGTCCGCGCCCGCCCGGCAGTCCGTTCAACTCGCGACGAACGGCATCCCACGAAAACGTCGCGTAGGTGCGCTCGTAGTCGAGCAGATTCGGTGTGACTTTCCGGTTCTCCGACGACTTGAGGATCGGTTGCCAGGACATGGGGAGCCTCCTCGCAGCGAGAATCACCATGCCGGCACTCTACGCTCGTGGTCGTTACAGGGGCATCGTGCGACGGGCCTGTCGCGTCGCAAAAGTGTGTCGGTGGGGGCAGGAAGGTGAGAGCTGCGGAACACGAGAGAGTCGGGCGACGGTCCGCCTGGCTCGCCGGCCGACGCTCGTCGGTCGTTTATTGGTCGCGCAGCGACTCGGCCCGAGCGATCCGCGCCGCCCGGCGGGCGGGAATCCAGGCCATCAGCTCGGCCGCGTTTTCAGCGCGCGGGAGCGCTCGGTTCGGGTGGCGGTGGGAGCGAGCAGCCCCATGAAGAACCTCCTCCCGCGTTGTGCGCGCCGCGACCCGGCATCGGCCGGCACCGCGGCGCCGTGTCCGGCGCACGACCCGGTTATCCGATGGGGGGCGTGACAGAGAGGACGATAGATGCCCCGCGGATGTTGCGAGATCGTGTCGATGTGCCACGCGGAGCCCTGAGATACTCGGAGCGCCCGGCGGAGTTCGTCACCGAGGCTCAGGGGCAACCCAGGCTAGCGACGCTGCTCGAATGCGGCACCCAGCGCGACGCCGACGCCCGCACCGATGGCGAGCCACACCGCGATGTTGCCCAGGATCACCCCCAGCACGATACCGACTCCTGCGCCGATCGCGATCGCCAGTCCCAGATCTTGTCGCCGCCTGCTGCGGTCCGGTTGCGTGTCCATGGGTCACCTCCGTCTCGACTCTCGTCGTTCGGTTACTCGTAGCGCAATGCCTCCGCTGGGGCAATCCGCGCCGCCCGGCGGGCGGGAATCCAGGCCATCAACTCGGCGGCGACGACCGTCGCGACGACGATGACGGCGACGATGTCCCAGGGGATGACGAACGACGCCGTCGACGAACCCCACTGGTCGCTGTGGAAGACGTTGTACCCCAGCACGATGCCGAGCGCCGTTCCGGCAATGACCCCGGTGCCGACGATGAACCCGGTTTCGATCAGGAAGCTGAGCGAGACCAGCCCGCGCTGGTACCCGATCGCCCGCAGCACCCCGATCTGCTGTCGCCGTTCGACCACGGTCCGGAAGGCGATCACCCCGACCGCGGCGACGCCGACGATCAGACCGAGCGCCATGAACCCTTCCATCAGGTAAAGGATGGCCCGACTCTGCGCCTGGGCGTCCTTCATCTCTTCGCGGATCGCGACGGCCTGGACGCCGTTGCTCAACAGCGCGCGCTCGATCCCCTGGGCGACCGTTTCCGCCTGGCTGCTGTCGGCCAGTTTCACGTAGTAGGACGTGACGGTCGTCGTCGGGAAGATCGTGTCGATCGTCGCCTGGTTGGCGTAGAGACCGAAGAGACTGCCGATCTTGGTGTCGATGACGCCGATGATCGTCAGCGTCGCCGCCGACGTGCTGCGCGGGTCGGTCACCTCGATCGTCGTCGGGTCGAATACCTCGTCTTCCCACTTGACGCCTTCCAGTTGGAAGAGGTCGGGGTCCGCGCCGAGGCTGCCCGGGTTGGGCACGGCCGAGGAGTCGACCACCGCCACACCCGGTTGCGTCCGCAGCGCCTGGACGATCGCCTCGTCCGTCTCGTAGCCGCGGGCGCGCTGCTGGAACGTGAGCGTGCTCGTGGCGATGAAGTCGTCGTCCATGCCGTGGACCGGCGACTCTTTCCACTCTCCACCCGGCAACCGGATGCGCGCCGCGGGATCGGGAACGGTGACGACGCCGTAGCCGGTGATACCCGAGGTGTCGACGCCGTTCGCCTGGAGCGCGGCCGGGAAGTCGGCGATCGGGTTGGCCTGACCCTGGTCGGCGCGGACGTCCCAACCGGCGGCCGCGTCGTCGCCGAGGATGAGGTTGCTGAAGTTGCCGTTCATCGTCGCCATCATCACCAGCGAGAAGACGATCAGGCAGAACATCGCGATCGTCAGCCCGGTCCGCCCGACTGCGGCGCCGGGATAGGCGATCGCGGTCCGGACGGCGGGCAGGGAGGAGCGGAAGAGACCGGCCACCTTGCCGACGCCCGCCAGCAAGACGTCGGTGTTCTGGACGATGAGCAGGGTCGCCCCGAGGACGAGGAAGATACCGGAGGTGAAGAACATCTCCATCCCCTGCTCGTACTCGCCCAGGACCGAATCGGCCACACTCGACGGTGTCAGCCAGACGAACAGGAGATAGAGCGCGACCCCGGTGAAGACCGGCCGGCTCCGCACGCCGAAGTAGCGCAGCACCAGCGCGATGCCGAAGGGGATCAGACTGAGTCCGGTGTAGAAGGGGAACGCCTGTTCGGCCGACACGCCGGAGACCGTCATCATCGTCCCGAACGCCAGCAGCAAGAACGCCCAGACGAGGGTTCGGCGTCTCCGCTTCGGCGAACTCGCCTCGGGGAGATCGCGCACGGCGGCGACGATGTTGAGCCGGCTGATCCGCCACGACGCGATCACGACGGCCAGGAACGTGATGACCACGCCCAGCGAGTAGGCGACGACGAGACTGCGCGGCGCGACGTGGGGCGAAATCGCCAGGTCGTTGCCGAAGAGCCCCTTCATCGCCACGGCGATGCCGATCGCAGCGAGAAGCCCGAGACCGGCGCCGACCATGCCGGCGACGATGGTGTACCCGGTTCCTTCGGCGACGAACTGCTGGATCAACTGCCGCCGCTGCGTGCCGACCGCCCGCTCCATCCCCATCTCGCTCCGCCGCTCCGCCGCCAGCATCGCGAAGATGAGGACGATCAGGAGGACGCCGGCCGCGATCGAGAAGAGCCCCATCAGCAGGAAGATGTCGGTGAAGATGGTTCCGACCGTCTCGGCGTCGTCAACCACCCGCTGCTTGATCGGGTCGACGCCAAGCTGTTGACCGGCAAGCGCCGTCTTCAGCGTTTCCGTGACGCCGTCGGAGTGCTCCAGCCCGCCCCGGACGCCGCCGGTGTTGGCGACCGCGATCACGCTGTAGACACCGGTCTGGCCGGTAACTTCCTGCATCCGCGCCAGCGGCACGACCATCCCGATCCGACCGCTGCCGAGGACACCGCTGAGGACCGAGTCCTTGGCAACCGCGGCGACCCGAAGCGACAGCGGCTGGTTGGCGTAGTAGAGCATCAGCGAGTCGCCGGGCTTAGCCGCCAGCTTCCCCGCCGCCGCCTCGCTCAACACGACGGTGCCGGCGGGGATGGCGTCGAGGTCGATCGGTTGCCCGTCGACGCCGATCAGACCGCCGAACGGTTCGAGCCGGTTCGGATCGACACCGGAGAGGGTGACGTCGGGTTCGGACTGTCCCCGCGTCACGTTGACCGCCGGCAAACCCTCGTAGAGGATCGGCATCACGCCGGCGACCCGCGGATCGTCCCGCAAGGCATCCTCGACGACGGTGAGGGCTGAGGCGTCGATTTTGGTGCTGAGCGAAGTGTCGGCGTTGCCGTCCGGGCTCTGGCTGTAGACGACGACCTCGTCGACGTGACCGAGAACGTCGTAGGCGCTGGCGGTGATCGAATAATCGAGGGTGTCACCCGTCCCCAGCGCCGCCGAGACGATCAACGTACTGAGCATGAGACCGACGACGATCAGCGTCGTCTGCGCCCGCCGTCGGGGAATATTCCGCAGGCCGAGCTTGAAGATCACCGGCCGCCGCCACGCCACCCAGCCTACGGACAGCACGCAGAGTCCCAGCAAGATCAGCAGCGCGATCATGACGCCGGTCATCGGTATGCCGAAGATGGTTTCCATGGTCGGACCCCTTTCGGGCAGGCGGCGTTGCTCCGGCGAGAACGGGGCAAACGGTCAGGCAGCCACGGCGATCGCGGGCGTCTCGGGCACCAGCAGTCCGGTGCCGCCCACGATCCGCCCGTCGTGCATCCGCACGATCCGGTCGCACCGGCCACCGACCTCCGCGTCGTGCGTCACCAGGACAATCGTCAAGCCATGCGTCCGGTTCATCTCCCGCATCAACTCGACGATCTCGTTCGCGGTCGCGCTGTCGAGGGAACCGGTCGGCTCGTCCGCCCAGACGATGGCGGGGTCGTTGACGAGCGCCCGCGCGATCGTCACCCGTTGCCGCTGCCCGCCGGACAGTTCCGCCGGCCGGTGCCCGGCCCACTCGGCCAGCCCGACCGTCGCCAGCGCCGCGTTCGCCTTCGCCCGCGCCGCCTTCGGTTTCACCCCGGAGACCAGCAGCGGCAGCTCGACGTTCTCGACGGCGCTCAGCACGGGGAGCAGGTTGTAGACCTGGAACACGAACCCCATCCGGTTGGCCCGGTAGTCCGTCCGGTCGCGGTCGGAGAGCCTGGCGAGGTCCTTGCCCTCGAGCCAGATCTGTCCGGCGTCGACCGCGTCGAGCCCGGACAGGCAGTTGAGCAGCGTCGTCTTGCCGCACCCCGAGGGGCCCATCACCGCGACCATCTCGCCGCGCTTGACCGCGAAGTCGACGCCGATCAACGCCGGCACCTTGGTCGTTCCGGTGTCGTAGGTCTTGTTCACCCCCAACGCCTGGATGATCGCTCTTCCCTCGGACGCCGGACCGGTCGTTCGTGGTTCGTTGCGCTTGCCATCTCGACCGAACATGGCTCGCTCCTCTCTCTTTACGGGAATGGCTGGCACGACGAAGACGTCCAGAACCATCGAAGCGCGGCGCCGCGATCCGGCGCGCGCTCGGTCGTGACACGACGCTACCGGATACGCGGTGACAACCGCGACTAACCGGCGAGCCGCGACGTGCCAAAACCGTTGAATTCGGGGAGGGCCGCCACCGGGGCGGAAACGGCGCGGTCGTTGCCCCGGTCCTGGCAGCGGTGAACGGGAGGAGCCAAGCGCCGGTCACATCGCGGGCGGCACGGTCCACGTCACGCAGCCGTCGCAGCCGAACGAGAGCGCGGCCGTCAAGTCCGGTCGCGCCCGCGCCAAGCCAATTCCCAGGGACGGTTGACGGTTCGTGACGCCACCTGGGCTAGTAGTGGGGCGGCAGTTGCGCGGTCGTCTCGGCCCCGTGGAAGACCGCCCCGACGTGCATCGTGACGTGGCTGATGAGCGCTGCGACCGGGTTGTTCGCCAGGACGTAGGCCAGGGTGTTGAGCGTGTTGCCGATCATCGGTTGCCGCATGTCGGCCCCCTGGTACTCCGCGTACCCGGCGTGGACGGCCACGGTGACGAGCAGGCCGGCAAGGAGGGCCAGCACCCCGACGCCGACCTTACCCCAGAGACGTTGGGTCCAACCACGTCCGCTCAAGACGCGCCAGGTGGCCATTGCCGGAAGGATGTTCATCAGCAGCGCGTCCGCCGCCCCGTAGACGACGCCCAGCCAGGCAATGTCGACGATCAGCCGCCAGCCTTCCGGCCGGGGGGAGGCGTCTTGCCGCTGGACGGTCAGGAGGAGCAGCGCGCCGAAGACGACGCCGACGCCGACCCCCCAGCGCCACCGGTACAAGACCACCGCCCGCAGGTCGATGCCGTTGGCGCGGACGTAGGCGGCGAAGAGCGCGAAGACGACCGGCGCGTAGACGGCGACCAGCCAGCCGCGCGACAGCTCCAACCACCACGACGCGACGGCGGTGACGGCGAAGCCGACCGCGCCAGCGATCGGCACCCAAACCAGTTCGTGCCACCAGTCCGCCGTCGTCTCCGTTCGACTCCGTTCGCTGGGGGTCGTCCGGGGATGCAGCGTCAGGTGGGATCGCAGTGTTGCCACGACTCACCTCCTCTGCCCGTCCCATCACTGGGGCTCGGTATCTGGCCTGAGACTAGCTCCGAACCGATCGCAAATCTGCCAACCCTCGGATGCGCTTCGCCTCAACCGCGCAACAGACGGCGCTTCATGCGCACCGTGCCCGTGGCAGCCGCACCGTCTCGGTCGAAATCTGGCAAGACCAACGCGAGGTGACCGCGAATGTGCGTTGGCTCTGCCCGATCCGGGCAGGCTTCCTGCCGGTTGCGTTGGGCCTGGCCCACACGACTGGTCTGAACTCGCGGCGATCGGGGCCGGAATGTCGCGGGGTTGGCGCGTCGGCATCTCTTGCCCGACCGCCCGATCGGTCGCAGTCGCGCCGAATGTCACGCAAATGCAATGTCCCGGAGCCCCTGGTTGACGGTGCTGTCACGCGAGCGGTGGTATCGTCCCGTCCATTGGCGCGGGCGGCGGTGTCCACTCGGTCCACTCCACCGACCGCAACCACACCGGGAAGGAGCACCGAGATGGATCACCAGCGATTCGACGACATCGCACGGCAGCTTGGGCATGACCGGTCGCGCCGAGACGTCTTCCGGCTCCTCGCCGGCGGTCTCGCCGCCGGTCTCCTCGGCGTGGCCGGCCGCGGCCGGGCCGCGGCGCAGACCTGCGGCGCCCTTGGCGACGCCTGCACCGACAACACGGACTGCTGCAGCGGACTGACGTGTTTCGAAGCCGTCTGCGATAACCCGAAGGGGACGTGCGGTGCGCTCGGCGACGCCTGCACCAGCAACGCCGACTGCTGCACCGGTCTGACCTGCTTCGAGGCGGTCTGCGACAACCCGTCCGGTCTCTGCATGAACGACGGCGAATTCTGCGGCTCCCAGGGTCTCGAATGCTGCGCGGGCCTCGCCTGCGCCGACGACTACTGCACGACGACCGCGCTCCCGAACACGGGCAGCGGCAGCGCGGCCGACCGCGCCATCGGTTCCTCGCTCCTCGGCGCCGGTGTCGCCGCGGGCGCGTTGGCCGTGCTCGCCGGCAAGCGGCTCCGTGACCACGCGTGAACCGGTGATGCCGGAGCAACGCGCCCGGCTGTTCCGCGCGTTCATGAACGACGCGCCCCCGGCGTTCCGCCGGGGGCGCCCGGTTCAGGTCGGGCCGGGATTTCCGGTCATACCCCCGCCGGTCCATACCGTATGAAGCCAACGGGGTTGCCCAGGAAGGAACAACCCACGTGTTCTCGACCGGCGCGGCGGCTACATCGGCCCGCTCGCCCTTGTCGCCAGCATGCAGTTGCTGGCATGACCATCGTCGCCCGAAAGGGGTAGGGCGGGCGCCAAGATTCCGCGCCGATTGCGCTGAGTCCGTCCGAAGGATCGCATCCGTGTGACTCGCATCGAGATCGGAGCAGGAAGGCGAGCAGCAGTTGCGCCGCGAGGATCTTGATGCTGACTTCATCGAGCGAGTGGGGCGCCGCGACGGGACGGCAACGTAGGTTCGGTCCCCTTCCGTGCCGGCGTGGACAGAGCGTCCCCGGTTTCCCGGCGGCGGATCAGGAGAAGATAGACCACGACGATGCCGATCAAGACCAATCCCCACTCCGGCGCGATGCGCGGACGGTACATGCTCGGAATCTCAGACGTCGCCCAGCCGCGCTTGACGACCTGTTCACCCCAGAAGTCCTGCACGCCGTTCGCCACGCCGTAGGCGATCAGGAGCGCCACGTACAGCCCGAGCACCACCCGTGCCCAGCCGCGCCGTAGCGTCCCGACCGCCCGGCTGAGGACCAAACCGGTTATCGCCATCGCTGCTCCGTCGAACCCGTGGTGGCCGCCGAGGTGGACTGCCACCACCCGATCGCCGCAATTGACGATCTGTTTCGACATAAAGACGTGACCGAGTCCGGGGATGTCGCCGATATAGAAGCCGAACTCGGCGAGGATCCACGGGAGCGCGAGAACCGCCAGGACCACAACCAACGCGAATCTGACGTTGTCCTTCCGCTGCCAGGGGCTGCGCGCACCGCCACCGCCACGCCGCCAGGCCACGACGAACAGCGCCGCCGCGATCGCCACGCCGATCGCGGGCATCGCGTTGATGGGCCTTGCATCGAGATCGTGCGAATCGACTACGCCCGGGAACCCCGCCACGAGGCAGAGCAGCAACGCCACCGCGGCCAGGAGCTCGACGACCCTACGCGCCCACCCGCGTGCGGTTTTGCCTCCCTCCCACAGGCGTGCCAGCGCGAAGCCGAGGACGGCGATGGCGACGAAGGCGATCGGGAAATTCCAATAAACGAGGACGCGGCCCGCAGCGGCGCGCGGGCCACTCTTCGACACCTCGTAGAGCTCGTCGACCGGCACTCGCGTGTACGCGACGAAAACGCCGACCGTCGTCATCCCCCACAACACGAGGATCGCCAACACCTCCGCGAGGCTGACACGGCTGCCACCGGCTCGATGAGCGTCCATCGTGGTTCTCCCCGGGTCCGGCCCCTTCGGCCTGGCCCGGCTCACCCTACGCGACGCGCCGTTCAAGGCGCGCGACACGCCGAGGGTAGGGAATCACAATCTCGCAACTCGCGACTTACTTTGGCGACCCGGCCGATCCCTGCACATCCGATCGGAGCGAAGCCAATTCATGGCGATCTCGCACCCCGGAGGACCGCCGTCTGTGGTCGGTCGGGTTGGGCTGCGGATCGGTGCAGCGATCGCTTCCGCCCCGTCGCGGTCCGACATCCCGGTCGCGCCCCAACCGCCTCGCCTCGATCTGTGCCGGTTTTGGTACACGCACGGTGCCTCCGTTGATGCGCGTGCCATGGCCCGCGGCGTAGCCTGCGTCCGCACGGGTGACGCTCGGTTACGATGCCCGTGCGCGCACCGGAGGTGACGCCATGGAACGCGGATATTGGCGGGCGTGGGTGCGGCCCTACGGGCTGCCGGTCCTGTTCCTGCTCGGCTCGCTCGGGTTCATGTTCGTCTTCTGGGACGACCCCGACATGGTCTGGGCCTTGTTCGTCGCGCCGGCGCTGGCGTTCCTGTCCGGCCTCGTCCTGCGGCCCGCGCACGCCTGGGTGGCGCCGGCGGCCGTGGCCGGCCTGGTCTTCGCCGCGTCCGTCGCGGCCGACGCCCTCGGCCTCATCGAGCCGGAATTTTCCGGGCTGAAATTCGCCCTCGCCATCCTGGTCGTCCTCGTCCTGGCCGTCGCGGCGCCGCAGGCGTTCTGCACGTGGGCCGGCCGGGAGATCGCCTCGGGCACCCTGTCGCTGCTGCGGCGGCACCGGGGACCGGACGCCACGGCGGCCTGAACGCCGCGATCGCCGCGCCGAACCCGATCTGATACGACCCGAACGCGCGGTGGTAGGCGAAGAGGGCGATCGTCTCGGTCTGGAGACCCGGATCGCCGTTGGTCAGGATCAGCACCACCAAAAAGCTGCCCATCGTCGTGATGGTCGTCGTCATCAGGACGATCGCGCCGACCAACCATCGACCGTTTCCGGCTTCGCGCGATCGGTTTCCATCTCGGTCCTCCTCTTTCAATCGTTCCCACTGCGTCGGTCGAAAACTCTTCGTTCCGCGATCGGACCCGATGACCGCAAACCCGTACCAAGCCTCCATTCCGCTTCTTGCTCAACCGTCCGTCGGAGCCGCGAGCGCGTTCGGTGGACCGCATACCCGGCGTCGATCCCGAATCCCCCTTCGGCCACACGAGTATCGAGCGCGAACGGCGTAGACCGTCACATATTCGGCGCCTGGTGTGTTGCAGGTTCGTTGCAGCAAGCAGAGGGCCGCGCGGTCGCTTGGGGCACCGATCGAACGACCGTCTGGTCTTGTTTGAACCGTGGAATGCGCGCAACCGTGATGAGGTTGCCGACGCTAGAGGAGGATGGCGAGCAGCAGTTGTGCCGCGAGGATCTTCGCGATCGTGGCCAGCGGAAAGAGCGCGGCGTAGCCGACGTTCGGCAGGTCGTCGCCGGTCTGCTCGAGGGCGAATCCCAGGACCGCCGGCTGCGTCTGCAAACCGGCCAGCATCCCGCTCAGCAACCCCATCGGGACGTTCAGGAGCCGGTAACCGACCCACAGCGTCGCGAGCGCCACGGTGAACGTGATGACTGCCCCGGCCCCGAGCAACAACACGCCGTCGCGGCTCTGCACGGTCGAGACGAATGCGTAACCGGCGCGCGTCCCGATTCCGGCCAGGAAGACGATCAGTCCCAACTGGCGCAGGGTGAGGTTGGCGCTGTACGGCAGCGACCAGACCAATGGACCGGTCCGGTCGAGGGCGCCGAGCACCAGCGCGACGACCAGCGGACCACCCGCCAGGCCGAGTTTCAGGTCGCCGCCGCCGGGGAGGGGAATCGGCAGGACGCCGAGGAGCAGACCCGCCGTCAACCCGAGACTGAACGTCAGCACGTCGATCTCGCTGAGCGCGCGGTAGGAGTCGCCGAAGAACGCGGAGACGGCCGGCATCGACACCCGCGGCGCGACCACACGCACGCGGTCACCCGGTTCCAGGACGGTGTCCCCGTGCGGCAGAAATTCGACGTCTCCCCGCCTGATTCGCGTCACCACCGCGCCGAACCGCCGGCGCACGTCGAGGTCGCGCACGTGCCGGCCGACGACCGCCGAGCTGGAGACGAAGATCCGCCGGAAGTCGAGTTCGCTCCGGTCCAACTCCAACCGCTCGTCGCACGATTCGCCCAACTCCGCCGTCACCCGGTCGAGGTGTTCTCGCGTCCCGACCGCGAGCACCAGATCGCCCTGTTCCAGGTGCGTTTCGGCGGTGACGAGACCGAGTTGGCCGTGGTGTCGCATCCGCCCGAAAACGACATCCCAGCCACGCTCCCGTGCGAGGCTGGCAACCGGTTGCGACGCGGCATCCGGAAACGTGACGCGGATCGTCCGGTTTTCCAGCGGTATGGAGGCGCCGCCGCCATCACCGGCGCGTTTGGCTTCCGCCGCATAGTCGATCCGCCACCTGCGTTGCGCGACGACGAGCGCGAAGATGACTCCCAGAACGCCGATCGGATAGGCCACCGAGTAACCGACGACCGGTTCGGAGAGGATCTGATCGCGCTCGTCCTCCGGACCGTACGTCTGCAGGTACTGCAGCTCGGTCGCTAAGGCCGGTGTGTTCGTGAGGCTCCCCGCGAACATCCCCGCCGTCAGCGTCGGCTTCAGATCGAGCACGGAGTACTCGACCACGGCGAGCAGCACCGCGAGGGCGATGACGCCGGTCACGAGCAGCGCGTGGCGTCCCCCTTGGCGGCGAAACGAGGCGAAAAAGGCGCGCCCGTTGCTGAGTCCGATGGTGTAGACGAAGATCACCAACCCGAACTGGTACAGGATCTCGGGCAATTTCAAATCCTGGTCGATCGCGCCGACCGCGAGCCCGGCGAACAGCACCGAGGCGACGCCGAGGCTGGTCCCACGCACCTTGAGCCGGCCGAGCGGGTACCCGATCGCCACCACGACGAAGAGGAGGAGCAGCGGGTTGTCGATCAGAACTTGTTTCACCCGCCCGCCCCCTTCACCCGCCTTACCGGCCGAGGATGTGGGCGAGTTTCCAGAGCTCCGGGTCGATCGGCTTCTGCTTGCCGACGATCTCGGCAAAGGGCGTACAGGTCACCTGCCCGTCGATCATGCCGACCAGTACGCCCGACTGGCCCCGGTTTAGTGCCGCCACCGCCCCCGCCCCGAGCCGGGTCGCCAGGAGCCGGTCGTACGCGGTCGGGGTGCCGCCGCGCTGGACGTGACCGAGGATCGTCGCCCGCAACTCGAACCCGATCCGGGCTTCGTGCTCGCGGAAGTAGCCGACCAGCGCCTCGGCGTTGTATTTCGCCCCCTCGGCGACCACCGCGATCGCGTGCAGCTTGCCCCGTTCGTAGGCGCCGGCCAACTCCAGTGCCACCCGCTCGGGTGGCGTCTCGAACTCGGGGACGACGATCACCTCGGCGCCGCCGGCGATCCCGGTCATCAGCGCCAGGTACCCGCTCCCGCGCCCCATCACCTCGACGAGAAACGCCCGCTGGTGCGACTCCGCCGTCGTCGTCAGGCGGTCGATCGCCTCCAACGCGATGTTCAGCGCGGTGTCGACGCCGATGGTGACGTCGCTCCCGACCAGGTCGTTGTCGATCGTCGAGGCGACCCCAACGACGGGGAACCCCAGGTCCGCGAGTGCGGCGGCACCGGTCTGCGAACCGTTGCCGCCGATGACGACCAATGCCTCGATGTCGTAGTGCCCCAGTTCGCGAAGCGCCTGGCAGCGCCCCGCTTCGGTGGCAAATTCCGGACTGCGGGCGCTGCCGAGGACCGTCCCGCCGCGCTGGATGATGCCGGCGACCGAGCGGACGGTGAGCCGGTCGTACCTGCCGGCGATCAACCCGGCGTAGCCACGATGGACGCCGAAGATCTCCCACCCGAGATCGACCCCGCACCGGGTGATCGCCCTGACCGCGGCGTTCATGCCCGGCGCGTCACCGCCGGAGGTGAGGACGGCAATCCGTTTCATCATCGTTACTCCCGGTGCGGACCGGCGGCCCGCACCTCGGCCGGCACCCGATCGGCAAAGGCGACGAAGTTCTCGGCGAACATGCCGGCCAACTTCGCCGCCTGGGTATCATAGGCAGCCTTGTCCTCCCAGGTGTTCCGCGGATCGAGCATCTCTGAAGGGACGCCTGGACACTCCGTCGGCACCGCGAACCCGAACGTCGGATCGGTCCGCATCGGCACCGAGGCCAGTTCGCCGCCGAGCGCCGCCGCGATCATCGCGCGGGTCTGCGCGATCGGCATCCGGTACCCGGCGCCGTAGGGACCGCCGGTCCAACCGGTGTTGACGAGCCAGACATCGGCCCCGTGCTTGGCGATTCGCTCGCCGAGGAGATCGGCGTAGACCGTCGGCGAGAGCGCCATGAACGGCGCGCCGAAACAGGTGCTGAAGGTCGCGGTCGGTTCGGTCACCCCGCGCTCGGTGCCGGCCACCTTGGCCGTGTAGCCCGACAGGAAGTGGTACATCGCCTGCGCGGGCGTCAGCTTGGCGATCGGCGGCATCACGCCGAAGGCGTCGGCGGTCAGCATGATGATCGTCCGCGGCTGGCCGCCCATGCCGGTGCGCGTCGCGTTCGGAATGTGACTGATCGGGTAGGCGGCGCGCGTGTTTTCCGTCAGCGAATCGTCGTCGAGGTTGAGGCGCCCGGTGGCGGCGTCGTAGCCGACGTTTTCCAGCACCGTCCCGAATTTCCGGGTCGTCTCGTAGATCTCCGGTTCCGCGGTCGGCGAGAGCCGGATCACCTTCGCGTAGCACCCGCCTTCGAGGTTGAAGACCCCGTGGTCGCTCCAGCCGTGCTCGTCGTCGCCGATCAGCGTCCGATTCGGATCGGCCGAAAGCGTCGTCTTGCCGGTGCCGGACAGCCCGAAAAAGACCGCAACATCACCCGCCTCGCCGATGTTCGCGGAGCAGTGCATCGAAAGCACATCCCGTTGCGGCAATAGGTAGTTCATCACCGTGAAGATCGACTTCTTGATCTCGCCCGCGTACTCGGTGCCGCCGATGATGACGGTTTTGGCGCCGAAGTTGAGGACGATGAAGACCTCGCCCGGCGTCCCGTCGATCTCCGGGATCGAGCGGAAGCCCGGCGCGTGGATCACCGTGAACTCGGGGACCATCGTTGCCAACTCATCGGCCGAGGCCTGGATGAACATGTTGCGCGCGAAGAGACTGTGCCAGGCGGTCTCGGTGATGACGCGGACCGGCATCCGGTAGCGCGGGTCGGCCCCGACGAAGCAGTCCGCGACGAAGAGATCGCGTCCCTGCAGGTAGGCCAGCAACCGCCGGCGCAACCCTTCGTACTGGTCCTGCGAGATCGGTCGATTGACCTTCCCCCACCAGATCTTGTCCTCGCTCAACGGTTCCTTGACCAGGAAGCGGTCGTTCGGCGAGCGTCCGGTGTGGTGCCCCGTCCGCACGACCAGCGGTCCGAGGTGAGCCAGACTCCCCTCCTTCCGCCGGATCGCCTCTTCGTACAGCTTCGGCGTCGAGAGGTTCCAGGAGACGGTCCCGGTGTTGACGAGACCGTGGCGCTCGAGATCGTGCGGGCTGTGGGCGATGCTCTGCGAAACCATTGGTCTGCTCCCATCCGCGATCGCGAATCGCCTAGCCGGCCAGGAGCGCCGCCGTCTGCGCCAGGCGCGCGGCGTAACCCCATTCGTTGTCGTACCAGGCAGCGACGGAGAGGAACGTCCCCTCCTGAACCTGCGTCAGCGGCAAGTCGACGATCGACGAGTGCGGGTCGCCGACGATGCGCGACGACGCCCACTCGTCCTCCAACACACCCATGACGCCCTTCAGGGGCGCCGTCGCCGCGGCCTCGCGGAAGCAGGCATTGACTTCCCCGGCGCTCGTCGCCCGCTCGGTCAGCACGTTCAGCTCGACGATGCTGCCGGTGCGAACCGGCACGCGGTACGCTTTCCCCGTGATCTTCAGATCGGGCCAGATGAACTGGAGCGCCCGTGCCGCGCCCGAGGACGACGGGATGATGTTCTCGGTCGCCGCCCACGAATCGCGCCGGTCTTTCATCGGTTGGTCGGTCAGCGACTGCGTGTTGGTGTAGGCGTGGATCGTCGAGAACAGTCCGTGCTGGATGCCGACGCTCTCCCGCAAGACCTTCACCACGGGGCCGAGCGCGTTCGTCGTGCAACTCGCCATGCTGACGATCTGGTGGCGCTGCGGGTCGTACCGGTCCAGGTTGATCCCCGGCATCAGCACCGCGTCGCAGTCCTGAAGCGATTTGCTCGCCGCGCTGACCAGCACCCGCTTCGCACCCCGGTCGAGGTGCGCCTGGGCGCCGGGTCGGGTCGTGGCGCGCCCGGTGCAATCGATGACGAGGTCGACCCCGAGCGCCGCCCAATCCGGCAACTCCTTCGCCGAGTCGACGTAGGCAATCTCGCGCCCGCCGATCGCGAATTCGCCATCGGCGCCGCGGATCGGCTCGGGCCACCGTCCGTAATTGCTGTCGACCTCGAACAGTGCCGCCAGCGTCCGCACGTCCTTGATGTCCGAAACCGAGACCGGGACGAACAGTCCGTCCTGCAACGCCACGCGCAGCAGCGAGCGCCCGATCCGCCCGAACCCATGAATCGCGATGCCACCCATCGTGTCACCTCCTCGAGTCCGTGAATGAGGGTGTCATATCACGGTATGCATAGCACGGACCGCCTCAACACCCATCGTGGGGTCTCAAGACCGTTCCCAGCATCGTCAGGACCGAGCCCCGCTCCCGCCCTCGTTATCCCACGGCTGACGTGACGGGCGAATCAGCAGACGCCCTCTCGGTGTTGCGAGAACGTGTCAAACAGCCACCGGGAGTGCGGCCGATGACCCGGGCGCATACGCGCGATTCCCCTCCGAACCGCCGTCAGAGACCTGTTGAGAGGGTTTTGTAACGCCGCTTCATGTCGCGCCGATGCGCCTGTGACACCCCGGCACCTACCGTTGGCGGAGCGTTCGGCCGCCCGTCGACCGAACCAGGGACGACCCCACCGACGCGGCGGCGGCACTGGAGGTGCGCGATGGCAACTCGACGATGGCGAACCGGGTGGGCGGAGAGCGGGGCGATCCGCCTCATCTCCGCGTTAATCGTCCTGGCCGCTCTCGTTGCCGGACTCGCGCAACGGGGGACCGACCAGGTTCGCGCGGCGGAGTTCGTGGCCGGCGATCTGTTGGTCGTCGATACCGATGGCCTCAACCTCCGGGCGGGAGCCGGCCTCTCCTTCCGCGTGATCGAGGTCCTTCCGGGCGGCGCGGCGGTGACGGTGACCACCGGCCCGCGGACGGCGGACGGCTACGACTGGTACAGGGTGCGCACCGACGACGGCGCCACCGGCTGGGTGGCCGGGAAGTATCTCGCGTGGGTGAATTGGGGGCCGTATTTCGCGGCCGGCGATCTCGCGGTCGTCGATACCCTGCGCTTGAACTGCCGGAGTGGACCGGGATTGGATTACGCCGTCGTCTACGTCATGGACGGCGGCACCGAGGTCACGATCCTCGACGGCCCGTCCCCCTCCGAAGGGTACCACTGGTACAAGGTCGAAACCGATGACGGCGACGTCGGCTGGGTGATCGGCGAAGGCCTGGCACCGGGCAGCGACGACAGTGGCGCGACCCCCGACTTCGCGAAGGGTGAGGACGTCGTGGTCGACACCGCTCGCCTCAACCTCCGCGTCGGCGCCGGACTCGACCAGACCGTCGTCGACGTGCTGCCGGGCGGCACCGCGCTGATCGTCTCGAACGGCCCGATGGCGGCCGACGGCTACGACTGGTACGAGGTCGAAACGCGAGACGGCCGACTCGGGTGGGTGGCAGGCGCGTTCCTGGCGCACGGGTCCGTCGGTGACTTCGCGGTCGGCGATGCGGTGCGCGTCGCCGGCGGTCGCCTCAACCTGCGCGCGGAGCCGAGCCTGTCGGCCGAGGTCCTTCGTGTCCTGGCCGACAACGAGGTCCTTGTCGTCCTCGACGGCCCCTTCGAGGCCGATGGCTACTCGTGGTATCGGGTCCGCAACGACGGCAGCGCAGGCTGGGCGGCCGGCGAATACCTGCGGTTCGAACCGAACGGCTTCCCGCCGGAGGAGGGAGGCTGATCCGACGGGCGCCCGAAACCGAGCACGAAGTGCGGACAGCCGCACCGAGCGGTGTAGGGCGCCCGCGCCGGACGAAGAGGGGGCGAGGCGCGCGGTTTCTCGTCCCCCTCCAGTCGTCTGTGCGGCCGCCGTCCTCGTCGGGTTCATGCCAAGCAGGTACGTGAGCGCCCACCTCGGGGACGCACCGCCCCGGGCCGCGGTCGTCCGCGACGTCGGCGTCCTGACCTTGGCGATCACCAGGGAGGTCGACAAGCTCAGACGGCGAAGGCGTCATGCCAGCGCATCCACCGCGAGGTTCGGTCAGCGCACGACTGTGACGCGTTTGTGACAGCGCTACGTCCTGCGTCGCGACTTCCAGACCCCTATGGTCCTAGCCTGCGCTTTGGACGTTCCTCAGAAGGAGTCAGAACGCCATGGCAGATGCAGCCAGCGGAGCAGACCAGGCACTCGGCCCGGACACCTCGTGGCGGCCGCTCTACCGTGCGGGGGCTGTGGCGGCCGGTCTGGCCGTCGTCGCCTACGTCGCGGCCTTGGTCCTTTACGTCTCCACCCCCGCGCCACCCACGACGGGCAGTGCGGCGATGCTGGAGCATGTCCACGCCCACCGCGCCGTCTACGCCCTCAAGCAGGTGCTGTGGGTGGCGCCGAACCTGCTCATGATGGTGGTCACCCTCGCCCTCGTCGTCGCGCTCCGCCGGTTGAACAAGAGCTTCGCGCTCATCGCGGGCACGATCGCGATCGCATCCTGGGCCGTCTCCTTCGCCTGGCCGACGACGGGGGAAGGCTCGCTCGCCATGGTCGTGTTGAGCGACGGGTACGCCGAGGCGACGACGGCCACCGAGCGGGCCCGCTTTGTGGCCGGTGCCGAACTATTGCTCGCCCTCAACGACCTGCCGGCGGTGATCCTCGGGGTGCTGCAGACGGTGGGCATCCTGCTGATCGCTCTGCTGATGCGGCGGGGCGTGTTCGCGCGGGGGCTGGCCGGGCTGGGCGTAGCGACAGGAACGATCGGGGTCGTCGCCGAGGCGCTGCGGCCGTGGCTGGGCTGGGCGTACGCGGCCTACGGCGCGCTGCTCTTCGTCTGGCTGGCCTGGATCGCCGTGGCGCTCTGGCAACTGGGAGCAACTGCGGAGCCCGAGAGGGTTCGGCCTCACCTCTGGGAGCGCCACAAAGCAGGATATCTGGAGGTTTCGGCCGATCCACACACGTAGATGTCCGAATCCGACCTACTTTATTCGCATAGCCGATGGTGAGCGAGAGCGGTCGGCCGGGCAGGAACGATGCACGACCACTTCCGGAGGTTCGCACATGCAACTCCTGGCAGAAGACCTGTTGCTGCTCGTGCTCGACGATGACAAGGGGACGGTCTCCTGGCCGCGCTCGGTCGCGCTCCGGCACGGGCTCGGCGGCGCGCTCCTGATGGACTTGGCGCTGCAGGAGCGCATCGACAGCCGCGACAAGAAGATCGTGTCCGTCGATCCGTCTCCGACGGGAGACGCGGTGCTGGACGCCGCCCTGGACACCTTCCGCGCCTCCACCAAGCCCCGCGATGCCAAGCACTGGGTGAAACAGCTCGGCGGTCGACCGGGATTGAAGGAACAGCTGGCCCGCCGGCTGGTGGGGTGCGGCATCCTGCGCGAGCAGGATCGAACCTTCCTCTGGGTCTTCCACGACCACCGCTTTCCCACCGGCGATCCCGGCCCGGAAGCGACGTTGCGCGAAATGATCCGCGACGCGGCGCTTGGTGCGGCCGAGCCGGATCCGCGCACCCTGCTCCTGCTGAGCCTGGTCAACGCCTGCAACCTCGCGGGCGGTCTGTTTTCCCGCGAGGAGCGCAAGCAGGCAACGCGGCGGATCAAAGACCTGGTCGAGGGGGAGCAGTTCGGCAAGGCCGTCGGTAAAGCCATCGCCGACGCGGCCGCGGCGACGGCGGCCGTCTCGTCCGCCACGTTCACGACCGTGGTGGCCCCCGGCGCGTCCCATTGACGGCGACCGAGACGCGATTCGGTCGCGGGAGAAAGGAGCCGACCATGCCGAGACGCCGCGCCCTCCGGACCTTCGTACTCCTCTGCTTGCTCGCCCCGCTCTTCGCTGCCGTCGCCCCGACCCGCGCCCAGGACGCGGCGACGCCGCCCGCCGGTGCCGAAGGCGAGTACCGCGACCCAGCGGGCCGCTTCTCCCTGCCCGTTCCCCCGAACTGGACGGTCGAGGAAGCGCCCGGCTACGTCCTCCTCCGCGCCCCCGACGGCGACCTGAGCGTCGCTGGCGTCGTCGTCACGGCCGATGACGCCGGCGCGGGGGTCATCGCCGGTTGGCAAATCGTCGATCCCGCCTTCGACCCGGCGGCGAGCGCGCCGGATCGTCTCGAGGTTCCGAGCGATCCCGGCGTCGACCAAACCGTGATCCTCACCTACGACCTCGGGCAGACAACCGGCCGCGTCGCACAGGGGCTCGGTCTGCGCGTCGGCGATCAGGTCTACGTCCTCATCATCCGTGGCGACCTCGAAACCGCCGTCCGCCGCCAGGCGCAGATCACGGTCATCCTTTCCGGCGCCCGCATCCTTGCCCTGGAACGAACCGACCTCGCCGATCGCGCACCCCTGCCGCTGGAGGGCGACCGCCTGCGGACCTTCGAGGCGTTCGTCGCCGCCACTCTCGCTGACTTCGGCATCCCGGGTGCCGCCGTCGCCGTCGTCTCCGGCGGGAAGATCGTCTACGCCCAAGGTTTCGGCGTCACCGGACAGGACGATGGCAAGCCGGTGACGCCCGATACCCTGATGATGGTCGGCTCGGTCACCAAGTCGTTCACCACCATGCTGATGGGGACCCTGGTCGACGACGGTCGCCTCGCCTGGGACCTGCCGGTGGTCCAGATCCTGCCCACGTTCAAGGTTGCCGACCCGGCGATCACCCCTAAGGTCACCGTGCGCAATCTCGTTTGCGCCTGCACCGGCGTGCCCCGCCGCGACGCCGAGATCTACTTCAATGCCAACGACCTCACGGCCGAGGACGTGATCGCCTCCCTCGCCGGATTCCCCTTCTACACGCCGATCGGCGAGGCGTTCCAGTACAGCAACCAGATGGTGGCCGCCGGCGGGTACGTCGCCGCCCTGGCCGCCGGTGGTCGGTACGGCGACCTCCACGCCGCCTACCTCGCCGCCCTCCGGCAGCGCGTGCTCGACCCGATCGGGATGGACCGTTCCACTTTCGACCCCACTGCCGCCGCCGCCGACCCCGACCACGCCCTCCCCCACGGCGCGACCTTCGACGGTGCCTACCGCCCCATCCCCCTCGCCAACGAGGCGTGGGTCGGTCCGATCGCGCCGGCCGCCGCGCTCTGGTCGAGTGCGAACGAGCTGGCCCGGTATGTCCTGACCGAGTTGCGGCGCGGCGTCGCGCCGGACGGCAACCGTGTCGTCTCGGCGGCGAACCTGGAAGAAACCTGGAAACCACAGGTCGCCATGTCCGGCAGCACCTCCTACGGTCTGGGCTGGATGGTCGAGACGTGGCACGGGCTCCAGGTCATCTCGCACGGCGGCAATACGAGCGGGTTCACCGCCGAGGTCGCCTTTCTCCCCGCGGCCGACCTCGGCATCGTCGTCCTCACGAACGCCCAGGCGGCCAACGCCGTCACCACCGGCATCCGCGAGCGCCTGCTCGAGCTCCTCTACGACCAGCAGGGCGAGGCCGAAAGCCAGCTCCGCTACGCTCTCGACGAGCTGACCAGGCAGAACGCCGAGACCCGGGACCAGCTCGGCGGCTCGCTGTCCCCAGACATGGCGCGGACGCTGACCGGCGAGTACTCCAGCGACGTCCTCGGGACGGCCCGCGTCGACGTCGAGGCGGGCGCTCTCGTCGTCGACGTCGGCGAATACCGCTTCACGCTCGCTCCCCTGCGCGAGTCCCCGCCCCAGGGGCCGGCCTTCCTCGTGACCGACCCGCCCTTCGCCGGCTACCCCGTCCGCTTCGACACCACCGGCCCATCCCCCCGCCTGGTCGTCGGTTTCCTGCCGGAGGAGTACGCCTTCGACCGCATCACCGGCACCGACCACACGGTCGAAGACATCGATCGCTCGCCGAGCGTCTCGAAGACCGAATCGTGAAAGGGCTTCGCACGCAGAAAAGGAGTTCGCCATGCACCGCCGACTCGTGCGTCTCTCCGTCCTGGTCGTCTTCCTCGCCAGCCCACTCGCCGTTCGCGCAACCGCGTCTCCTGCCGAAGCGCTGGACCTGATGCCGGCAGGGCACCCGCTCGTCGGCGCCTGGGTGCTCGACGTCGACGTTGAGTCGGCGGACGACCCGCCGATCTACCTGCTCTTCCACGCCGACGGCACCTGGCTCGTGGCGAACCCCTACTACGGGGACGGCGTCGGCGCCTGGCAACCCACCGGCGACCGCACCGCCGACGCCACGGCCGTCTTCCAGGACCTCAACCCGGACCCGAACCAGGTCGTGCCGGGGACGCTCACCGCCAGCCTGGCGATTGAGGTGGACGCGACCGGGGACGCCTTCGCCGCGCGCTTGGCCTCCGAGGGGCGTTTGCCGGACGGGACCCTGGCGATGCGGGACGAGAGCACGGCTCGGGGCACGCGCCTGGCGGTGTCGCCGCTGCCGGCCTCGGGCACACCCGTTGCCGCGGAACCGGCCGCGTCCCCGGCCCAGCCCGCCCAGCCAGCGACCGGTCCCGGCAGCGACGACACCGCCTTCCCGGCCGCCCGCGCCACCAAGTACGGGCCGGAGCCGGGGGGCTTTTGGCTCTGGGAGCCGGCGACCGGCGCGGCCGCCGATGCCCCCGTCGCGCCCGGCCCCGTCCCCGTCGTCCTCTACGTGGACGGCTGCTGCGCCGGGGACTACCCGAACCCGCCGTCGGTCGATCCCTGGCTGACCCACCTGGCTCGCCAGGGCTACGTCGTCGCCGCCCCCGTCTACCGCGCCACGACCGTCCTGGCCGACGTCCCCGCCCGGTTGCGCGAGGCGCTGGCGGAGTTGGCCCGGCCCGGGCACGCCGCGATCGATCCCACACGGTTCGCGGTCGCCGGCTACTCCTTCGGCGGCGTCCCGGCCGTCGCCTACGCGGCGACCGCCGCAGCCTCGGGACTGCCGGTCCCGCAGGCGCTCTTCGTGCTGGCCCCGTGCTTCGACGGTTCCTTGTCGATCGGCGCGACGCCGGGGTCGACCTGCCAGGTCCCGCCGGCGAACCCGGCGTTCCCGCCGGGGCTGAAGGCGGTGGAACTGGCGTTCGGCGAGGACTTCCGCGTCGGCATCGACATGCCGCGGCAGGTCTGGGGCGCCCTCGCGTCGTTGCCGGTAGGGGACCGCGACTTCGTGGTGATGGCGAGCGACGGCCACGGCCTGCCGCCCGTGGTGGCGCGGCACGAGACGCCGACCGACGGCATCGACGCGGCGGATCAGTACGGAATCTGGAAACTCGCCGATGCGCTCTTCGCCTGCGCCTTCGACGGCACGTGGTGCGAGTACGCGCTCGGGAACACGCCGGAGCAACGGTTCATGGGGACCTGGAGCGACGGGGTGCCGGTCGCGGAGTTGCAGGTGACCGACGACGCGACGTCGGTGCCATGACGGCCAGTGCTGAGCTTCGTGGGCTGCCAAGCGGAATCGTCGCCCACCGGTTGACGGACCAGACCGTGCGAGTGTCCCTTTTCCGCGGGCGGCCGGCCGACGTCCGCCACCGCCAGCACGCCGCGCACACCGCGCGCGTCGCCGACGAGCATCGTCGTCTTCCCTTCGGTCCGCAACCGCGCGACCACCGCCGCCGCCCCGTCCACCGCTGCCCCGAGTTCCGCGAACAGCGCCTCGTTCCCGACTGCCACCTCGTTCCCGTCGACGACCGCGACGATCCCCTTACCGGGCACCGCCCGAAAGTCGAGCGGCTCCGCCAGCGGTTCGCCCCGTTCCCCCGCCGCCGCGACGATCGCCTGCGCCAGGCGGTGCTCCGACAACCGTTCCGCGCTCGCCGCCAGCCGCAGCAGTTCCCCCTCGTCCCCGCCGTCGAGCGACACGATGTCGGTGAGGCGCGGCCGCCCCTCGGTCAGCGTCCCGGTCTTGTCGAAGGCGACGATCCGGACCAGCCCCGCGTCCTCCAGGTGCCCGCCGCCCTTGAACAGGATGCCGTGCCGCGCCGCGTTGGCCAGGCCCGACAGCGTCGCCGCCGGCGTCGAGATCACCAGC
>DATBFX010000410.1:0-3190 GCA_036558305.1 Thermomicrobiales bacterium | reverse complement strand
CATACGCTAGGCGGTAACTTTCTGCCCGACTTGTATCGCGTTGACGGCGGGAATCGTCCACGCGACCCCCGTCGCCGGATCGACCGTGTCGACCTTCGCGATGTAAGTATAGGTTGTACCAAGCACGGTGTCGGTGCCGGCCACCTGCGTCGTACCGGATTTGACGAGCACCTGCCCCGACCGCGAGCCCGCGTCGGATTTCTTGACGTACATTTTCGAGACGACGCCAATGATCGCTTGCGGCGTAAACGGTAAGTCGTCCATGTCGTACAGGTCGGCGTCATTGACGTTCGACGAGAATACGAAATCGGTGTCGCCGTTCGCCACTGCCTCAGACACGCACCCGACGTTGCCCGGTGCGAACGTCAAGAGGCCAAAGTACCCGCCGGTCCCGCCGAGAGTAACCGCGCCAGCGGGGTTGGGAAAGCCGGACGCAAACGTGATCGCCCGGTTATATGACGACGTACCGGTCGATACGCCGAGCGTGTGTAATGATGCCAGCGAATCATTGTAGGCAAGGTAGTAGAGCCGGCCCTGCACAATCGCCGGGGGGGTGGGAAAGGTAAAGTCGTTTGCCCCACTTGTGGGATTGGTGACCACGGCGGTCGTGGCGAGTAACGTGCCCGGAACGCCCCCGGCCCCATCCCCCGCGTACAATGCCGCTTGCGCCTGCAACGTATTGGCGGCGCCATAGGTCATAGTGACCTTCGTTACGATCCCACTGTGTGCCGCCGTGAACGCGGTAAATTGCATGCTATTCCCGCCTATATTGGCGGGAGCGCCTTGGATATTCGCGCCTTGCGTGATGGTCATGTTCGGCGTGAAATTCTTTTGTGCTGTATCGGCGGTCGGCGAGAGGCACACGGCGCGGACGTCGCCGACCCAATCGTTCGGCGCCGGGGCACTGCCCGAGTAAAACAACAGGTCGTCGACGAGGCGTTGCGCAACGGCATTCGCCCATGTGAACGCCACGACGTTCGCGTAATTGTTCGCGTTCGCCGACGTATCGAGGTTCGTCGCACTGGCGTAGGTGTCGGACGTCTGCCCGTTCTTCCGCACCGTCATGGACCCGCCCGTGTTGGAAATCACGACCCGGATCTGAAAATGGGTCCACACGTCCTGCGCGAACGCGCCGGCATAGGTCGCGAGCACGGTCCCCGTTTCGGTGCCGGCTTTGAGCACGAGATTGCCACCCGAGTCGAACACGACGGTACATTGCGGGGTCGCACCGTCGCGAAATTGAATCCACGCCTCCGCCGTCGAGCCACTGAGGGCGCCGGGGCGGTAGTAGGCGAGCGCGGCGAATACCGTGCCTTCGTTCGACCCGATAGTCTTTTGCACAAACGGTACACTGGAGAGTTGCCGGACCGCCTGACCCGGAGCACCGAATCGCCCCGCCGCGAACGCAAACGTGGTGGTCGCCGAGTCCCACACACTCCGCGCGATGTCGGCCACCGTCGCGTAGTAATCGAAGCTATCGCCCGCGATCCACGCCATTAGAGCACCCCCCGGAGTGTCCATGTTACGTCGGCAAGCGTCGCGTCGGGCGTCGCGGGGGCAAGGAGCTCGATCCGGTCACCCGCCGCAACCGACACCGCCGACGTCCACACGAAGCCGCCGACCGTCGCGCCAGCCGCCCACCGGAGCGACCCTTTCGACACCCCGTTGACCCGCACGTCGACGTCGGTTTGCGCCGTCGCGCCGACTGTCGCGACTGCTTGACTGCCGGTGAGGTTCGCCGGCAACGTGAACGCGAGCGCCGCGACGTACAACCCGAGCGATACCGAGGCAGTCGGCGCCCCGGTGAACGCCCCGGCGACGAGATAGTATTGCCCGCCGATCAACTTGCCGACACTCGCGACCGCCGGCACCCATTGTGCCGTCGTGCCGTCGTTGTAGAAAATGTAGAGATTGCCGTCGGTGGTGCGCCACCACAACGTCCCGGGAACCGGCGACACGGGCGCCGTCGCGCCGATCGCTACGGGAAAGGTGCTCGCCGGGTTGTTCCAGGCGTCGATGAGCATTTGAATGTCGGCGTCGACCTCGGATGACAGAATCGGCGCCTCGTGGGCGAGGTTTTCGTATTCCTCGGAATACGTGCGCACGCCGGTTACTTTGAGGGGGCGAACGAGTGTCGGCGATCCCATAGGTCAGGCACTCCAAAAGTCGATGTTCCACAACCCGATATTCCAGAGCGCGGGCCGTCTACAGATAAACGATACGGTCGACCCGGCGGGCGCGGCGCGTCGGATCACACATTTGAGCACGGTACAGTCGAGCGCCGTGGCGATCACTTGCCACCACATGGGCGGCACCCCGACGCGGGCGTCGCAGAACGTCGTGCACCCCATGCGCCACGGCCAGTGTTCGACGATCGTAATCTGGAACCCGTAGAGTGCCGCCAAGTAGATGAAATAGTCGCGCGACTGCCCGCCTTGCGCCGCGAGCTTCGCGCAGACGAACGCCTGGCGCTGCGCGATCGTCCACGTTCCCTGCGTACACTCGTCGGGGAGCCCGAGCTCCCGCTCCCAGTCGGGCAGCAGCTCGACCGCGCCGCAGGGATAGGACTCGTCGAGCAGCGCGCAGTCCCGCGTCTGGATCGCGAGCATCGCGTCGGCGATCGCCATCCAGAACGCTTCGATCGTCGTCCCGGGCTCCCGCGGCCAGCACGCGCCGCGGGGGAGTAGGTCGAGCAGCGTCCGGGTCCACTCGTCGACGGAGAGCACGCAGCTCGCGGCGACGCGGGGCGGGACGCCCGTGACGACGGGATCAGGCGACATAGGCAACCGTCCCGAGCACCGCGAGATCGCTCGCGCCGAGCGCGACGTCACCCGGCGGCTGGAGAATCGTATGATGCTGCTCGCCGGCGGCGAACGAGACCGCCTCCCAGAGCCACGACACGTAGACCGTCCCGCCGGGCTGCCCGTGCCGGTAGAGCGTATCGGTGAGCTCGGCGACGACCGCGGTCCGGACGGCGGGGTTATCGGGCGTCAGCGCCTGGATCGTCACGTCGATCGGATAGGCGATCGGCGCGAGCACGAAGACCTGGGTCGCGACCGGGCGGACCTCGTCGAGATGCGCTTGGACGACGGCGACGTCGGCGGGCGTCGGAATCCCGTTCGGGTGGGCCGCGTCGTCCATCGTGAAGTAGACGACGACGGTCCCGGCGCCCTGGCCGCGCGGGACGACC
>DATBFX010000409.1:0-11510 GCA_036558305.1 Thermomicrobiales bacterium | reverse complement strand
GGCGAAGATGTCGCGCCCCTGGGTCAGGGAGTAGTTGAAGAGGTCGGGGATCGGGTGGCTGTGGTGGATGCGGTCGAGGTCCCAGATCGAGAAGCGGTAGCCGGCGTAGATGGCCGCACCGACGAGGTGCATCAGCAGATTGGTCGAACCGCCGGAGGCGCTGTGGAGGCGGATCGCATTCCCCATGTTCTGGCGGACGATCTCGCCGACGCCGCACTCCGGCCGGTTGACGAGTTGGACCAGGTCGTCGACGACCGCGTTGACCTGGGCCGTCGTCGGTGGATCGGTCAGCAGTTCGACGGCGGGATGGGCCAGACCGAGGGCAGCCACGAGGTGACGCGAGGAGTTGCCGGTGCCGTTGAAGGCGCAGATACCGCCCTTGGCGTCGCAGGTGTTGACGGCCAGACCGCGCTCGATCGCCTTGTGACGTTCCGGGGAGAGGATGCCGTGCTCGATCGCCCGGATGAAGACCCCCTGGAAGGCGGTATTCGACGAGCACTGGAGGATGTAGCTCATCGCATCTTCGAGGTCTTCGGCGATCTCCGGGTGGCCTTCGGCCCGACACTCCGCCGCCAGGATGTCGAGCTCGGTCCTCACTTCGAGGGGGATCGTACCGCCCTTGAGGACGTGGGCCGGGGCGAAGGCGGCGAAGACCGGCGCCTCGTCGCGGCGACGGCGCAGGGTGTCGAGGTGGGCCAGGGCGGAGACGGCGGCCAGCGGCATCTTGTCGCAACTCTGGATGACGAAGGCGCCGTGGTAGGAGTGCGCCTCCATCTGGTTGACGATCATCTCGGCGATGGCGTTGCGGCTCTGCAAGGAATAGCTCATCCCCATGTTGCTCTGCGCCGTCCCGTCGCAGAGAACGGGTACGGCGAACGAGAAGGGGATGCCGCCGTTTTTCCAGATCGCCAGCGCCGCCCGCGCCACCGTCCCCGGATCCATGACGTGGGCCGGGTGGTCGAGCGAACCGCCGATCACCGCGATCCGCGGCGCGTTGTGCTCCAACCGGTCGTAGATCGCCTCCAGCGACCAATCCGGCAACGCCTCGTACCCGACCTCCCGGTAGGCGCGGTCGAGCAGACCGGCGACGCAGATCGGCTCGTTCGCCTTCCCCTGCACCCCGTCGCGGTAGGGGTTGATGGGGTTGGCGATGCGCGGCAGGGCGGGGGAGATCGTGATGGTCATCTGTCTGCTCCTTCGGTTTGAACCTCGACTGTGACCGCGATTATCGCAAAGAGGGACCAGCAACGACCGTCGCGACGGTCAGAACGTGGAGCGACTGGTAGAATCGGGACAAACAGGGCAACCTCAGGAGATCGCTTTGGGACAGGGCTACACCGCGACCGCAAAAAACGAAGGAGAGGTTACGCTACCGAATGAGGTTCGCAGCAAGTTAGGCATCAAGACGGGAGACGAGATAGAGATCACCGTTGAAGGTGACGAAATCCGGCTTCGACGACCGCGCTTTACGCTTGAGACCGCTTTCGGTGCTATCCCGACCCTGCCAGGGGTGGAGACAGGCGACTTCGACGATTTGATCGAGGAAGCGATGGAGCAGCACGCGGATTGGGTGGGCGACCGCATGCGGCGGGGACGTGAGTGATCTCCGTCGAGACCAGCGGAACCGCGTCCATAAGACTCCTCGTAGCGTGAAGGCAGACGATGTGAACAATCCGACAACTCAGCAGAGAATCACCGGTTGGCGGAGATTGCTGTGGACCGAGGCGGAGCCACGGCCCGTGGGGTTGGACGGAGACGATTCCCTGGCATCCGACCGAACCGGGAAGGTGCACCTCGTCTGCTGCCTCAACTGCAAGAGCGAGATTTGGGGATTTCCTGAGAAGTGCCCCTTTTGTCTCCTGCCACTGCCGCCGCGTCAGTAAGGCACCATCGACGAGCGGGAAAGATCAGGCGGTCGGGCCAAGTACGTACGGGCGCTGCCAGATTGTAAGGAAGTACTTCAGAGGTATACGCTAGGCGTCACGAAAGGATACCGCCATCATGGACGAATTCACCGCGACGATGACGAGTAAGGGACAGGTCACGGTTCCGGTCGAGGTGCGGCGTCGCCTGGGCCTGAAGGCCAGCGACAAGCTGACCTTCACGATCGTCGGCGACGAGATGCGTGTTCGGTCGCCGCGTGCCGCCCTGGAGACTGTCTTGGGCTCGATCAAGCCACTGCCTGGGACGACGACGGAGGATATCGAGCGACAGATCGACGAGGCGAGCGCGGCAGTTGCCAAGAGGCGCTTCGAGCGGATGAGTCGTGATCGTCTTTCTTGACGCCAACTTCATCATTCGTGCCTTGCTCGATCCGCCGACGGACCCGGATCGAACCATGGCCGAGCAGGCGAGTGCGCTGCTCCGCGCCGCTGCCGATGCCAAGCGAACCATCACCACGTCTGAAGCAGTGGTCGCTGAGGTAGCGCACGTCTTGTCCTCACCGGACATCTACCGCATGTCCCCAGGCGATGTGGCGACGGCGCTCAAGCCCGTCCTTGCGCTCCCCGGAATGCTCCTTGCCTCAAAGCACCTCTACGTCCGTGCCCTGGACATTTGGAGTTCGCGACCGCGGATGGGGTTTGTCGACGCGCTCACTGCCGCGTACGCGGAACAGGGTGACGTCGAGTTGGCCACGTTCGACAGGGACTTCGACACCATGCCGGGCATCACTCGGTACCAACCTTTACCACTCTCAACCGACCCGGCATGATCCCGGTTGCCGTACGATTGGTAGTTGATGCCCACGCCGCTTCGATCTCACGCCGGTTTCAAGTTCGCGTAGTAGTAACGAAACCCGGGCGGATCACGCACCACGCGGGAGGAGCATTGGTCGATGGACCGTGCAGAACGCGATGCGCTCGTCGCGCAGTACGTGGATGGGTACGACGCCGTCACGACCGCCCTCGCCGGGATCACCGCGGCGGAATGGGAAGGGCGTGGGGCGCCGGGCGAGTGGTCGCCGCGCGAGGTCGTGCACCATCTCGCCGACAGCGAGATGACGTCCGCCATCCGTCTCCGCCGCCTCATCGTCGAAGACCGGCCCGTCATCGCCGGGTACGACGAGGAGGCGTTCGCCCAACGCCTCTTCTACGATCGCCCGATCGACGCCTCGCTCGCCGCCTTCAAAGCTGCGCGGGACAGCACCGCCCAGATCCTCCATCGGCTTTCCCCGGAAGATTGGTCACGCGAGGGAAGCCACAGCGACAGCGGCCGCTACTCCGTCGAGGACTGGCTCCGCATCTACGCCGTCCACGCCCACGACCACGCCGACCAGATTCGCCGCGCCCGCGCGACGGTGGCCGGGTAGCGGGGCGATTCGGTACGATCTGAGAGACGGGCAGACGGGCAGACGGGCAGACGGACAGACGGACAGACGGGCAGACGGGCAGACGGACAGACGGGCAGACGGGCAGACGGACAGACGGACAGACGGACAGACGGACAAGCTCCTGTTTCCCGTTCCCTGTTCTCTGTTCCCTCGGTCCTCAGCACTTCATGTCGGGTTGCGCCGATGTCGATCGCGTTGAACCCCTCCACGGCGGTTTTGACGCCTCTCGCGGGTCGCGAACGAGAGGTGGCGGAACTCCTCGCCCTGATCCGCCGGCCGGCGATGCGGTTGGTGACGGTGAGCGGTCCGGGCGGCGTCGGGAAAACGCGGTTGGCGCTCCAGGTTGCGGAGGCGTCGGCGGGCGATTTTGCCGGTGGTGTGGCGTTCGTTCGGCTCGATCCGATCCGCGATCCCGCGCTCGTGGTCGCGACGATCGCGCGGGCGCTCGGTCTGCGGGAGGCGGGGAGCGAGTCCTGGTTCGAGCGGTTGACCGCCTACCTGCGTGGGCGCGACCAGTTGCTCGTCCTCGACAACTTCGAGCAGATCATCGAGGCTGCCCCGGTCGTCAGCGATCTGTTGGCGGTCTGCCCCGGACTCACCATCCTCGTCACGAGCCGCGAGGTGTTGCGCCTGACGGGCGAAGGGGATTTCCCGTTGTCCCCGCTCGATCTGCCCGCGGTCGGCGATGCGTCCATCGCCGCGATCGAACAAACCGGAGCGGTCACACTCTTCGTCCAGCGGGCACGGGCGGCCAACCCCGGTTTCCGGCTGACACCCGAGGTCGCCCCGGTCGTCGCCGAGATCTGCCGGCGGTTGGACGGCTTGCCGCTCGCGGTCGAACTCGCCGCCTCCCGGATCAGGATGCTCTCGTCCAGGGCCTTGCTGGCCCGCCTCGACCAACGGCTCATGCTCCTGACCGGTGGCGCCAGGGATCAGCCGACCCGCCTCCAAACCATGCGGGATGCGATTGCCTGGAGCTGCGACTTGCTGGTCCCCGCGGAGCAAACCCTCTTTCGCCGGCTCTCGGTGTTTGCCGGTGGGTTCGGGTTGGAGGCGGCCGAGTACGTAGGGGGACAGGGGGACAGGGGGACAGGCGGACAGAATGACGGCCCTCTCCTGTCCCCCTGCCCCCCTGTCCCCCTGTCCCCCTTCGACGGCGTTGCTTCCCTCGTCGAGAAGAGTCTGGTGCGGCCGATGGATGAGGGGAAGCGGCACGAGCCGCGGTTCGCGATGCTCGAAACGATCCGCGAGTTCGGTGTCGAACTGCTGGGGGCGGCGGGGGAAGAGGACGAGACGCGACGGTGCCATGCGCGGTGGATGCTGGGTCTTGCCGAACGTGCCGAACCGGAGTTGGTCGGGCCGCGGCAAGAGGAATGGCTGGACCGGTTGGAGGCGGAGCACGACAACGCCCGCGCCGCCCTCGCCTGGGCGATCGAGACCCGCGACGCCGAGACGGCCCAGCGGCTGGTCGGTGCGTTCTGGCGGTTCTGGGCAACCCGCGGCTACCTGACCGAGGGCAAGACCTGGACGGAACGGGCGCTGGCGCTGGGAGACGCCTCGCCGGCGGTCGCGGCCAAGGCGCACCACCACCTCGGCAACATCGCGCTCGATCTCGGCGACTACGAACTGGCGCGGACCGGCTACGACGCGGGTCTTGCCTTGTGGCAGGGTATCGACGACCGCCGCGGTCTGGCCTCGTCGTACAACGGACTCGGACTGCTCGCGTTCTACCAGGCTGACTATCGCGAGGCGCGCCGGTTGCACGAGACGAGCTTGGCGATTCGGCACGAACTCGACGATCGGCAGGGGCTCGGCAATTCGTACTCCAATCTCGGCAACGTCGCGAATGCCGAGGGCGACTATGCCCGCGCGCGTGAGTTGCACGAGCAGGCGCTGGCGGTCCGGCAGGGGATGGGCAACACCGGCGGCGTCGCCTACACCCTCTTCAACCTCGGCGACGTCGCCCGCCAGGAGGGCGATTTCGAACGTGCCCGGCGCCTCTTCGACCAGAGTCTGGATCTGTTCCGGGAGGTCGGCGACATCCTCGGTGTCGGCTACGCCCTTTACGACCTCGGCAAAGTCGCCCATCTCCAGAAGCGCGACGAAGTCGCTGCCGCCCTTTTTGCCGAGGCAATTCGCCTGCGTCAGGAGTTGGGCGACAAGCGCGGACTGGTCGAGTGCCTGGAAGGACTGGCACCGGTGGCACACGGTCTTGGCGATCTCCTACTCGCGGGTCACCTCTTCGGCGCCGTCGAAGCCCTACGCGAAGCGCTCGACGTCCCCCTGCCGCCGACCGAGATCGCGGCGCACACGCGGGACGTCGCCGCGCTTCGCGGTCGACTCGGCGCCGGCCGCTCCCGCGAGGCCTGGGATGCCGGGCGGGCAATGACGTTGGAGCAGGCCATCGACGCTGCCCAGGCGCTGACGACCCGCATTCCGACGCCGACCCACGTGCCCGAAGCGACCACGCCGGTCGATCGGGCCGCTCGCTTCAACCTCAGCGAGCGCGAGATCGAGGTCCTCCGCTTGGTCGCGGCGGGGCAAACCGACCGCGAGATCGCCGAAACCCTGTTCATCAGCCCGCGCACCGCCAACGTCCACGTCGCCAATCTGCGTGGCAAACTCGGCGTCTCCTCGCGCGCCGCCGCGGTTGCCCTGGCCCATCGGCATGGGTTGGTCTGAGGCGTCAGTACGAGGCCCGCATCAGCTTGCGCAACACCTTTTCCGGTTCGGGTAGCTGGCTCGCAAGGATCTGCGCCGCCGTCGCCTCCTGCGGATAGTCGAGTTTGCGCAGCTCGGCGCGCCAGGACCGGTCCCCCTCGTCCCAGGTCAGGATGCCGTATTTGCAACGCAGGTCGCCGTCCTTGGGATTGCCGACGGCGGAGACGTCGACCAGCAGCGTCCCGTCCAGTTCGCGCACGTAGCAGACATGATGGTGCCCGAAAGCAATGGCGGCGGCGCGGGTGTCGCCGATGATCTGCCGAAGTTCGTCGTCGCTCGCCGCCGGATCGAGTTTGTCGGTCAGGTTGTGGGGATTGGCGTGGACGACGAGCAGATCGTCGTCCGGTGAGCGCCCGCCCGGCGGCGTGATCCGGTGCGCGAAGGGAAGACCGGCCAGGTAGGCGATCCCGGCCGGACCGATCTGCTCGGCCACGTACTCGTCCTCCGCGGTCCCTTCGTGTCCCCTGGCCGCGGTCACGATGCCGAGGTCCGTGTTGCCTTGGAGCACGACGAAGTCGCGCGTTCGCACCAGCGTCAGGACTTCGGCCGGCGCCGGTCCGACCTCGCACGAATCGCCGGCGACGACGACCGCATCGAACGGACCTTGCCGATCGAGGTCGGCGAGCACCGTTTCGAGCGCGAGATCGAACCCGTGGATATCCGACATGACCGCGACGCGCATCGTCCTCCCACCTCGCTCGCTGCCTTTCCGGACGCAGGGCGAAGATGCCCGGCCACCGCCCGAAAGCGCGTGTCGTTCCTCCTCATGCGCAGAGTATGCCAGCCGCGGGGCTCGTCGGTACGGAGCCCTTCGTCACCGAAACGCGGTGCCTGGTGTACCGGGAATCGCCGCTGTAAAGGAAGTGATTGACCGGTCGTGTGTCCTGCGTTCGTAGGATGCGGAGCGGCAATTCGCCTGTTAGCATCGTCGGTGCTACGCAGACGACGGATCGGGTTGCGGCGAGCACGGAAACGAACAAACGAGTGCGCGGGCTGCCCGGTGTAGCCCGAACCGCCCCCGACCTGCCTGATCGACGTCTTCGCTTGGCATGCCGGAACCGTGGCGTCGTCAGAAAGGCGATCCGATGACGACATTCGGCGGTCGCGAGACCGCAGGAAAAGGACACACGCATGATGCAGGTTACCGATCGACTGTTCGCGCCGTCGCGTGTGACGGCGGAGGAAGCGATCGCCGCGCTTGACCGCGAGGTCGGCGGTCTCGGCGATCACGACCGCACCTTTGCCAGGGCGCTCGCGGCCGCCTGTAACGAGACGGGGATCGACTTCGCGATCGCCTACAGCCACTGCGGGAACGAGACCAATCTCTTCACGGACGACAACTGGAACGTCAACCTCAATCCGGCCGGCATCGGGATCGACGGCGTGCCCGGTCACACCGGTCCCGTCTTCCCGGACGCGACCGCCTCGGCCCGCTTCTACGTCGCGCTGTTGCTGCTCAAGATCAGCAAGGGCGACGACGTCGGGGCGTTCGAAACCGAGCGGGACACGGCGCCGACCTTCTTCGACGGCACGCGCGAATTCGCGCAAGACCCGACGTTCCCGACGGTGACGACGCTCGACGACCTGCGGCTCCGGTTCGGCCCCAACGACCGCGAGTGCGTCTGGATGTGCGACCAGAGCGGACCGCTCGCCATCGTCGAGAAGGCGACGAGACTGTTCCCGGATCTTCCGGAACAGGGATTCGGGCATCGGAATGGAGCGATTGCGATGGGCAGGCAACTCTCCTACGTTTTGGTGGATGCGGGTCACCGCGAGACCGGTGTCGGCGGCGCCGATGCCAACCCCGACGAACGCGAACTGACCGACGACCTGGCGGAGGAGTACGTCACCGCACTCCGCGCCGCCGGATACCGTGCCGACTGGTACCAGCGCGACGTCGACAACGACGCGTTGCCGCGCGACACGGACGGAACGCTCACCGACGTCGCGCTCGGCGCCAACGCCCGTCTCGCCCAGGAGACCGGCGACAACCTCCTCTACGTCTCGTGCCACTACAACGGCGCCCACAGCCCGTTCCACGTGATCTACCCGGACGAAACCGGTCTCGTCACCGCGATCGCCGGCGGTGCGCCCGGCAACGACACCGAAGCGAACAATCCGCTCGACACCGAGCTGGCGCGGGTCATCGCCGTCGAACTCGGCAAGATCCCAGGGATGGTGCCGCTGCAGAATGCCGGCAAGTTCCCCGGCACGATGAGCGAAACCAAGACGGGCGTCGCCGAGCAATTCGGGGCCCGGCTCGCCGTGTTCGCGGCGACGGTGCCGGTACGGGATCGATGCGTGCGCCTGGTCGTCGAGCACGGCGGGACCGAGGACGACCCGGCGAAACGGCCGACCTTCACCCAGGACTGCGCGGCGGCGATCGTGCGTGCCCTCGCCACGGTCTACCAGCCGGGCAACTTTCCGCAACGCCGCGTCCGCATCGGCGCGGCCGGTCTCATCGACTTCAACGGCGCCCCCGAGGTGAGTGTGCAGGTGCAGGACCCGGACCGGTTCGAGTGCATCCAGGGGACGACGTTGCGGACCTACCCGAACCGCGACGCGCCGGCAGGGGTGAGGACGCCGGCGAAGCAGGGAAGAAACTACCGATTCGGCTTCACGGCCACGATCGACGGGGAGAAATGGCTCGTCTCCAGGGCAGGAAGCTGGGGCTTGGCGACGGCGTTCAAGGAACTGAACTAAGCACGCGGAAGAAGGCGGACGAGGGCGGGAGAGGGCGGGGGGTACGTCGTTCTCTCCCGCCCTCTCCCGCCTTCTTCCGCCCCCCTTCTCCCACCGGTTGACGCGCTGGGGCGGGACGCGCATCATGCGGGTGCGGCCGGGCACCGCCGCGGTGGCGCAGCCCGCCCGCCGGCGGGAGCATGTCCGCGACGTTTGCCGTGCCAGCGACGAGTCACCTACCCCTCCCGCTGACCGGGTTGATCGGTCGCGAGACCGAGATCGCCGCGCTCGGCGCCCTGCTGCGGCGCGACGACGTCCGGCTCGTCACCCTGACCGGACCCGGCGGCACCGGCAAGACCCGACTCGCGCTGGAGGTCGCCAACCGGCTCGGGTACGCTTTTCCCGACGGCGTCGTCTTCGTCGGTCTCGCCAGTGCCGGCGACCCGTCCGTCGTGCTGCCGAGTATCGCGCATGCCCTCGGGGTGCGCGAGCGGGGCGACCGCCCCCTCGTCGAACAGATCGCGGCGGCGGTGGGGGAGCGGCGCCTCCTCGTCGTCCTCGACAACTTCGAGCAGATCACCGCCGCCGCCGCGGACGTCGCGGCGCTGCTCGTCTCCTGTCCGCGGCTGTCGGCCCTCGTCACCAGCCGTGCCCTCCTCCGCATTCGGGGTGAGCGGGAGTTCCCCGTTCCGCCGCTGCCCGTGCCCGATCCGACGCACCTGCCGCCTCCGGCCGAACTCGCGACCAACCCGGCGGTCGCGCTCTTCCTCGACCGCGCTCAGGCGACCAAACCGGACCTCGGCCTGACGGAGGAGCACGCCGCCGCCATCGCCGAGATTTGCGTCCGCCTCGACGGTCTGCCGCTGGCTCTTGAACTTGCCGCGGCTCGGGTCCGGTTGCTCCCACCCGCCGCGATGCTGCCGCGTCTTGCCAACCGCCTCGGTCTCCTCACCGCCGGTCCCCGCGACCTTCCCGAACGGCAGCAAACCCTGCGCAACGCCATCGCCTGGTCCCACGACCTCCTCTCCGGCGACGAGCAAGTCCTCTTCCGCCGCCTCGCGGTCTTCGCCGGCGGGTTCACGCTGGACGCCGCCGAAGCCATTGCAGGGGGACAGGACGGAGATCGCCTGTCCCCCCGTCCCCCTGCCCCCCTGTCCCCCTCCGTCCTCGACGGCATCGCGGCCCTCGCCGATCACAGTCTGGTGCGACGGGCCGACGACGCCGGGGGGGAGCCGCGGTTCCTGATGATGGAGACGATCCGCGAGTTCGCGGCGGAGCAGTTGGCCGCCGGCGGCGAGGAGGCCGCGCTGCGGAGACAACACGCGGTCTATTTCGACGCGATGGCGGAAGAGGCGAGGCGGGGATTGGCCGGGCCCGAGCAAGGGCATTGGCTCGACACGGTCGAAACCGAATTGCCGAACATCCGGGCGGCGCTCGACTGGATGATCGGGAACGGGGATGCGGGGGCTGCGCAATTGATGTCGAGCGCCCTCCTTCGCTTCTGGGAAGCGCGCGGACGGCTCAGCGAGGGGAGGGGCTGGCTCGAGCGGGCACTCGCCCTGACCGGGGAGGAAGGACCGGCGCGGGCGCGGGCGCTCTCGGCCGCGGCGACGCTGGCGCGGCGGCAGGGCGACTACGATCGGGCCGAGGGGCTCTACCGGGAGAGTCTCGCCATCTACCGGGCCATCGAGGATCGACCGAGTATCGGCAGTGCCCTCAACAACCTCGGCGTGATCGCGATGCAACGCGGCGATCTCGCCGGCGCGGCGGCGCTCTACGAGGATGCGCTCGGGGCGTTTCGCACCCAGAATGACCGTACCCGGATGGCGGCGGCCCTCAACAACCTCGGCATGGTCGCCAGACGGCAAGAGGATTTCCCGCGGGCAACCGAACTCTACCGGGAGGCGCTGGAACTCCACCGGGCGCTGGGCGACCGGCGGGGGATGGGGCTCGCGCTCAACAACCTCGGCGTCGTCGCCTACGATCGGGGCGAGGTGGCGCGGGCGGCCGGTCTCTACGACGAGGCGCTCGCCGTGTTCCGGGCGCTCGACGACCAACTCGATACCGCCCTGGCGCTCAACAACCTCGCCGAAGCGGTCCGCGATCAGGGCGATCTGCCGCGTGCCGCTTCGCTCTTCGCCGAGAGTCTGACGACCCGCGCCGAGCAGGGCGACCGCAGCGGCATCGCCGAAAGCCTCACCGGTCTCGCCAGTCTGGCGGCCCGCGCCCGCCTCGGCGAGCGGGGGGTGCGCCTGGTCGCCGCCGCCGCGGCGATCGATACCGCCCTCGGGGCCGCGCCGGCGCCTGCCCAGCGGGAACCGCGGGATCGGCTCCTGGCCGACCTCCGCCGCGGGATGACCGCCGACGCATTCAACGTCGCCTGGCAATCCGGCGCCGCGCTGTCGGTGCCGGAGGCGGTCGCCCTCGGCGCCGAGACCGCCGCCGAGCTGGCGAAGGCGCCGGTCGCCCCGGTGGCGACCGCCGAGCCGGCGGCCGTGGCCGAAGTCGGGTTGACGAAGCGGGAGCGCGAGGTGCTGCGCTTGATCGTCGAAGGTCAATCGGACAAGGAGATCGGCGAGGCGCTGTTCATCAGCCACCGGACCGCGATGACCCACGTCCTCAACATCCTCAACAAACTCGGCGTCAACTCCCGCACCGCCGCCGCCGCCTGGGCGATCCGGAACGGCCTCGGATAGGCGGCGAGGCGGCGAGGCGGCGAGGCGGCAAGGCGGCAAGGACGAGAGAGGCGGAGAGGCGGGGAGGCGAGAAGGCGAGG
>DATBFX010000408.1:0-6513 GCA_036558305.1 Thermomicrobiales bacterium | reverse complement strand
ATTGGGCACCGCTCGCCATTCTCTCCCGCCCACATTCGGGCTCCCGCCTTCCCAAGCATGTGTCTTCGGGCGCCAAGCGGGGCCATCAATCCTCTTGCGTCAGCCGGTCCGCCGGTCGGCCCCCCCGGCCCCCCAATCCTGGGGGGAGACGAGAGCGCGCGTCGTTCACCCCCCAGGATTGGGGGGAAGGGGGGGCCGACCGGCGGACCGGCTGACGCAAGAGGATTGATGGCCCCGCTTGGCGCCCGAAGACACATGCTTGGGAAGGCGGGAGCCCGAATGTGGGCGGGAGAGAATGGCGAGCGGTGCCCAATCCCTCGGCCGTCTACTGCGCCCAGGTGCTCGGCGGGGCCTACGATTGGGGCGGCGTGTCCGCTGCCGGCGGCGGCTGGGTGGCGGCGAACGCTGAACAGGCCGAGGCGATTATGAATCTCTGTGTCTTCGCGGACGGGTCGATGATCGATGCCTGGGGGCTGACTTATCACACCGGGGGTGTCATCCGGGGGGCAGATCTCGCCCCGCGCTTCCGCTACCAGGCGGACAACCCGCCGCGGATTTTTCCCGACCGGAGTTGACCTGCCGGCGACGGCGACCGCATCGTCCTCCCGTCACGCTCTACGGGGCGGTCAGCCGCCGGGCGAAGAACCCCAACGCGAGCCATTCCGGGAAGCGACGACGCAGCTCGGCGGGTCCGTCGAGGGCGATCGCGCCCGTGGTCAGCGCCCTGGCGAGATCGAGCTCCCCCACCCAGACGCGGTGGAGGGCGACCGTGTCCGCCGTGACGACGAGATCGACCTCCAGGCCGGGGTCGACCAGGCAGAGGGAGGGCTCCGGTCGCTCGAGGACCAACCAGTAGTGCCGCTCGTGGGCGCCGGTGAGGACGATGCGCGCCACAACCCGGCGCTCCGGAAGGCGCTCGACGACGATGCCCCGATGGATGTCCCAGAGGAGGAAATCGGGGTCCAGGTTGTGTGCCCCGATCTCGGCGTGGCCCCACTGCCGCGCCCAATCCCCGAGGGCGACCGCCACCGCGGCGAGGTCCTGTCCGGCGGGGGTCAGGTGGTATCGGGTGCCGCCGGCCTCGTCGGGGCGGCGCTCGATCACGCCGGACCGTTCGAGGAAGCGCAGGCGGTCCGTCAGGGTCGCCTTCGGGATCCGCGGCAAGCCCCGCTGCAACTGGTTGAACCGCGTGCTGCCCGCGAAGAGCTCGCGGACGATCAGCGGCGTCCACCGCTCGGCGAAAATCTCGGCTCCCACGGCGATCGGGCAGAACTGGCCGTAGCTGCGCATGGGCACAGTATGCCAGGCCGGAGCGGACAGCGCGGTTCAATGATTGAACTTGTCGCGCCGGCGCAAACCCCTACCATCGATCCAAGACGAAAGGAGGTCGCCGATGGTGACGCAAACCTGGCAGGTCGAGACGACCGCCGCCGAACGCTACGAAGCGCTGCTCGTCCCCGCCTTGATGACCGCCTGGGCGCCGCGGGTCGTCGCGGCTGCCGGTGTCGGAACGGGGGATCGCGTCCTCGACGTCGCCTGCGGAACCGGTATCGTCGCCCGGACGGCTGCCGACCGCGTCGGGGCGACCGGGCGCGTGGTTGGCCTCGATCTGAATCCCGGGATGCTCGCGGTCGCCGCGCGCGTCCGACCGGATCTCGACTGGCGCCAGGGAGACGCGGCGGCGCTGCCCTTTCCCGCCGCGTCGTTCGAGCGGGTGCTCTGTCAATTCGCCTTGATGTTCTTCCCGGATCGCCTCGCCGCGCTGCGGGAGATGCACCGGGTGCTGACGTCGTCGGGGAGCGTTGCGCTCGCCACCTGGGCTGCGATCAAGGTAAGCCCGCCGTACGCCCGGCAGGCCGAGATCGCCGGTCGCCTCGCTGGGGCTGGGGCGGAGGCGATCGTGCGGGCGCCGTTCGTTTTGCACGACGCCGCGGAGCTGGGTGGCTTGCTCGATGCGGCCGGATTTGAGGCGGTGCGCGTCGAGACGATCCGAGATGCGGTCACCTACCCGAGTGTCGAAGCCTTCCTGGAGGGAGAGTTCGACGCGACGCCGCTGGGGGCGATGTTGCGGGAGCTTGGTGGGACGGTCTACGAGGGGGCGAAGGCGGAGATGGACGAGGCGCTCGCTCCGTTCCGCACCGCGAGTGGTGTCACGTTTCCGGTCGCGGCGCACGTGGTTTCGGGTCGGGTGGGCTCGGCTTAGACCGAATCTCGGGGGTGACGGCCCGGGGATTGCGTAGGGGCGGACCGCCGTGTCCGCCCTCGTCGCATTCCGCATACGTCGAGGGCGGACATCGCCCAAAGGGCACCCGGTCCGCCCCTACGGACCACGTTCTCCCGTCTCCTGCCCCGGTCGGGGTACGTCGAAGCGGCAGCGTGGCGGTTCGCCCGGTTCGCAGCGGGCCAGGACCGGGACGCCGGCCACCTCGGTGAGCAGCGCCGCCGCCAGCCGGCAGACCGCCGGGTGGCCCGGCGCGGCCGCGGCCAGTGGGCAACTGTAGCCCCGGATCACGAAGCCGCCGTCGTGCTCGTCGGCTTCCGCGAGACCGCCCAACTCGGCGAGGAGCGCGAGCGCGGCATCGATCCGCGCGCGTAAGTCTCCCTCCGCTGCCGCGGCGTCCGCTCCCGCGCGGTGCCCCACCTCCCGGAGCACGTCGTCGAACGTCGCGGCCGGGAGCCGCTCGGCGAGGACGTCGAGGAGGAGGCGGAGGAGGGGGCCGTCGGCTTTGGGAAAGAGCCGTTCCGCCTCCGGTGTCAATTCGTAGGCGAAGGCGGGTTTGCCACCGCCGCGGCGCAGACCGCCCTGCACGACGAGGCCGTCGCGTTCGAGGACGGCCAGGTGGGCGCGGACGGCGTTGTCGGTCAACCCCACGGCATGCGCCAGCTCGTCGACCGTGCGGTCACCCCGGCGCAGCAGCGTGACCACCTGGCCGCGCGTGCTGGCGAAGAAGCGTTGTTCCCAGCCCGTCATACCGCGGCATTGCCTCCGTCCATCACGGTCAACGATACGACGGCGTGTCCGCTTTGTCAAGAATGTCAAATAATATCTTGACATTATGGAGAAACCTGGTATGCTGCCACGGACACGACACCCTCGACGGCGACCGGAGGGTTCCCATGGCCGCATTGCCATCCGCTCAGGGACGACGAGACTGCCGGGTCGACGAACCGGCGCGTAGCCCGCCGCGGCCACGGGTGCCCCGGCGCTCGGGCTGATTCCCAACCCTTGCCGTCACCTGCGATCGATCGGAACGCGATGGACCGGGCCGCCGATGGCCACGGAGGAGAGAACCATGCCTTCGAAAATCATGCGACTCGTTCTGGCGCTGAGTCTGGTTGCCGCGGTGGCGTCGTTTGCGACCGCCTCGGCCGAGACCGCCACACCCGTCCCGGCGGAGACCGGGGCGATCCCGGCCAGCCAGGTCGCCTTCCGGGAGGCGATGCGCAAGCTGTGGGAGGATCACATCACCTGGACGCGCCTGTTCATCGTCGACTTTGCCGCGGGTTCGCCTGAAACCGACGCCACGACGCAGCGGCTGCTGCAGAACCAGGTCGACATCGGCGACGCCATCAAGCCGTACTACGGCGAGGCGGCCGGCGACAAACTGACGGACCTCCTCAAGCAGCACATCCTCGGCGCCGCCGACGTACTCGCCGCCGCCAAGGCCGGTGATACCGCCAAGATCGATGCGGCAAGCCAACGCTGGTATGCCAACGCGGACGAGATCGCCACCTTCTTGAGCGACGCCAACCCCACGGCCTGGCCGCGGGACGAGATGAAGGCGATGATGAAAACCCACCTCGACGATACCCTGGCCGAAGCCGTCGCCCACCTGAAGGGAGACTGGCCGGCGGACATCGCCGCCTACGACACGGTCCACCGGCAGATCCTCGAGATGGCCGACATGCTCAGCACGGGCATCATCAGCCAGTTCCCCGAGAAGTTCGCGTAGTCGCATTCGTTAGGTCGCGGGTACGGCGAACTGGGGACGCCGGTCTCGTTCGCCGTGCCCGCCGCGAGGAGAAAACGATGTCGCACTTCACCTACCTGATCGCCGGCGGCGGGATGACTGCCGACGCCGCCGTACGCGGTATCCGCGAGGTCGACCCCGACGGTTCGATCGGGTTGATCGGTAGCGAGCCCGATCCGCCCTACAAGCGGCCGCCCCTTTCGAAAAAGCTGTGGCAAGGCAAGCCCTTCGAGAGCGTCTGGCTGGGGACGGCGGATCGCGGGGTCGGACTCCACCTGGGGCGGACCGTGCGGACGCTCGATCTCCGCGCGAAGCAGGCGGTCGACGATCGCGGCGACGTCTACGGCTTCGACAAGCTGCTGCTGGCGACCGGCGTCACACCCCGGCGTCTCCCCTTTGGCGGTCACCGGATCATCTACTTCCGCACGCTGGACGACTACCGGCGGCTCCGCTCGCTCACGGAGCACGGCCGGCGGTTTGCGGTCGTGGGCGGCGGATTCGTCGGATCGGAGATCGCCGCCGCCCTGGCCACGAACGGGAAGGAGGTCGCGATGATCTTCCCGGAGGAGGCGATCGGCGCCCGTCTCTTCCCGAGCGATCTGGCGGGATCGCTGACCGAGCGGTACCGAACCGAGGGGGTCGAGGTGATTCCCGGCGCCGCGGTGACCGACGTGGCGGAGCGCGGCGACCAACTCGCCGTGACGCTCGGCACCGCCGAGGGGGCGGCGGGACGGGAATTGGTGGTCGACGGGATCGTGGCGGGGATCGGCACCCGGCCGAACGTCGAGTTGGCGGAGGCGGCCGGTTTGGCGACGGCGGACGGGATCGTCGTCGATCCCTACCTGCGCACGAGCCACCCGGACGTCCACGCGGCCGGGGACGTCGCGCGGTTTTGCCAACCGGCGCTCGGCGAGTTGGTCCGGGTCGAACACGAAGACAATGCCAAGCGGATGGGCCGCGCCGCCGGGCGCGCGATGGCCGGCGATCCGGCGCCGTACGACCATCTCCCCTACTTCTACTCCGACCTCTTCGACCTCGGCTACGAGGCCGTCGGCGAGGTGGACGCGCGGCTCGACACGGTCGCCGATTGGGCGGAGCCGTATCGGCGGGGGGTGGTCTATTTCGTGCGGGATGCGCGCGTGCGCGGGGTCCTGCTCTGGAACGTGTGGGATCGGACGGACGACGCCCGCGAGTTGGTCGGCAGCGCCCAACGGTTTCGCGCCCCGGAACTCATCGGCCGGATCGCCATCGAATGATTGCCGGGGACGGGCGCCCGCGCCGGGGTCCGTTCGCTCATCAAGCTTCACATCCACAGGAGGAACCGACGTGTCGTCGTCATTGGACCTCGTCGATCCCGACGATTTGCAGACCGCGATGTCCCTGCGGAAGCGGGCGGTCTCGGCCGAGCAATTGCGCCGCTTCGAAGACTACGCCGCCGAGATGTTCGCGGCGTTCGGCATGGACCTTTCGACCCCGGCGACGGTCGACACCCCGCGCCGCTTCGTCCGCGCGATGCTCGACGCCACCGACGGGTACGACGGCGATCCGAAGCTGCTGACCGCCTTCGAGACCGAGTGCCGCGGCGGGCCGGACTGCCGCTTGAGTCAGGTCATCGAAGGACCGATCCAGTTCTATTCGCTGTGCGAGCACCATGCTTTGCCGTTCTTCGGGCACGCCCACGTCGGCTACATCGCGCACGAGCACATCATCGGCATCTCCAAGCTGACGCGGCTGGTCCGCCTCTTCGCCCGGCGGTTTGCGGTCCAGGAGCGGATCGGGCAGCAGATCGCCGACACCTTGGAGGCGATGCTCCAGCCCCACGGGGTGGCGGTCTACCTGGAGGCCCACCACCTCTGCACGCAGATGCGCGGTGTCCAGGAGGCCGCGGCCCTGACCCGGACGACCTTTTGGCGGGGCGAATACGAGCACAACCCGGCCTTGCGGTCCGAGTTTTTCGTCGCCTGTGGGTTGCACCGATGACCGCACTGGCGCCGCTGGAAACCCTCTTCGACAGCGTTCAGGGGGCCGATTTGCCGCTCCCGGAGGAACTCGCCGACCTCTACGGAGGGTTGCGCTTCCCCGCGCGGCCGGGGCGACCGCACGTCTTCGCCAACTTCGTGGAGACGTTGGACGGCGTCGTCTCGCTCGGCGTGCCCGGTCACGCCGGCGGCGGGGAGATCAGCGGGTTCAACCGGCACGACCGGATGGTGATGGGGGTGCTGCGCGCGGTCGCCGACGCGGTGGTGATCGGGGCGGGGACGCTGCGGGCGGCGTCGTCCGAGCACCGCTGGACCGGCGACTACATCTACCCGCCGCTGGCGGACGCCTACCGGTCGCTGCGGGCAACGCTCGGCAAGCCGGAACCGCCGCTGAACGTCGTGGTGAGCGCGAGCGGCGATCTCGACCTCGACCGGCGCCTGTTTCGGTCCGGGGAGGTGCCGGTGCTGATCGTGACGACGGCGGCGGGCGCGCGGCGGATCGGCGGCGAACTGCCGCCGTCGGTTCGGGTCGCGGCGGTGGGTGACGCGGGGTTGCTCAGCGC
>DATBFX010000407.1:0-15030 GCA_036558305.1 Thermomicrobiales bacterium | reverse complement strand
CTGGTTGTAGATCGTGAAGGCATCGTAGGCCGCCTTCTCCCCCGGCGGGCAGACCCCGAACAGCAGCAGCTTGCCGCGCCGGATCACCGCCTCGATCGCCATCTCGGCGACCTTCGTCTTCCCCGTCGCCTCGATCACGATGTCGAACCCGCGCGGCGCCACGTGCCGCACCTCGTCGAGCGACGCGCCGACCACCTCGAACCCGAACCCGCGGGCGATCTCCAACCGGCTCGGGTTGATGTCGACGATCGCGACGACGCTGGCGCCGTTGAAGCGCGCCATCTGCGCGTTTTGCAATCCCATCGGTCCGGCGCCGTAGATCAAGTAGCTATCGCCAACCCGTGGTTGCAGCAGATGGAACCCGTGGACGACGCAACTGACCGGCTCGATCAGTGCCGCGTCGGCGAACGACATCCCATCGGGGATCGGGTAGACGCAGCGCTCCGGTACCGCCACGCACTCGGCGAACCCGCCCGGATGGTGCCCGACCCCGACCGCGTTCCACCGCTCGCAGAGGTTGCCCTGACCGCGCTGGCAGAAGTAGCACTCCCCGCAGTTGAGCGTCGGATCGACCCCGACCCGATCGCCAACCCTCACCCCGACCACGTCCTTCCCGACCGCGACGACCGTCCCCCCGAACTCGTGCCCGATGATGATCGGGTACACCGTCGGCGGAAACTCGCCGTCGATGATGTGGATGTCGGTGCCGCAAATCCCGCACGCCCCGACCTTGACGACCACGTCCTTCGGCCCCATCTCGGGCTCCGGCACCTCTTCCACTCGCACGTCGTGCGGTTCGTGGACGACAACGGCATTCACGGTCGCACCTCCATCTCATTCGTCCGTCTGTCCGTCTGTCCGCCTACTTCACCGCCCCCATCGACAGCCCGCGCACGAGTTGGCGCTGCGAAATCCAGCCGAGGATGACGACGGGCGCGATCGCCATCGTGCTCGCGGCCGAAAGCTTGGCCCAGAACAACCCTTCCGACGTGATGAACTTCTGCATGAAGAGCGGCACCGTCGCCGCTTTCTCCGTCGCCACCAGATTGACCGCGAAGAAGAACTCGTTCCAGGCGAAGATCACCGAGAGGAACGCCGTCGCCGCGATCCCCGGCCCCACCATCGGCAGCAGGATCTGGAGCATCTCCCGAATCAACCCCGCGCCGTCGACGCGGGCCGCGTCGAGTATCGCCTGCGGCACCTCCTCGAAAAAGGAGCGCAGCATCCAGATCGCGATCGGCAGGTTCATCGCCACGTAGATGATCACCAGCCCCCGAATCGTGTTGAGCAGGTGCGCGTTCTTGAAGATGATGTAGAGCGGGATGATCACCCCGGCCGGCGGCAGGAACTTGGTCGAGATGAAGAAGAAGAGCACGTCGCGCCACTTCTTCATCGGTCGCAATGCCAGGGCATAGGCGGACGGCACCGCCAGCATGAGCACGATCGCCGTCGAGACGAGCGAGGCAACGATCGAATTCCGGAAAAAGGGGTAAAACCCGCGGCTGCGGATCTCTCGGTACTGCTCCCCCGTCGGATGAAAGACGTAGTCCTTCAGCCAGCCGCCAGAGACGCTGGTCGGCAGCGGGATCACCTTCGGCGGCAGCCGGATCGCTTCGGCCTCCGGCTTGAACCCGGTGACGACGATGTAGAGCACCGGGAAAAAGACGATCAGCCCGACGACCCAGGCCAGGATCGTCCAGGCCAACGGCGCGCGCTCCTTCCGGAACCCGGTACGCCTCCTAGCGGTCCTCATACTGGCCTCGCAGCATCCGGTCGAGGACGCGCAGCAGCAGCGTCATCGCGATGATGGTCAACACCACCACGACGACGCCAATTGCCGCGCCCCGCCCGACCTGACTCCCCCGGATCGCCGTTTCGTAGACGTAGTAGGGGAGGTTCGTCGTCAGCGTGCCGGGTCCGCCCTGGGTCGTCATGAAGATCGCATCGACCTCCTGGACGATGTAGACCGATCCCAGGAGCGCGCCGAGCTGCATGAACCGGTAGAGGTGAGGCAGGGTGATGCCGAAGAATTCCTGGACCGGCGTCGCGCCGTCGACCCGGGCCGCTTCCCGCACCTCCTCGTCGATCGACTGCATCCCCGCCAGCAGGATCAGCATCATGAACGGCGCCCAGCGCCAGACCAGCATGACGACGATCGACTGCCGCGGGTAATTGGCAAGCCAGACCGGACTCCACGGGTCGGAACCCGGTTGGACGGCGCGCAGCAACCACCCGATCACCCCGAAATCGGGGTCCATCATCAGGTTTTTCCAGCCGAGCGCGGCAGCCACCGGCATCACCAGGAACGGCGTGATCAGCATCGTCCGCACGATGCCGCGACCCGGAAACCGGTGGTTCACCAACTCCGCGTAGAAGAGTCCAAGTAGCAACGAGAGCGCAACGGCTCCCACCGTGAAGATGAGGGTGTTGACGAGCGCATCGCGGAAAACCTGGTCGTCGAATAGCGTCCGCCGGTAGTTGTCCAGACCGACGAACGCCCGCCGCTCCGGTCGCAGCAGGTTATACCGAAACGTGCTGTAGTAGAGCGTGTAGATGAACGGCAGTTGGGTAACGATGATCGCGTAGATCAGCGCCGGCGCCACCAGCCACCGACCGACGGTCCCGTAATGGCGCGTTTCGGCCGCGGCGTGCGCCGTCGCGCGCGCTTGCACCGTGGACATCCGCTGGTTGGCGACGGCCATGGTCTACCCCGGTCGCGAGTCGTTAGTCGTCAGTCGTTAGAAAACGATTGCGGGTCGCAGGTCCCAAGAAGGTCCGTCTTGGGACCTGCGACTTGGGACCTGGGACCCATCACTGACGACTGACGACTGACGACTGACGACTGACGACTCAGCTCTGGTACCCGTTGTCCTGCGCCCACGTATTGGCCAGGTCGTCGATCTTCTTGATCGCGTCGTCGGCGCTCTCGTTGCCGGCCATCACGTTGGCCAACTCCTTCGTTACCTGGTCACCGAGGGTGACGAACTCCGGCACCCCGACGAACTGCAACCCCTTGTACGGTACCGGATCGACGCAGCACTTGGTCGGGTCTTGCGCCTTGATGATGCTCAGCACCAGGTCCGCGAACGCCGCCGCGTACTGCTCGTAGCCGGGATCGGCGTAGGTCGAGGCGCGGACGCCCGATGGGACCGAACCCCAGCCGAGTTGGTTGGCGACGAGCTGGACGTAGTCCTTGGAGGTGGCCCACTTCACGAAGGCCAGCGCCGCATCCTGGTGCTTGGTGCTCTTCTCGATCGCGAACGCCCAGGCCCAGAGCCAACCGCTGGCGATCTCTTCGGTCGGCTGGTTGGCGAATCCGGTGTTGGCGGCCTGCGGGTTCTGCTTCGGATCGGCCAGGAAGTCGGCCGCCGAAGTCGCGTCGTACCACATCGCGACCTTGCCGGCGGAGAAGAGGTTTTCGCACTCGGTGAACCCCGAGGTCGTCGCGCTCGGCTCGCCGTAGTTCTTGACGAGGTCGGTGTAGAACGTGATCGCCTTCGCGCTCTTCTCGGAGGCGAGTTGCGACTTCCAATCCGGGTCGAACCAGCGACCGCCGAAGGCGTTGATCACGCTGGTCAGCGGTGCGCCCTGTTCGCCCCAGCCGGGGAGACCGCGAAGGCAGATTCCGTACTGGCCGGCGCTCGGGTTGTGCAGTTTCTGGGCGAAACCGGCGATGTCGTCCCAGGTCGGTTTGTCGGGCATCGTCAACCCGGCCTGCTGGAACAGATCCTTGCGGTAGAAGACCATCGAGCTCTCGCCGTAGAACGGGGCCGCGTAGAGCTTGCCGTCTTCGCCCGAGAGCGCCGAGATCATCGCCGGAAAGATGTCGTCGTAGTCGTAGTTGGGGTCGGCCTGGAGCGGCGTGCCGACGTCGAGCGACCACCCCTGCTTGGCGTAGTCGGCCGCCTCGAACATCCCGATCGTGACCACGTCGAACTGCCCGGCCTGCGTCGAGACGTCGGTGCGGATGCGGTCGCGCACCTCGTTCTCCGGCAACACGAGCAGGTTGAGCTTAATGTTCGGGTACTGCTTCTGGAACTCCGGCGCGAGTTTCTGGAGTGCGACCATCTGCGGGTTGGCGACCATGGCCACGTTGAGCTCGCCGGAGACCGAGGTGTCGACGGCCGGAGGGGTGCCGTCCTGGGCCGAGGCGCGGGCGACCGCGCCCACGAACAGCGAGGAGACGACGGACAGAATCATGAGCAGGGTTACGGGTCGCCTTGACATGCTCTCCGACTCCTCTCGCGATTGGATGCCACTGCCAAGATCGGTTGGGTTCGTCTCCCTTCCACTTCCCTCCTTTCTTCCCCTACCGACGGCTCGTTCGGGGCTGCCGCGCGCCGTTGCCGGCCTGCCCCGTGACGGTGAGTAGTCTACGGTTTGTCGCATCCCCCGTGCAGCCGGCAAGGTCGGCGCTGCGATCGCCGTTGAACGACTCGTCGCCATCGGCCGACCACGACGACGTGAGGGAGCCAGCCCGGCTACACTCCTGGGAGATGGACATTGCTGGCTTGGGTACGGCGAAAGGACGACCAGACCATGACCACCGACGTTCGGACGATCGACTCCGCCGGGGAGGGCCGGATCGCCTCGCTCCTCCAGGCGATGACGACGGCGGAGAAGGTCTCGCTGCTGGCCGGATCGTCGCTGTGGACGACGACCCCGATCGAGCGGCTCGGTATCCCGGCGATCAAGGTCAGCGACGGCCCGAACGGCGCGCGGGGCAGCGGTCCCCTCGTCGGCGGCGCGATGACCTCGGCCTGTTTCCCGGTCGCGATCGCCCTTGCCGCCACCTGGAATACCGCCCTCATCGAGCGCATCGGGGAGGCGCTGGGCGAGGAGGCGAAAACCAAAGGAGCGCATCTCCTCCTCGCCCCGACCGTCAACATCCACCGCTCGCCCCTCAACGGCCGCAACTTCGAGTGCTATGCGGAAGACCCCTACCTCTCCGCCCGCATCGCCGTCGCGTACGTCACCGGTCTCCAGCGGCAAAACGTCGGCGCCACCGTCAAGCACTTCGTCTGCAACGACTCGGAATTCCAGCGCAACACCATCAGCACCGACGTCGACGAGCGCACCCTGCGCGAGATCTACCTTCCTCCCTTCGAGGCGGCCGTCCGCGAAGCCGGCAGTTGGGCCGTCATGGCCGGGTACAACCGGGTCAACGGCGTCTACGCCAGCGAACACCGCGGTCTCCTCATCGACCTCCTCAAAGACGAATGGGGCTTTGACGGCATCGTCATGTCCGACTGGTTCGGCACCCAGAGCACCGTCGACGCCGCCAACAACGGCATGGACCTGGAGATGCCCGGTCCCCCGCGTTGGCGCGGCGAGCGTCTGCTCAACGCCGTCGAAGCGGGCGAGGTCGCCTCGGACGCGATCGACGAGGCCGCCCGCCGGATGCTTCGCCTGATCCTCCGTACCGGCGCTTTCGACGATCCGACCGAGCATCCCGAGCAAGCCATCGACCGCCCCGAACACCGCGCCCTCATCCGCGCCGTCGCCGCCGAAGGGATGGTCCTGCTCAAAAACGCCGGCGGCATCCTGCCCTTGCACCCCGATCGCCTGACCTCGCTCGCCGTGATCGGCCCCAACGCCAGGGCCGCCCGCATCCACGGCGGTGGCAGCTCCCAGGTGAGCGCCCACTATGCCGTCACCCCGTTCGACGGGATCGTCGCCCAGGTCGGCGAGCGGCTCAAAATCGGCTACGCCGTCGGCTGCGGCAATCACCGCCTGCTCCCCCGGCTCGATCCCGGTCTCCTCGACCGTGCCGGCTTCGACATCAGCTACTTCTCCTCGCTCGACCTCTCCGGCGCGCCGTTCTACACGACGACGACCGCTTCCTCCGAGCAATTCTGGATCGGCGACATCGCACCCGGCGTCACCGCCGCGACCTTCTCCGCCCGCCTAACGACGACGCTGACGCCGCGCGAGAGCGGTCCTCATGGGTTCGGTCTGACCAGCGCCGGTCTGAGCCGCCTCCTCGTCGACGGCGAGGTCGTGATCGACAACTGGACCCGCCAGACCCCGAGCGACAACTACTTCGGTTTCGGCAGCAGCGAGGTCATCGCGCGGGTCGACCTCGTCGCCGGCCGATCCTACGAACTTGCGGTCGAGTACAGCACCGGGGAAATGCATGGGCTGAAAGCCCTCCGCCTCGGCTACCTACCGCCCGTCTCCGCGGACACGATTGCCGAGGCAGTCGCCGTGGCGGCCGATGCAGACGTCGCCCTCCTTTTCGTCGGTCTCAACGCCGATTGGGAGAGCGAAGGCTACGACCGGCCGCACATGGACCTGGTCGGCGATCAGGCGGAGCTCATCGAGCGCGTGGCGGCCGCCAACCCCAGCACCGTCGTCGTCCTCCAAACCGGGTCACCCGTTGCCATGCCCTGGCTCGATCGGGTCGCCGCCGTCGTCCAGGCGTGGTACCCCGGTCAGGAGTGCGGCAACGCCATCGCCGACGTCCTCTTCGGCACCGTAAACCCCTCGGGCAAACTCCCGCAGACCTTCCCGGTGCGCCTGGAAGACAACCCCGCCTTCATCAACTACCCCGGCGACAACGGCCACGTCCGCTACGGCGAGGGCCTTTACGTCGGCTACCGTTATTACGAGAAGAAGCGCCTCGCTCCCCTCTTCCCGTTCGGTTTCGGGCTCTCCTACACCCAATTCGCCTACGCCAACCTGCGCCTCAGCACCGACACCCTCTCCCCCGACGACCGCCTGACGGTGCAGATCGACGTCACCAACACCGGCGAGCGGGCCGGTCAGGAGACGATCCAACTCTACGTCCGCGACGTCGCCTCCCGCCTCTCCCGCCCCGAAAAAGAACTCAAAGCCTTCGCCAAACTCGCCCTCGCCCCCGGCGAAACCCAAACCGCCACGCTGACCCTCGACCGCACCGCCCTTGCCTACTGGGACGACGCCAAACACGCCTGGGTCGCTGAGGAGGGTGAGTTCGAGGTGTTGGTCGGCAGTTCGTCCGCCGACATTCGCGGTCGGTCGTGCTTCCGGCTAAAGGAGACGATCGAGTTTGGTGGAGTGTCGTAAGCGCGGGTCGCCGCGCTCGCGTCTACCTGCGGTCCCCACTCGGCCCGCCGCGTTTGTGGAATACGCCGAATGACGGATGCCGCGGGAACTCTCGGCGTGCAAAAGTGATCGTGTCACCGGCGCGGCGATCGCCGTGATCGGTCCGCGTGGTTCGATCGCATGGAATGGCAGCGAGGAATATCGGGTGGTTGACAACGAATGGCGTGACGCCGAAGAGAAGCGCATCATCATCATGCGCCGTGGTCGGGCTGGGATCGGGCAGGGGGTCGCGCTGGCGTTGGTGATGGCCGTCGTCTGGATCGGCTGGGCCTACTTCGACGAAGGGGAACTGGGCACGCTCCGGCTGATCTTCGGCGTGCCGGTCGTCGTCGCCGCGTTCCTGATCGGGTGTTTCGATCGGCGCCGCGCATAGCGGCTGCAACCGGCGGTCCGGGTCTGCTGCCACCAATCGCGGTGAGACATTCGTCAGATAGGGCGACTCGCCGAAGCCGACATCGCGATTAGTGTCGTCGCTCACGACAACATGTGAGCCGTTGAACCGCTATTCCCGCACCGCCACCCCGTCCGCCTCGTCCCGCGTCTCCTCCAGCGCGCTCTCCGCCGCCGAGATCAGTTGCAGTCGGTCGATCCGCAACCCGTCCATCGCCTCGACCCGGAACACATGCCCGTCGGCCCGTACCTCGTCCCCGATCTCCGGCCGGCGCCCGAGTTGCCCGAAGACGTAGCCGCCGATCGTGTTGTAAAACGGGTCCTCGATCGCCAATTCGAACCGCTCGTTGACGTCGTCGATCGAGAGCAAACCGCTCAGGTGGACCTCGCCGTTCGCCGAGACCTCGACCTCCTCCGCCTCCCCCTCGAACTCGTCGCGGACGTCGCCGACGATCCGCTCCAGCACGTCCTCCAGCGTCACCATCCCCGCCGTCCCGCCGTACTCGTCGAGCACCATCGCCACGTGCGTCCGCCGCCGCTTCATCATCGCCAGCAGTTCGTCGAGCGGCATCGCCGCCGGCACGATCAGCGGGGTGCGCACCATCCGCCGCAGGTCGAATGCGCGCGGCCGACCCGCCGACTGGAAGCGGTAGAGGTCTTTGACGTGGAACACGCCGATCACGTCGTCGATGTCGCGGTCGTAGACCGGATACCGAGCGTGGCCCGACCGGGAAACCGCCGCCGTCACCTCGTCCAGCGTCGCCGTCGCCGGCAGCGCCTCCATCTCGGTCCGCGGCACCATCACCTCGTCGGCGTGGACGTCGGCAAACCCGAAGACGCGGACGATCAACTCCTGCTCGCTCTCCTCGATCACCCCCTTCTCCTGGCTGGCGGTGACGATCATCTTCAACTCGTTTTCGGTGTAGACCAGACTGTGCTCCCCTTCCCATTTGAGGTGGAGGAGTTTCAGCGCCAGCGTCGTCAACCAGTAGAGCAGGGCGATCATCGGCCGGAACAGCCACGACAACCAGCTCATCGGCCCGACCGCGACCATGACCGTCGCTTCCGAGCGTTGCAGCGCCAGCATCTTCGGCACCTGCTCGCCGACGACGATGTGCAGCAGCGTGATGATGAAGTACGCGACAACACCCGCCACCAGATGACTGGTGACGACCGCGCCCTCTTCCGGCAGGAAGTCGAAGAGGGGGCGGATCAGCGGCGCCAGCGTCGGTTCGGCCACCCAACCGAGTGCCAGACTCGTCATCGTCACCCCGAGTTGCGTCGCCGAGATGAAGCGGGTGGGATCGCTCTTCGCCCGTAGGACGAGCCGGGCCATCCGGTTCCCGCCCTCGGCCAACTCGTCGATCCGCGTCTTCCGCACGCTGACCAGCGAGTACTCCGCCGCCACGAAGAATCCGTTCAGCAGGACAAATATCGGCACGGCCAGGAGTTTGAAGGCGTCGCTACCCATAGAGTTCGAACCGGCCATCCATGTAGGGGCGGACCTCCGTGTCCGCCCTCTTCGCACGCCACGCACCTCGAAGAGGGCGGACACGGAGGTCCGCCCCTACGAAGGCCAACCTTGCGAACGTGGCCCCCGACGAAACGCAACGAGGGGCACGGCGTGCCGTGCCCCTCGCGGAATCAGATGCGGTTGCGTCCGAGGTACTAATCTCGCTCGTCTCCCGACGCTCGCCGATCGCCGCCGGTCAAAGTTCCTGGTGGTACGCGTAGAGCCGGTCGCCGTCGAGCCGGCGCAGCTTCTGCAGCGCCTCGTTCTCGATCTGGCGCACCCGCTCCCGGCTGATCTGCAACTGCTCGCCCACCTCGGCCAGCGTGTGCTGGTGGCTGTGGCCGAGTCCGAAGCGCAACTGCAAGACCAGCTTCTCGCGCGCCGTCAGCGTGTCGAGTGCGGCGTTCACGTCGCGCTTCAGCATCGACTCGCTCGCCGCCTCGTACGGCGTCTCCGAGACCTCGTCGGCGATCAGGTCGCCGAGGCTGGTCTCGTCCTCGCTGCCGATCGGCGTCTCCAGCGAGATCGTCCGCTGCGCCGCCTGCACGATCTGCTGGATCTTCTCCGGCTGCACGCTCATCGCCTCGGCCACCTCTTCCGGCGTCGGCTGGCGGCCGAGTTCCTGGGCGAGGATGTTGAGCGTCTTGCGGTAGCGCGAGATCGAGTCGCCCATGTGGACCGGCAACCGGATCGTCCGGCTCTGGTCGGCGATGGCGCGGGTGATCGCCTGGCGGATCCACCAGGTGGCGTAGGTGCTGAAGCGGAACCCCTTGCGCCAGTCGTACTTTTGGACGGCCCGCATCAACCCGATGTTGCCCTCCTGGATCAGGTCGAGGAGCGTCAGCCCGCGGTTGACGTAGCGCTTGGCGATCGAGACGACCAGTCGCAGGTTGGCCCGGACGAAGAGTTGGGTGGCGGCGATCTCGCCGTTCTCGACGCGCTGCGCGAGGTCGATTTCCTGGGCGTGGGTCAGCAGCGGCGTCTCGGCGATCTCGCGCAGGTAGAGCCGCACCGGGTCGTTGATGAAATTGGGGTCGAGGCGCTGGAGGACGTCGAGATCCCGCTCCAGGTCGACTTCCGGTTCGATCTCGCCGGCGAGTTGGGTCTGGATCTCCTCGGGCATCTCCAGCTTCTCGTCGCCGTTGACCGTCTCGGCGACGAGGGCATCGATCTTGTTGACATCGTAGGTCTGCAACGAATCACTCATGAGGGCCATACTCCTGGCGTCGCGGACACGGCGACCCGTTCGCGTGCATAGACGCTGCACAAACGTTGCCAGACCGGTACATGTCCTTCACCCCGCGGCAGCCGGCCGCGGAGTCTGCGGGAAGAGGGGGACGTTGTCTACAAACGCCACCCACACCGTCCGGTGGCCGATAGTCGGCCATAGAGAGGTACGCTTCCTCCCGGACAGCGGATGTCTGTCCCACCCTCGCACGAGCGGGGCGACGATGGTTGGCAAGAATTCGGTTCCGTGACTAGAGAGCTCCCGAGCACGGGAACTCCGCACAAGCCTGACATTATACCATAAGAACCGGGATTGCAACTAGGCGAACGTCCCATTTTTGCGAATTGTGATCCGACGGGGTATCGCGAACGACAGCCGCCAGGCGCCAAGGCGCCGGCTTTGGGCCATGCGCACAATGCTCGGTACCTCGGGTGCGTCACGCACCTCCCGCTTCGCCCCCGGCCGCTCAATCGCCGGGGCAGCTCAATTCTTTGCGGACCGGCATCCTGAGCCCGAAGTCGTAGACCGCGTCCGCGTTGGCAAACGGACCGGGCAGGTCGTCGGCAGCCGCGGCGTGCTGGGAAACCAACGCCGCGATCTGCCGCGCGGCCGGGTGACCAAGCAAGTCGATCGCCTTCGTCGGCATCATTGCCGTACTCGGGTAGGTGCGGTTGCCGAAGAGCGCCTTCATCACCATCAGATTGGCATACGCCTCCGCGCCGAGCCGATCGGCGACGAGACGAACGTCCACCCCGGCCACGACGTGGAAAAACACCGAAAAGACTTCGAGTCCGAGCGACGGCGGCGGTGGCGCGTTGCCGAAGTGGGATAACTCGACACCGGTCGCGGCGTAGGCCGCGACCTTGCGGAAATAGGGCGCGTCGCGGAAGAGGCGGTCGTAGTCAAACCGGAGGTCGAGGACCCCGAAATGCAGGCAGTACAGCGCATACCACGCGCAGTTGTTGCAGCGATAACACCAGCGTTGGCCGACATCGCCCTGGGTACACATCACGATCTGCTCGAGCGTCGGCGGATAGCGCTCCTGGAGGAGGCGGAACGTCGTCAGCGTCGACATCAGCATGTTCAGATTCGTCACCCTCAGCTCGGCGCCGAGCACCCGCCGGTAGTGCGCCGACTGCGTCGCCAAGATCTCCGGCCGGGACTTGGGGGAACGGAATCGGAGTCGGCCGTGTTCGTTGCGAAATGCCGGATACGCCGTCCATTCGATACAGAACGTGGCGAGCGAAACGCCCCAGGCAAGCAGCAACGGCAGCGCCCCGAGGGTGAAAAACTCCGCGTGTGGGCGAGTGGCGTAGTGCCCGACGTGCATCTGCGCCAGATAGTCCGTCCAGACGAAGCGCGTGGCGACGCCCAAACGTTCTCGCGCCGGACGCAGCATCAACTCGTCCTGCCGTCGCTCCAATCGCTCTGTTTGGTCCGGGACGGGTCGCACCGGAATGACGAACTGGACGAGCAACACCTCTTCGGGCCCAAAGATCTCCGAGAGCAGGCAGGTGGTCGCGGTGCTGTCCCGGCCGGCGCCGAAGAAGACCGCCGCTTTCCGCGGCCGAGGCAGGCGAGAAGACCCCTTGATCCAGGGCGAGTATGACGCCGCATCGGCGAGCGGCGCGATCGTCACTAGGTCGGCGTCGTGAAACGCACGCCAATAGGCGGCCGACCGCCAGGGCACCGGCCGCGGGAAGATCACCTCGACGGGGCGGCGGTACGCCCCGAACACCTTGAGTTGGAGCCCAAGAAAGATCTCGTAGAAAAGAAGCGGCGAAAAGGCCCCGAGGTCGATTCCCTCGTATCGAAAAGAGAACTCGTTCTTCGCCTGATACGGATTCGGCTCCGACTGCGTCCAGCGGAAGAGGACGGACTCACCGGCGATCACCGGTTCCGCGACAAGCACCTTCACCGTGGCGGTCTCCCACGCCCATCGCCGCGGCCACGCAACTCCGTGCGGGATCACGCGCCAACAGCAAGCCGATCGGATGACGCAGTATCCTCACCCGCCGGATTCTTTGCAAGTCTCGTCACGACCGCCGCAACTTGACGCACGCCGATCCGCTTTGGCCGCCCCGCAGCGAGGGGCCCTTCGCCTGTCAATTGGAGAGCTCTCTGGCGGCACCTCTTGGGAGCGAAGGGGCGGGAGAACCAGCGAACGTCCTCACTTTCCGTGAAATGAAGCTCGGGAGATACATCACCGTCCTTGCCGACGATGATCCGCCGATAGCTCGCTGTTTGCTACGCAGAAGGGGCGTTCCGGGTATCGGTCCGATCGTAGCAAAAATCGTAGCCATATCGGAGAGGCGGACGCAAGCGGTAAGTCCCGCCCCCAGGGCCATATCATCGCCCAGGATTCAGACGATTTCGGAGCCGCAACGTGCGTCCCACCGACCCAAGACCGGCGCCTCCGTCGGCTCCGAAGGCTCCGTTCGTGGGCGGCTCGTCAGATTCGACCAGGATTTCCCTCCAGGCGAGCGACCCGGCTGCCGAGTTCCGACCTCGTCCGGGCGGCCGACGCGAAGTGATGAAATGGCCCTGCCCGACCCCCGGTTGACGGCCTGTGGCCCGCCGGCCATCATGGCGGCTGTCCGCCGTTCGCCCGCGAGCAAGGTCGGTCCACCCGATGGCCACGCCTCCACCCAAGCTCGGCAGCAACCTCCCCGTTCCGCTGACGCCGCTGATCGGACGGGAGCGCGAGGTCGCCGCGCTCCGCGACCTCCTCGGGCACGGGGGCGTCCGCCTCTTGACGTTGACCGGTCCGGGCGGCGTCGGCAAGACGCGCCTGGCGCTGCGGGTGGCCGAGGTCCTCGCGACGGACTTCGCCGCCGGCGTCGCCTTCGTCCCCCTCGCCGCGACTCGCGACCCGGACCTCGTCGCCTCGGCGATCGCGCAGGCCCTCGGCGTGCGCGAGGCGGGCGACCGGCCGCTCGCCGACGGCGTGATGCGGCACCTCCGCGATCGGCACCTGCTGCTGGTCCTCGACAACTTCGAGCAGGTGCTGCCGGCCGCGCCGCTGGTCGGCGACCTGCTCGCCGCCGCGCCCGGTCTCCGCCTGCTCATCACGAGCCGGGCGGTTCTGCACCTGTATGGCGAGCATGCCTTTGCGGTGCCGCCGCTTTCGCTGCCGGACCGCCCAGAGGGCACCCGCCGCCTGCCGCCGCCGGAGGATTTGGCGCGGTACGAAGCGATCCGCCTGTTCACGGAGCGCGCCCGGGCGACGCGGGCGGACTTCCGCCTCACCGAGGCGAACGCGCCGGCGGTGGCCGCCGTCTGTGCCCGTCTCGACGGGCTGCCGCTCGCCATCGAGCTGGCGGCGGCGCGGATCGGCCTGCTGCCGCCGCGCGCGCTGCTGAGTCGGCTGGCGCGGCGGTTGCCGCTGCTCGTCGGCGGGGCGCGCGACCTGCCCACGCGATTGCGGACGATGCGCGACGCGATCGCCTGGAGCCACGACCTGCTATCCCCGGAAGAGCAGATGCTCTTCCGCCGCCTCGCCGTCTTCGTCGGCGGCTGGACCCTGGAGGCCGCCGCGGCGGTGGTCGCAGCGCCCGGCGATCCTGGGATCGACGTCCTGGAGGGGCTCGGGTCGCTCGTTGACAGGAGCCTGGTGTCGCAGGCCGAGCAGCCCGACGGCGAGCCGCGGTTCGGCATGCTGGAAACGGTCCGCGAATTCGGGCTGGAGCAGCTCGCCGCCAGCGGCGACGATGAGGCGGTCCGACGCGCGCACGCGGCCTGGTGCGTGGGGCTGGCGGAACGCTTCCGGGAGAGCCTCGTCTCGCTGGCGTTCCTGGAGTGGCCGGACCGGATCGAGGCCGATCTCGACAACCTGCGGGCGGCCCTCGCCTGGCTGGAGCGGACCGGCGACGCCGGGGGACTGCTGCGGCTGGCCGGGTCGCTGGGGGAGTTCTGGATCTTTCGCAGCCATCGGCAAGAGGGGCGCGGCTGGCTCCAGCGCGCGCTCGACCCGCCGCGGAGTACGGCCATCCCCGCCACAGTGCGGGCGCGGGGGCTGCGCTCGGCGGGCTTGCTGGCGGCCTACCGGGGCGACTACGAGGAAGCGAGCGCGCTGGGAGCCGAATCCCTGGCGCTCTGGCGCGGCCTGGGCGACCGCCAGGGTACCGCCCTGGCGCTGCACGTGCTCGGCTTCGTCGACCTGGGGCAGGGGCACTACGACCACGCGGTGTCCCACATCGGGGAGGCGCAGGCGATCTTCGAGGCGCTGGGCAACCGTTGGTGGGCCGCCGGGCTGCGGAGTGACATCCTCGGCCCCGCGGTTTGGGGCCAGGGCGACCCGGCGGCGGCAGCGGCGATCCTCGAGGATGCGCTGGCGGTGTACCGCGAACTCGGCGACCCGCTCAACGCCGCAGTCACCCTCAACTACCTCGGGTTCGTGGCCTGCGACCGGGGCGACCACGCCGCCGCCGCCCGGTTCGCGGCGGGCCTGCCCCTGTGGCGGCAGCTCGGGGCGCGCGAGATGCTGGCCAATTGGCTCGCCGGCGCCGCCACCCTGGCGGTGCTCCACCGGACGCCGAAGCGCGCGGCCAGACTCTTCGGTGCGGCGGACGGTCTGCGCGATTCCCTTGGCCACGCCTTCGCGTTGCCCGAGCGGACCCTCTTCGACCGCGCCCTCGCCGGCGCCCGCGCCGCGCTCGGCCACACCGAATTCGCCGCCGCCTGGGCAGCCGGCCAAACCCAGTCACTCGACCAGACCCTCGACGGGGCCAGCGAGTTCCTGTCCCTCGTCGCGGCACCCGCGCCCGATCTGGGCGGCGCCCCGTACAACGCCGACCTCACCCGCCGCGAGCGC
>DATBFX010000406.1:0-7477 GCA_036558305.1 Thermomicrobiales bacterium | reverse complement strand
GACCACCCGGTTCTCAGCACCTCCGACTCCAGACTCCCGACTCCCGACTCGCGTCTCTCCTACCGGCTACCCCCTACCGGCTACCGGCTCTGTTATCATCGCGTCGGGGAGTGCGGTGGCCCCTGGTCCGGCGACCGCGCGGAGGGGTGCCCGTGAAGATCGCGCAGGTCTCGCCCTACGACGTCCGGCATCCCGGCGGTGTCCCGATGCACATCGGCCACCTGCGGGCCGAATTCGAGCGCCTCGGCCACCAGGTCGTCGTGCTGGCGCCGCGTTCGTCGAAAGGCGGGGTGGAGGTCCAGGAGGGGTTCTACGGGATCGGCCGCACCTTCACGATCCCCGGCAACGGGTCTCGCGTTCGCCTCACCTTCGACGTCACCCTCTACAACGCGGTCAAGGAGCTCCTGCGTCAGGAGCAATTCGACGTCATCCATCTTCACGAACCGCTCATCCCCGTCCTGCCGCACATGGTCCTGCTCAATTCGAAGGCGGTCAACGTCGCCACCTTCCACGCCGCGCGGGTTTCCAACCCCTGGTACACCGCCTTCAAACCCTACTTCTCGGCCGTCCTTGGGCGGTTGGACGACCGAATCGCCGTCTCCGAACCGGCGCGCGAATTGGTCGCGCAGTATTTCGAAGGCCCGTACAGCATCATCCCCAACGGGATCGACGTCCAGCGGTTCCACGAGGGGGTGGTGCCCTTTCCCTGGGCCCGCGACGGCACCCCGCGCATCCTCTTCGTCGGCCGCTTCAACGAATCCCGCAAGGGGTTCAAGTACCTGCTCCGTGCCCTCCCGCTCGTCCGCCAGCAGTTTCCGCAGACGCGCCTGGTCGTCGTCGGCCCCGGCGAACCGGAGAAGTTCGACGGGATGATGGAGCGGTACCGGATTCAAGGTGTCGACTTCGTCGGGCAAGCATCCAACGACGACCTCCCGCGCTACTACGCCAGTTGCGACGTTTTCTGCGCCCCGGCGATCAAAGGCGAGAGTTTCGGGATGGTCCTCCTGGAGGCGATGGCAACCGGGAAACCGGTCGTCGCCACCGCCATCTCCGGCTACGCGTCGGTCCTGACGCCGGAACGCGAAGGACTGCTCGTCGAACCGAAGGATTCGGCGGCGTTGGCGCTCGCCCTCGTCCGCATCCTGGCCGATCGCGATCTCCGCGGCCGGTTTGCCGCCGTCGGCAAGCAGACGGCGGCCAGATACGCCTGGCCCCACGTCGCGGCCCGCGTCCTCGACGTCTACCATCACGCGGCGGCGCACGCGAAGCTCCGGCGAGGCGCCGAATGAGCGCGCGGACAGCCCCCGGCGACCGGAGTGGCGAGGTGGGACCGTGATCTCGGAGCGGATCGGCACCTGGGTCCGGGGCTACGTCCTCGTCATCGGCGGCGCCATCGCCCGGCTCGGCCTGACCGCCAACATGCTGACGGTGATCGGTCTTGTCCTCAACGCCGCCGTCGCCGCCGTCATCGCCAGCGGTCATCCCCGCTGGGGCGGGGCATTCCTGCTCGTCGCCAGCGCCTTCGACATGCTCGACGGCGCCGTTGCCCGCTCCACTGGGACCACGTCCAAGTTCGGCGGCTTTCTCGATTCGACCCTCGACCGCTATTCCGAATCGGTCGTCTTCCTCGGCGTGCTGATCTTCCTCCTCGACACCGACGATGCCAAAACCGGCTCGATCCTCGTCTTCATCGCCACGGTCGGCTCGCTGATGATCAGCTACGCCCGCGCCCGCGCCGAAGCCCTCGGTTGGAAAGCCTCGGTCGGTCTCGTCGCCCGCCCCGAGCGCGTCCTCCTCCTCGCCCTCTGTCTGTTGATCGACCGCCCGCTCTGGGCGCTCTGGGCGCTCGCCATCCTCACCCACGTCACCGCCGCCACCCGCATCGTTCACGTCTGGCGCCTCTCCCGCGCCGAGACCGCGGCGGGCAGCACGGTCGACGGCGCCGTCCGCCCCTCCCGCCGCCCGTGATCGATCCAGCCGGCGACCTGGACGGCCTCGACGACGCCTCCTCCGCGTCCAGCAGCCCCGCCGACATCGCCTCCGCCGCCCGCTCGTGTTCGGCGATCATCGTCATCCTCGCGGTGATCGCGCTCGTCCTCTGCCTCGCCCTCGCGATCGCCAAACTCGTTTGAGAGCCGGCGCGTTCGCGGCGGCTGTCGGCGTTGCGACTGCCGTCGCGCCGTGCGAGGATTGATGCGTACACGCCCGCACCCCGGTCGCACCGACACCAGGCTCGGAGACAGTACATGGTCCAGCAACTCACATCTCCACGGCTCCTGCCGGGTCACACCTACCCGATGAGTCTGGAGGAATACCGGAACCTGGGTGACATCGAGGGGCTACAAGTCGAATGGGTCGATGGGGAGGCGATCGTCTTCATGTCCGTCTTGAAGCGACATGCGCTCATGACCGCGTTCCTTGTTCGCCTCTTCGGTGGCTTTGTCGACCTGTTCGACCTTGGAGACATCTTCTCCGAACAGTTCGGCATGCTTGTCCCGACGCGCCCTTCAGTTCGACTTCCCGACATGTTCATTGTCCTCAAAGAGCATCGCGACCGCGTCGAACGAGAGTGGTTCGTCGGCGGCGCCGACTTCGTCGCCGAGGTCGGATCAGAAGACAGCCTCACACGGGATCGCCGCGACAAGTACCTCGAATTTCAAGCGGCAGGCTCGCGGGAATACCTCTGGGTCGAAGGCCGCGAAGGACATACCGGCTTCGATTTCTTCCGCCTCGACCACGCCGGATCGTATCAGCCGGTCCAACCGGACGAGCAGGGCCGCTATCACTCCGAGGTCTTGCCCGGTTTCTGGTTCGACCCGGCATGGCTCGAGCAGGACCCCCTCCCCAATCCGCTCCACCTCCTCAAGCTGATCGCACCCGACGCCTGGCGCCGCTTCCTCGCCGGCGAGCCCCTCGCCTGAGTCATCGGCGGGCAAATGGGTGGTAGGGACCGGCGCCGCTCGACACCGGGCGCCGTCGCGAAAGGAGCACGCCGGTCATGAACGGCCCCTATCTGATTCGCCGGCTGTTGCAGGTGATTCCCCTCCTGGTCGGGGTCTCGATCCTGGGATTCCTGATGATGCAGTTGGCGCCCGGCGGGTTTGCCGCGCTCTATACCCTCAACCCCAACGTCAGTTCCCAGGACATCGAGCGGATCAAGGAAGCGTGGGGGCTAAACCGTCCCCTCTGGCAGCAGTACCTGACCTGGGCCGGGAACATGTTCACCGGAGACTGGGGCCACTCGTTTCGCGGCGGCGCCCCCGTCAGCCATCTGATCTGGGAGCGGGTGCCGGCGACGCTGGAACTGATGGGAACCGCTTACGCCCTGGCGATCATCTTCGGCTTCGCGATCGGCACGATCGGGGCGACCCGGCAATACTCGGCGTTCGACTACCTGGCCTCAACAGGTGCGCTCGTCGCCCTCTCGATCCCGACCTTCTGGTTCGGTCTGATGGTCATCTACGTCTTCGCCGAACGTCTCGGCTGGATCCCGTCCGGTGGATACCGCTCGCTCGGCGAAGGCGGGGGCACGCTCGGCGACCGGCTCCACCACCTGATCGCCCCGGCGCTGGTCCTCGCCTTCGTCCTGACCGCCCAGTGGAGTCGCTACTTCCGGTCGAGTCTCCTCGACGTCATCCACCAGGACTACGTCCGCACCGCCTACGCCAAAGGGCTCGCCGGCCGCCGGGTGCTGCGCGGTCACATCCTCCGCAACGCCGTCCTCCCGATCATCGCCCTCGCCGGCGTGCAACTGCCGGCCGTGTTCGGCGGGGCGCTGGTGACCGAAAGCGTCTTTGCCTGGGCCGGGATGGGCCGGCTCTTCCTCGACGCCCTGACCTACCGCGACTTTCCCGTCCTGATGGCGCTGTTGATGGTGACCGCGGTCCTCGTCGTGATCGGCAACCTCATCGCCGACATCGCTCTCAGCTTCGTCGATCCCCGGATTCGGGTCCGCTGAGAATCGGCGCGGACGGGATGGGGCTGACGATGGCGGACGCCGCAGCCGAGAGCCTGGCCGGCCCGATTCGCCGGCGCGAGGTGCACGAGGGTCTGCTGCGCCAGGTCGGCCGCCGGTTCGTCCGGCACCGACTGGCGCTGGCCGGCGCGGTCGTCATCGTCGTTTTCTTCCTCGCCTCGGCGCTCGCCCCGGTGATCGCCCCCTACGATCCGGTCACGGACATCAATCCGCGTGCCCGCTTCAAACCCCCGCTGACACCGGGACACATCCTGGGAACCGACGACCTGGGCCGGGACGTGCTCACCCGCCTGCTCTTTGCCGGGCGCGTCTCGCTCGTCGTCGGCTTCGCGGCGATGGTCGTCACGATCGTGCTGGGGTCGGCGATTGGCGTTCTCGCCGCGTACTACGGCGGCTACGTCGACACCTTCTTGATGCGATTGACCGAGGTCTTTCTCTGTTTCCCGACGGTCTACCTGCTCCTCGTCCTGGCCTCGTTCATAACGCCGACCGTCGTCTCGATCACGCTCATCGTCGGTGCCACCGCCTGGATGGAGGTCGCCAGGATCGTCCGCGGCCAATTCCTCTCGCTGAAAGAGCTCGACTTCGTGACCGCCTCGCGGGCGCTCGGCGCCTCCGACGCGCGGATCATGGTCCGCGAGCTGCTGCCGAACGGGATGGCACCGATCATCGTCGCCGCGACGTTGAACGTCGCCAACGCGATCCTGGCCGAGAGCTACATCAGCTTCCTCGGCTACGGCATCCAACCGCCGCGCGCCAGTTGGGGGATCATGCTCAACAACGCCCAGGACTTCTTCACCCGGGCGCCCCACCTCGCCATCCTGCCCGGCGTCGCCATCACCCTTTCGGTCCTGGCCTTCAACTTCGTCGGCGACGGTCTGCGCGACGCCCTCGACCCGCGGCAGCGGATTCGGTGAATTGCCGAGGCGGGCATCGCCCCCTATCGTCATTCCGAGCGAAGTCGAGGAATGACAGGTGGGCCGGTCTCTCAATGCCCCGGCTCGCCCGGATCCGTCTCCCCCGGAATCACCACCGGCCCTTCGTGCTCGCCCGGTGAGCTCGTACCGGCTTTCGACTCACCCGACACCGAATTGGTGATCGTGGTGCTCGACCCCGAACTCTGCCCGGGGGACGAACTTCCCGGCGACGAAGCGCCGGCATTCCCCGAACTGCCGTTGCTGCTGCTCCCGTTCTGCGACGACCCTTGCACGGTCTTGCCCGGCACCGTATCGCCTTGGACGACCGTTCCGGAGGACGATCCCCCCGCGCCGCCCGGCGACGACTGGCCGTCCGTGCTGCTCCCGTTGGACGACGAACCAGCGCCCGCGGTCCCCGTGCCCGATGTTCCCGTTCCGCTCGATCCCTGCGAAGCTTTACGGACTTTCCGCGTCTTCGCTTCGGCCCTGTTCCCGAGACCGAACGCGATGACGGCGGCACCAAGACCGGCGACGACCGCACGCCTCGTCGTCCGGCGCTCGGTCGAATCCGCTGCGTCGAATGTGGCAACCATGCTCCGCTCCCTCGACGATCGAACGAGGTTTCGGGCGCCGAATCCAGTCCGCTCGGCGCGACCGCATCCTTTCCGGTCCTCGTTCGGCGACCTATGCACGGACATTGTAGTGGAGATCGGGTGCCGGTGGCGCGATCTGCTCGTCGTCCGCCTCGATGCAAACATCTGCCATCTCGCATAAGATGTGTGCGTACCCAGGGATGAACGGCGGCACGGCAGGAACCAATCGGCGCGGGCCGGAGTGTCAACGGGAGGATGCCGAGATGAACCACGACGAGCGGGTGAAGCATCTACTCGCAGCGGCGACACGAGGGGAACTGAGCCGGCGCGACCTGATCAAACGCGGCACCGCCCTCGGGATCGGCGGAACCGCCCTCGCCGCTTTTGCATCCGGTGCAGCGGCGGCACCACAGGGAGGAACGCGGCGGACCGGCGCGCGTGCGCAAGAAGGCGGCACGGTCATCGTCGGGACCTCGCAGGAGGCCGTCAACTACAACCCGTTGCTCTACGCGAACAACGGTCCCGAGACGGCGCCCGAAGTCCTGATGTTTGACAGTCTGATGAAGCTGCTGCCGGACGGGACGCTCGCGCCGAACCTCGCCGCGGAGGTGCCGACGGTCGCGAACGGCGGGATCAGCGAGGACGGTCTGAGCTGGACCTTCAAGCTGATCCAGAACGCGAAGTGGCACGACGGGCAACCGTTCACCTCGGACGACGTCAAGTTCACCTACGACACGGTGATGAACGCGAAGGGTGTCCGCTCCCGCGTCGGCCACGACCGGGTCGACACCCTGGAGACGCCCGACGAGTACACCGTCGTCATCAAACTCAAAGAGGCGTACGCCCCGTTCCAACTCGTTTGGACGCAGGGCACGACGGCGGTCATCCCCAAGCACATCCTCGACGGCAAGGACCTTCTCACAGATCCCTTCAACACCTCGGCCCCGGTCGGCACCGGACCCTTCAAGTTCGTCGAGCACGTCGGCGGCGACCACCTCACGGTCGAGCGCAACCCCGATTACCACGGTACGGTCGCCAAGGTCGATCGGATCGTCCTCCAGGTCATTCCGGAACTTCCCACCCTCTTCGGTCGCCTGAAGACGGGCGAGATCGACGTCATCGACTACCAGGGCATTCCTCCCGACCAGTTCCAGGAAGGCGACCAGGCCGACTACGTCGAGTTTACCTACCCCAGCAGCTACGTCGAATTCATCTACTTCAACAACGGCAAACCCTGGTTCCAGGACAAGCGCGTCAAGCAGGCCCTCTACCACGCCATCGACGTCGACACGATCATCGACACGATCTACTACGGAACCCAACCGAAGACCCTGACCTATCTCTCGCCCGCACACTGGGCCTACAACGGCGAGGTGACGACTTACCCGTTCGACCTCGACAAGGCGAACGCACTGCTCGACGAGGCGGGTTGGGCAAAGGGGAGCGACGGCATCCGCGAGAACAACGGGGTCAAACTCGCCTTCACCAATTCGACGACCGCTGGGAACACTGCCCGCGAGGCGGCGCAGCAGATCATCCAGCAGGACTGGAAGAAGATCGGCGTTTCCATGGAGATCAAGAACATGCCGGCGGCGGTGGTCTGGGGCAACTACACCACCAACTCCGAGTTCGACACCCTGATGGTCGCCTGGAACGACGCCATCTCCAGCGACCCCGATTGCACCTCCCGCCTCCACTCGCAATTCATCCCGCGCGAGGCGGGCACCGGCGCCAATTACGTCCAGTTCAAAAACGCCGATGCCGACCAGTTGATGGAACAGGGCGCCGCCGAACTCGACCAGGCCAAGCGCACCGGCATCTACAAGCAACTCCAGGCACTGCTGGCCGAGGAATTGCCCTGGGCGCCGATGTTCAACAACACCAACCTCTTCGGTCGCCGTAGCAACATCCAGGGCTACACCATCCACCCCCTCTGCGACACCAACCTCTGGAACGCGAACGAGTGGAGCAAGGGATAGATTGCAGGGGGA
>DATBFX010000405.1:0-10775 GCA_036558305.1 Thermomicrobiales bacterium | reverse complement strand
CCGGCCCCCCAATCCTGGGGGGAGACGAAGGGTTCGTTGTCTTTAGGACGGCCCTGAAGGAAGCAACCCGTTCACCCCCCAGGATTGGGGGGCCGGGGGGGCCGACCGCCGAGGCCGAATCTACGCCGCCTTCCACCACTCCCGGAGTAGCGCCGTGCTTTCCCTCAGGGCCTGTTCTTTGGGTCCTTCGACGCGGCACTCGATGCCGAGGAAGCCGTCGTAGCCGGTCTCCTTCAGGGCGGTGAAGCCGGGGTGGAAGTCGAGGTGGCCGAGACCGGGCTGGAGACGGTTGCTGTCGGCGACGTGGACGTAGGCGAGGTGGGGGCCGGCGGCGCGGATGGCGGCGGCGATGTCGGACTCTTCGATGTTCATGTGGAAGAAGTCGGCGAGGATTTTGATCTCGGGCCCGACCGCGGCGGCGACGGCGATACCCTGGTCCAGGCGGTTGAGAACGTGGGCCTCGTAGCGGTTGAGCGGTTCGAGGAGGATCGGTATCCCGGCCGCCTTCGCGGCGGGCGCCAGTTCCCGCAGTTGGAGCACCAGGAGTTCGGTTTCGAGTTCGATCGCTGTTTTCAGCGGCGACAGATCGGGAATTGCCGGCTGCCGGCCGAATTGCGGGACGACCAGCACCCCGGCCGCCCCCAACTCCGCCGCCAGATCCAGCCGGCGCCGGATCTGTTCCTTCCCCGCCGCCCGTGCCGCCGGATCGGGACTGAGCAGCGTGAAGGCGCCGGTGACGTTCGCGGCGCGGACCGGAAACGCCGCGAAGGTCGCCCGCAATTCCCGCGACGGCAGGTCGAGCGATCCCGCGCAGAGTTCGATCCCGCCGAAGTCCAACTTCTCCAACCAGGTCAGTTGCTCGGCGAGCGTTGTGCCGGGTGTCATGTCTTCACGGAGTGCCAGTCGCATCGTTTTCCCCCCTCGCCCGTGCATGTGCTTCGCCACCTTGCGCCGGGAGCTTGTGGCGTCGGACGGACTGCTTTGGCTAGCATAGTTTACCGAGATGGGGGCCGGATCACCGTCTCCTGCAAAGCGGCAAGAACTCCAGTTCACCGCCCGACGTCGATCTGGGGGCCGCCAGGATCGAGGTACCGGGCGTCGGCGCCGCGATCGCCGCCCGTCTCTGAACGCGAAAAAACCCCTCTCCCGGTGCGCGGGAGAGGGGCCGGGGTGAGGGTAACGCCTAAAGGTATTGCGCGAACCACCCCGTCGCGTCGCTCCAGGCCGCAAGTGAGGCCTGCTCGTTGTAATTGTTGCCGGTGTCGTTGTTGAAGGCGTGCTTGGTGTTCGGGTAGACCTTGATTTCGAAGGTGACACCGGCCGTTTGCAACGCCTGGACCAGTTCGTCGCGCCCGTTGTTGGCGAAGTCGTTGGGGTCGTCCGAGTAGATGCCGATCACCGCCGCTTTGATGTTCGGCACCTGATCGGTCGGGGGCGGCGGACCGTAGTACGGCGCGGCGGCTTTCAATTCCGGGATCTGGGTGGCGGCCAGCCAGGTGACGCCGCCGCCGAAGCAGAACCCGTTCATGCCGATCCGCGTGGCGTCGGCAAAGTCCTGGGTCTGGTAGAAGGCGACCGCCGATTGGAAATCGCCGACCTGCTGCGGCCGCTTGTCGTCGGGCGAGAGCAGCGACGGGATCTGCGATTGGTCCGCGATACCGGCCGTGCCGCCCTCGCGGCTGAGGAGATCGACGGCGCAGGCGACGTAGCCTTCGACCGCCCATCGCCGCGCCACGTCCCTGATGTGGTCGGTGAGACCGCGGTTTTCGTGGCAGACCAGGACGACCGGGAATTTGCTGCTGGCCACCGGCGAGGCGGCGGTCGTTGCGCCCGGCGTACCGGTGACGGTGCCGGAGGGGCGGGCCTGGTAGGCCATGATGGTGGCGTCGGTGCCGGGGAACGTGATGTCTTCGCCGATGATGCGGGGATCGTCGGCGGGAACGGAGAGCGGACTGCGCGGCCCGGTAGGAGAGGCCGGGGTCGCCTCCTGGGCGGCAGCGAGGCGGCTGAGCGGGGTCACGCCGAGTTGGGTCAGGATCGTCGCCGTCGCCGCGACGCTCCCGGTGATGTGCAAAACGCGGCGCATCATGTCGCGCCGCGTCATCGATCCTTCTTCGTAATCGTGGACGAACTCGTGGACGAGATAGGTCTCGAATTGTCCGAGCGGCCTCATCCGTATCCCCCCTTGTCGAATCGGCGCCGGTAGAACGGGTGCGTCGTCGTGCGTAGCGGTGCACGAACGATGCCTACCGGTGTCCTCGACCGAAAGACGATCGACCGCCGCACGTGGTTTGCCCGACTTCCCGACCAGGCCGGTTGGACCACAGCGCGACGATCGACCGCTTCCCAGGATGGCAGACGAAGGCCGGACAGTGCTGAAAAGAACCTGGGAATTTGCTGAGAATCACTCCAATTGTAGCGTGCGCACCGTTCTTCGCCGGGCAACGGCGATGAGAACGCCGGTGCCGCCGGAGCGAAGCGGCGGCACCGGCGGGGCACCGGGAGCGGTCACCGGGGGAGTTTGACCGGGGTTCAGGACCCGGCCACCCGGCGACCGCACGCTCCTCAGCCTACCGATCCTCGCTGGGGATTGGCTGTGAAGCGGTTGAGAAGTCGTCGAGAGACCGGGCGATCACGAGGCGTGGGCGAGGGTGTCCGGTGCCCGCAGCGTGTAGCCGAAACCGCGGACGGTTTGGATCAGGCGACCCGGCCGGTCGTCGAGTTTGCGGCGGAGGTAGCTGACGTAGGTTTCGACCACCGTCGACTCGCCGGAGAAGTCGAATGCCCAGACGTGCTCGAGGATCTGGTCCTTCGAGACGACCCGCCCGCTGTTTTGCATCAGGTAGCGGAGCAGGCGGAACTCGGTCGGCGTCAGCGTCACCTCTACCTGGCCGCGCCAGACCCGGTGTGCGGCGTCGTCGAGGACGAGTTCGCCGCAGACGAGACGGGCGGGGGCGGGCGGTTGACGGCGCGACCGGCGGAGGATGGCGCGGATACGCAGCACGAGTTCTTCGAAGCTGAAGGGTTTGGTGAGGTAGTCGTCGGCCCCGCGGGCGAATCCGGCGCGCAGGTCCTCGTCTTCGTCCCTGGCCGTCAGGAAGATGACGGGGATCTGCTCGCCGTGGTCGCGCAGTCGCCGGCAGACTTCGAAACCGTCGATGTCCGGCAGGTTGACGTCGAGCACGATCAGATCGGGCGGATCGGCGGCGATCGTGCGCAGGGCGTCGCGACCGGTGGTGGCCGTTTCCACCCGGAAGCCGATGAAGCCGAGGGCGGTGGCGACGAGTTCGCGGATCGGTGCCTCGTCGTCGACGATGAGGATGTGGGCGTCGGGTTGCGCGTCGTCGTTCGTGGTGGCCAAGGGTTCGACCTGTTTCTGCGGATTGGGTGAGAGGCGAGTCCGGGCCCATCTCTTCGTAGAACGATTCGGAGGGGACGAATCGGTCGCCGGTGCGGAGCGTGGCCCCCACCCCCAACCGCCACCCAGAGGGTTCCCGGCCCTACGTAGAGGGAGGGGAGCGTGCCGCTGAGCGCGTTCCCCCTCGCCCGCGCACCGGGAGAGGGGGGCAGGGGGGTGAGGGTAAAGCGCCTACCGCCAGACCGGTCTCACCACGAGCGTGTCCAGGTGCACCGCATAGGCGCCGAGGAGGATGGCGAAGGCCATACCGGCGCCGGCGAGGGCGATCGTACCGACGAGGACGATCATGCTGAAGAGGCGGCGTTCGTCGTCGGCTGGGGGATCTGTTTCGGTCTCCTGAGTCCTGGTGGTGGTGGCCATGATCGATTCCTTTCTTGCGCCAGCGGACTGGTTCGACGGTGACGGAGGGGATGGAGGTGCGGTCGGGCCGGTCGTCCATTCCCTGCATGGTTGAGACGTTAGCGAGGGCGTCTCGGGGTATCCTGTGGGCTAGCTAAAAAGATGGTGAAAGAGGCGCGCGCATGACGATCGATGGGGCGGCCGTGGGCGACGAGGTGATCGCCCACGCGCGGGCGTTGATCCGCTGCGACACCACCAACCCGCCGGGGAACGAGAGCGAGGCGGCGGCGTATCTGGTCGCGGTCGCGCGGAACGACGGGTTGGCGGCAGAGTTGGTGGAAAGTGCGCCGGGGCGCGGCAACGCCGTCGCCCGGTTGCGGGCGGTCAGGCCGAGGGCGCGACCGCTCCTCCTGATGGGACACCTCGGCGGCGAGGTGCGCGACGGGTTCGTCTGGGGGCGCGGGGCGCTGGACATGACGGGGCAGGTGGCGGCCGAGTTGACGGCGCTGCTGTGGCTCAAGCGAAGCGGTGTTGTCCTCGATCGCGACGTCGTTTTCGCCGCGTTTGCCGACGAGGAGGTGAGCACCGGCGAGCACGGGGCGATCTGGATGTGGCGGGAGCGCCGCGACCTGATCGACGCCGAGTTCGCGCTCAACGAAGGGGGCGGGTGGCAGTCGCGGGTCGGGCCGAAGCGTTTATATCTCTGTCAGGTGGGGGTGGACGGGCTGCCGGCGGTGAGCCGTTCGCAGATTGGGGAGGGACGATGACCAACTTCGAAGATCTCTCGGGTCGCGTTGCCATCGTGACTGGGGCCGGGCAGGGGATGGGGCGAGCGGTCGCGGTCGCCCTGGCGGCGCGCGGTGCGGCGGTCGTGGTCAACGACCTCAACGCGGCATCGGCGGAGGCGGTCGCGGCCGAGTTGCGGGCGACCGGGACGGCGGCGGTGGCGATTCGGGCGGACGTGGTCGATGCCGCCGCGGTCCGAGGAATGGTGGAGCAAGCGGTGGCGCGGTTCGGCGGCGTCCAGATCCTGATCAACAACGCGGGTGTGTTGCGGCCGACCAGGGTCGCGGAGATCGCGGAAGCGGAATGGGATTGGGTGATCGGCGTCAATTTGAAGGGGACGTTCCTCTGCTCGCAGGCGGTGCTGCCGGCGATGAAGGCGGCGGGGTGGGGGAGGATCGCCAACTTCTCCTCGACCGCCGGGAAAAACGTCAGCACCGTCGGCGGCGCCCATTACACGGCCGCCAAGGCGGGGATCCTCGGGTTCACGCGGCACCTCGCCAAGGAGGTCGCCGCCGACGGCATCACCGTCAACGCGGTCTGCCCCGGTCTGATCGACACCGAGATGGTGCGGGCGACGATCGACGAGGCGCGCACCGCCGCCTACGCGCGGTCGTTCCCGATTGCGCGACTCGGCCGGCCGGAGGAGGTGGCGGAGTTGGTGGCGTTCCTGGCGTCGGAGCGGGCGGCGTACATCACGGGGGCGTCGCTGGACATCAACGGCGGGGATTTGATGATTTGACCCAAGCTGTGGGATGGCTTTGCTGAACCCGTGCGAACCTCTGGGGAAACGAACACACGTGCTATGATTATCCGAACGTACATCGGCGAGCGCGGAGGTTGGTGGTCGCGCTCATTAATGCCCTGGTCAGACGAGAGGCAACCTTGGAAATGAGGCGGACGAACCGGATGGGTAACTGGAGGGAGCACGCTGCGCTCGCCGGTTCGATCCGCGAAGGCGTCCGTAGCATGGCCGGGAGCGTCGGTCCACTGGTGCTCGCCGCCGTCGGTATCGCGCGGCGATACGAAGCTCACGTCACCCCTGCGGACCGAAAGCGGCGAGGACAGTTTTTTACGCCGCCTGCGATCGCCGCGTTCATGGCGGCTCAGTTTCCAGAAGTCCCATCAACCGCACGCATCCTCGACCCTGGGGCGGGCGTTGGCATCTTGACGGCCGCAGTTTGTGATCGTGTCCTGGCGCAGTCTGGTCCGCGGCGAGTGCATGCAACGTTGTACGAGAACGATGCCGCCGTACTCCCCTATCTCACGGAAACGATGGAAGAGTGCGAGCGCCACTTGACTGCCCACGGTCACGATTTCACCTTTACCATCTGTGGCGAAAGCTTCATCTTGCACAACGAGAATGCGGTTCGGCCCCAACAATCCCTTTTCACGAGTGCTCAGGATCGCCGATTCGATCTCGTCATTATGAATCCACCCTACTTCAAATTGAATCGGGGTGATCCTCAAGTCGCTGTGATGGAGCCGATTGTCCACGGCCAACCGAACGTCTATGCGCTGTTCATGGCGATGGGAGCGGCCCTTCTCGATGAGGGGGGACAGATGGTGGCGATTACCCCTCGTAGTTACTGTAGCGGACCGTATTTCCGTAGTTTCCGTCAATGGTTTTTTGCACGCATGCAGCCGCGGTCCATCCACGTCTTCGGCTCGCGCACCGAGGCTTTTCAAGAGGACGACGTGTTACAGGAGAACATCATCCTGACCTGCGAACGCACTGCCGCGTACCCAAAGACGGTGCGAGTTACGCGAAGCGAAGGGCGTGCCGTCGCCGGCGGTGTCGATGCCTCCGAAATCCCGTACAGTCAGGTCATTGACAATCGGCATCAACAGGCCATCATTCGGATACCCGAGCACGGCGCTGATTCGGACATCGTGCGGCACGTTGAGGGCTGGTCGGGAACGTTTTCTGGTTTGGGCTTCTCCATCTCGACCGGACCGGTCGTCAGTTTCCGCGCACGTCACGCTCTCCGCGACGTGAGCGGTCCCAGTCAAGCGGTCGCGCCGCTCCTATGGTTGCACAACGTTCGACCCTTCTCCGTGACGTGGCCGCTTGCCGCCCGTGGGAAGGCCCAGGGTATCGAGGTGTCGGACCGAACTGCCAACATCCTCCTCCCGGCCAAGAATTACATCCTCCTCCGACGATTCAGTGCGAAAGAGGAGCGACGCCGAATGACCGCGGGCCTCCTGTTCGCATCGTCCGTTCCCCATGACCGTCTCGGCATCGAGAATCATCTGAACTACGTGTACCGAAAGGGTGGGGAACTGTCCGAGGACGAGATGTTTGGACTCACAGGCCTTTTCAACTCGGCCCTCATCGACCGCTACTTCCGATCGATCAGCGGAAATACTCAGGTCAACGCCACCGAGATTAGGACTATGCCGATGCCCCCATTGGATCGAATCGTCGCGATCGGACGATCGCTAAAAGCACAGTCTACGTTTCAACCACTGGAGGTTGAGAGAATCGTTCTCGATGAACTCGGGATCAACGGTCCACTCGCCAGTTCGCTCATTGATGCCTGCCGATGACCAAAGGTGCCAAGATCGAGGATGCCCAAACGATGCTGCGCGCGCTTGGGCTGCCCACACGACAACACAATCGGATGTCCGCACTCACACTCCTCGCGATTGTCGATGTGAAGCCCGACGATCCGTGGTCAGCGGCGCGCAGCCGGCTCATCGGCATCGACTCGATTCGTCAGTGGATGGCTCGACACTATGGGGTCGAATACGCGCCCAACACTCGGGAGACCATTCGGAGGCAAGCCGTTCACTACTTCATGCAAGCGAGCGTGGTCCAGCGTAATCCGGATAACCCGAATCGGTCGACCAATGACAAGAACAACGTCTACGGGGTGACCCCTGATGCACTTCAGGTGATAGTGTCATTTGCCTCTCCTCAATGGGAGGACGAACTGGAACTTTTCCGATCGAAGCACGGCGCACTGGCCGAACGGTACGCCGCGCGCGTCACTTCGGACCGCGTCCCGGTCGTCGTCGATGGCAAGCCCTATACCCTTTCACCGGGAAGGCACAACCGGCTCCAGGCGGCCGTCATTACTGACTTTGCTCCACGATTCGCGCCCGGCGCACATGTCCTCTATATCGGGGATACGGCAGACAAGGATCTGGTCCTGAAAACGGAACAACTTGCCGAACTCGGTATTCCGGCAAACCAACACGACAAACTCCCGGACATCATTCTCTATGACCCTTCCCGTGATTGGCTCTTCTTGGTCGAAGCGGTGACTTCCCACGGGCCCGTGTCACCTAAACGCCACGAAGAACTGAGCATCATGGCCGCCGAATGCCGCGCCGGTTTGATCTTCATTACGGCGTTTCCGGATGGCCGGACATTCCGGCGGCAGGCCGCCGACATTGCTTGGCGGACAGACGTCTGGATAGCAACCGATCCGGAGCACTTGATCCACTTCGACGGCGAGCGTTTTCTCGGACCGTACGCAGATACCGGCACACTGTCCCGATAGCGGTGGTTCTTCCTGGCGTCGGAGCGGGCGGGGTACATCACGGGGGCGTCGCTGGACATCAACGGCGGGGATTTGATGATTTGATGTTCGCGGTGCGATGGCGACTATGGAGCGAGCCCGAGAACCGCGAACCCGAACTGGAGGAAGTGGCGGTCGAAGGTGAATGCTTCGACGATGCCGAGGCGTTCCATGATCGCGAAGCTGGCGGCGTCGGTCAGTGAGAAGTCCTTGTCGTGGTAGGACTCGAGAATCTCCAGTGCTCGTTGCTCGTCGTCTTCTCCGACGCGGACGAGGGCGACGTCGCCCCCAGCGACCACTTCTTGGAGGAATACCCAGGCCAGGTGCCGACCCGCGCGGTTCAGCAGCAGCGCATGAGCTTCCGCAACGACGTAGTTCGTCGTGAGTAGCGTGCGGTGATCATTCGCAAGGCGGGCGGCGACGACGCTGGCGCGGCGGTGTTCGGCATCCCGTCGTTCGGTCAGCGCAAACCACGCCGAGGAGTCGACCAGCACGTAGCGCGAGGCCGCTTCCACCGGCCGGGTCATTCCTCCTCGTGCAGATCGGCGTAGGCGTCCGCGAGGTACTTATGCTTGTTGCGCGAGACATCTGTCGGGCCATCCGGCCCGGAATCCGCCATGCCGACGATGTTCCAGAGCGGACTGTCGAAGGTCAACGGCCGTCCCTGGGAGATCCAGTCCACGTCATCGTCCTCGTCGATCACCGTAGGTTCCGCCGTCTCCGATACGGGCGCTTTCGACGCCAAGTGGGTGAGATACCGGAGCGCCCGTTGCGCGTCGGCTTCATCGAGCCCATCGACAAGTTCGTGCACTCGTTCCTTGACCGTCATGGGGCTCCTCCCTTCGTTCCGCCGAATGGTAGCGGGTCGGGGAAAGCCGGTCGAATCTGACCAATTCACTCCACGATCGGCAGCACGATCCGCGACGGGTGGTCCTGGTCGTGGTAAACGGTCTGCAGGGCGACGAGGCAATCATCCCGTGTGGCGGTGGCGATGACGCCGCCGGTGTTGGGGTTGCGGTCGAAACGGGGGAAGTTGCTGCTGCTGATTTCGACGCGGATTTGGTGACCGGCGGGGAAGAGGTAGCTGGTGGCCCAGAGGTCGATCTCGTAGCGGGCGATCTCGCCGGGACGGAGGAGTTTCTCCTGGCGGGTCGACTCCCGGTAGCGGGCGCGGATGATGCCGTCGGTCAGGTTGCGGGCGCAGCCGCAGGGGCAGACGTCGACCAGTTTGGCGGTGAAGTCGGTGTCGATCGCGGTGCTGGCGGCGTAGAGGACGACGTTGACGGGGCCGGTGACTTCCAGGTCCTGCTCCAACGGTGCGCACGTGTAGCAAAGGACGTCGGCGCGGGTCTCGATGGCGCGCTGGTCGAATTGGCCGGCCTGGCTCCAATAGAAGTTGCAGCAGAGACCGCCACCTTTGGTGGGGACCGGGTCGAGCGGGTCGTAGCGGTAGGTGTCGGCTCGCTCGGTTGCCGGTCCCGGCGGGTCCTGGGAGAGGGTGCCGTTGCCGGTGAGGGTGTTGGCGCGACCGTCGGAATGGAAGAACCAGTCGACGTAACGGGTGCGGGCGAGCGGCCACTCGTGTTCCGAGCGCCAGCGGTTGGCGCCCATGACGAAGATGCGGACGGGCGGTTCGTTGTCCAGACCGTTGTCGGCGTCGCGCAACCAGCGGTCGTACCAGCGGAGGTGGAGACCGGAGAAGTCGATCTCGTCGTGGCTGGCGCGGATGCCGGGGTCGTACTCGCCGACCGGACCGAAGGTGATCGAGGTGACGTGGGTCCAGGGGCCGATCAGGAGGTGTTGGGCGTGGCGGGCCCGTTCCGATTTGGCGTCGGAGCGCATGCCGAGGTAGTTCTGGATGGTGCCGCCGAGGAAGATGTCGTACCAGGAGCCGACGTGGAGGGCGGCGACGTCGAGTTGGCCGTAGTTGCCGTCGATCTTGAGCTTGTCCCAGAACTCGCCGTGGGCGGGGTGGGACAGCCAGTCGTCGTAGTAGGGGGCGAGGTCGCGGAGGAGGTCGTCGCCGGCGAGGGGCAGGCGGTCGAATTGCGCGTCCATGCCGTCGATGCGGTCGAAGAGTTCTTCCTGTTTGGTCTTGAACGCGGGATCGGCGTCGACGCGGCGGCGGGCGGTGTCGGGGGCGAGGTTGGTGAGGACCCAACCGAGGTTGAAGTTGAGCTCGAAGGCGCCGCCCTGGTAGGTCCAACCCTCGTGGTAGTCGGCGCCGGTGACGCCGGGGACGATCGCCCGCAAGCCCGGGGCGCCGCCGAGGGCGGCCTGCCATTGGGTCAAGCCGACGTAGGACTGGCCGAACATGCCGATCCGGCCGTTGGCCCAGGGTTGCTCGTTGATCCAGACGGCGGTGTCGACGCCGTCCTGGCGTTCGAAGGGGAAGGCGTAGAAGGTCCCTTCCGATTGAAACCGGCCGCGGGTGTCCTGGACCACGACGGCGTAGCCTTCGCCGACGGCGTGTAGGGCGAAGACGGCGGGGCCGAATCCGCCCGCCTTGTCGTAGGGCGTCCGTTGGAGGAGGACCGGGTATTTGCCGGGGGCTGCCGGTCGGTAGAGGTCGGCGTAAAGGACCGTCCCGTCGCGCATCGGGACGGGCAGGTCGCGCTCGAAGGTGACGGTGAACTGTTTGGGCATGGCGGCTGCTCTCTCCCTCGGTGAGAAGTGTCCAGGCATGGAGTCTGGGGTGTGATCTTCTC
>DATBFX010000404.1:0-4528 GCA_036558305.1 Thermomicrobiales bacterium | reverse complement strand
GAGCGTCAGTTCGGCAATCGCCTGGTCGCGCTCGCTTACCACGGAGGGGCGACGGGCAAGGTTGCGGTCGATCTGCCGGATCGTCGCGACGGCCTCCCGCGCGTCGGTGAGTGCCTGCTGGGCGGCGGTGTGCGCGGCCAGGTCGTAGGCGACGGTGCCGAGGGCGGCAATCGCGGCTGCGGCCGCATCGCGCTCGGCAACGGCGGCGGCGGCGGAGTTCCGGGCATGGGACAGCAACGGGATGGTGGCCGTCAGCCGGCGGAGGAGTTCGGACCGCTCCTGGGCGGCATCGACCATCTCCTTCGTCGGTTCGCCGTCGAGACCGGACCGGGAGACGGCGTCGGCGCAGTCTTGCACCGCCTGGTCCCACAGTCGGCGCTGGTCGTCGACGATCGGACGGCCCGTGTCGAGCCGGCCGTCGATCTTGTAGAGTTCCGCGTGGCGCTGTTCGGCCTCCCGCTGGGACTTGTCGGCCGCCGCGGCGCGGCGTTGCTCCTGCTTGCGTCGGTTGTCCAAGCCGGCGATCTTGTCGCGGAGCGCCTCGAGGCGGTCGTCGAGCGCGGCGAGGGTGATTTCGGCTTCGTGGGCGGAGAAGGGACGGGCGCAGGTCGGGCAGCGATCCTCGAACCGGTGGGCGCGGAGACTGACGACGACCGGTTCCAACTGGGCGAGCGTGTCGCGTGCTTGCCCGGAGGCGCTCGTCGCCTGTTCCATCGCCTGCATCGCGGCGTCGCGTGCCTGCTGGGCTGTGGCAAGGGCTTCCCGCGGATCGCCGGCGGCGATCAGTGCGTTCCGCTGATGGTCGAGTTCCGCGAACGTCTGCTCGAACTTGTCCAACCGTGCCTTCGCCTCGTTGCGTGTCTGCACCAGGCGGAAGCAAGCGGCCAGGTTCGCGGCACGCTCGATCGCCGCCGCGGCGTCCTGTCCCTCGGCGACGGCGGTCAAACGGTCCGCGGCGGCGATCGGGTCGGCGGCGTCGGTCGGTAACCAACGCCAACCGGGGATCTCGGTTGCTTTGGCATTGGTAACGTGCTGCCGAAGGTCGTTTGCGGCGCCCGCGAGAGCCTGTGTTGCGCGTTCGACGTCGGCGCGCAGGCGATCGAGCGATTGCTGGCGGTCCCGCTCCGCTTCGTGGAGAAGGATCGCCTGGGCGCGGACCGGTTCGGTCGCCGCGATCGCCTCCAGTGCGACACGGGAGGCGGCCTCCTCGTCGAGCCGGGATAGCGTTGCGGTCGCGGCGTCGCGACGTGCGGCGGCCGTGCGTTCGTCGCCCGCGACGCGCTCCAATTCCCGGCGTAACTCGGCGTCGCGCTGCTGGAGCGATTGCAGGGCGGCGAGGCGGTCGCGGGCGGCGGTGTGGGCCGCGCGGGCCGCGGCGAGGGCGTCTTCCGCGACGGTGACGGCGGTGGCGCGCTCTTCCAGCAGCGATTCCGCCTGGGCGGTTTCTTCGGCGAAATCGCGGGCGGCGCTCGATTCGCGGTGCTGGAGTTCGAGCGAGGTGGCTTCGGCGCGGGATTTGGCGCGGTCCTCGGCGATCAGCTTCTGCGCCTCGCGGATCGTTTCCAGACCGAGGAGGCGGCCGACTTCGCGGCGGCGTTCGGTCTCCTTCAGGTTGCCGAAAAAGGTCAACTCCTTTTGCCGAGTGAAAAAGGTGGAGACGAAGGCGCGGTGGTCGAGACCGATAAGCTTGCGCGCGACGTAGTCGGTGACCTGCCGCGGCCCGTGGACGATCCGCGCCTCCGGTTGGTCCTCGCGGTAGATCTCGGCGTTGGAGACGCCGCGCTTGAGGGTCCGCTCGATGACGTAGCGAATACCCTCGTGGGCGTCTTGGAGGACGACCTTGACGCGGGGTTTGCCGGCGCGGCCGCGCGGCGGGATCTCCTCGGCGACGATGTCTCGCGGGTTGTAGAGGCACCACTCGATCGCTTCGAACAGGGTCGTTTTGCCGGCGCCGTTCGGCCCGATGACGCCGACGATCCCCTGCGGCGGCGGCGTGAACCGGTGGACGCCGGCGAATTGCTTGTAGTCCTCGAGTTCCAGTTCGACGAGGATCACGCCGCGGTGTCCTCCGTGCTGCCGAGCGTTTCCGCGTCGCGGATGGCCTGGTCGAGGGCGCGGCGACCGCGCTCGGCGAAGGCGGCGGCGAAGTCCGGTTCGTAGGCGCGCTCGCCGATGAACTCGTCGAAGAGGGCGCGGACGTCGGTCGGCGTCGTCTCGCTGCGGCGCTCGCCGAAGCCGGCGAGGACATCCGCGGGCGAGTAGACGTGCAGCCACCAGACGAACTCTTGGGACTCCCGCCGCAGGATCGATTCCGCCTCCCGACGCACCGGACGCTGGGCGTTGAGGATCTGGATGCGGGCGAGCGCCTCCGGCTCGGCGAGGTCCGCGATGCGCGCCAGGACGAGATCGGCGATCGCGCGCGCATCCCGCCCTTCGCCGTCGACCGGGTGCAGGGTCCGCATCGGCCGGGCTTCGAGGGGGATGTGGGTGACGACCGGCGGTTCGCCCGGTGCCGCGAGTTCGACGAGGTTGTACCCCGGTTCGACCGGCTCGTCGCCCCAGCCGATGCGCTCGGTGGAGCCGCTGTACCAGGCGTTGCGGCGCGGGTGATCGGGTTCGTGGTAGTGACCGAGGGCGATGTAGTCGAAGTCGGCGTCGAGCAGCGAGTCGGCGATCTCCTCCTCGCCGGGTTCCCGCCGGTGCCCCTTGACCTGCAAACCGGGCACCAATCCGTGCGTCACCAGGACGTTCAGCACGCCCGCCGCGGGGATCACCGTCGGCGGAATCGGATCGGCGAGCTTACCGTGGGGAACCGCGATGATCTCAAGGTTGAGGTCCGCGAAAGGATAGGTTTCTTGCTCGTATCCGGTGATGAACGTGACGCCGGGCAGCGCGAGATCGAGGACGGAGAAGACGGAGCCGCTCGTCCGCAATCGCGGCGTGTCGTGGTTGCCGCCGATGACGACGACCGGCAAGCCGGCCTGCTCAAGACGCCGTGTCTGCCGGACGAAGGCGCGCATCGCCGAGTAGGCGGGGCGCGCGTGGTGGAAGACGTCGCCGCTGTGGATGACGAGGTCGACGCGGCGCGCGAGGATATCGCTGACGGCGCGTTCGTAGGCATGCTCGATGTCGACCGCGCGCTGGTTGCGCCCGGTCGCCGGGTCGGTCTTGTAGTAGGCCCGGTAACCGAGATGGGTGTCGGAGAGGTGGGCGATGCGGATGGGGGTCACGAGGGCCGACCAGCGATTCTAGACCCAAAAGCAGGAGCACCGGTCTTCGCGAATCCGTAGGGGCGGACCGCCGTGTCCGCCCTCGACGATTGCGCATGCGCAGGAGGGCGGACACGGCGGTCCGCCCCTACTCCGAGACGAGGACCGTCTCCGCGGCGATTCGCCATCGATCGAGGGAAAGAAGTGATGAGGTCGATCGATTTATCGGTCGTCATCCTCGTAAGGTCCGGAGCATGCGCGAGCACCTCGGGTCGGTGCCGAATCGACTCGCGAGGCGCGGGAATGACTCGATCATCGGTTCCAATTATACCCTGCTAGCGGCGAAGACGGGCACGATGATCGCTCAGTGCCTTCGACGCAAAACGCCAAGGAGTCAGCCGTGCCGCTGCGGTCGTGCCCTCCCTTCGCGCCCAGTTCTGCTCGACCTGGGCGCAGATCCGCTCGATCGTCTCCGGATCGAAACCATCGGCTTCGGTCCGGACCTCGGCTTTGCTCGGACCATCGTCCTTCATCAATCGCTTGAGCAGGAGATAGAGTCCGTCGCCTACGTGTCCGTCGGTCCGATTCGCGCCGGCGTCGTTGAACACCGCCTGACCGGCCATACCGGGGATGACCGGCGGGCGCGGGAAGGTACCGAACAGCGGCGAGCGGAAATGCGCGTGCCTGACCAAGAGACGCCCCTTCGGCAAGCCGAGGAGCTCGGCTTTGGCGGTTTCACTGAGGGAGCGGTAGGAAGCGTTCGTGATCTCCTCGTCGCCGACGCGGCCGTAGAAGGAGGTGCCGCAGTTGCCGAGGATTTCGTCGTCGACCTTGGAGCGGAACTGCTGGGCGCCGAAGAGGACGACGTTGAGGTGCCGGCCGCGGGCGGCGATGTCGACGAGGGTGTCGCGCAGCCCGCCCTCAGAACCGCTCGCGGCGTACTTGTTGAGCTCGTCGACGAAGACGATGACCTTGTCGACGCCGAGTTCTTCGCGTTCGGCTTTCTTCCAGACCTCGGTCACGATCGAACTGACGAGCAGCTCCTGGACGTTGGTGTTACAGCCGGCGATGTTGACGACCCGGACCTCCTGGTCGGCGAACGACTCGTCGACCCGCGGCAGGTTGCCGTAGGCGACAACACCGTCGGTGAGAAGCCCCCCGAACTTGGAGATCAGACTGTTGAAGCGGTTGCGCGCCTTCTTGATCGTGAATTTGTGGTGACCGTGCCAGTCCTGGGAGTCCGGATTCGCCTCGAAGTGGGCGTCGATCTCGGCGAAGAGGGTGTTGAGTTGACCGAGCGATTCGATGCGGCGGTCGTC
>DATBFX010000403.1:0-37316 GCA_036558305.1 Thermomicrobiales bacterium | reverse complement strand
ACCGGACCGTAGAGGCCGACCGCGGCGGCGTTGATCAAGACGTCGATGCCGCCGAACTGCGCGACGGCGCGGGCGACGACGTCGGCGACGGCGATTTCGTCGGCGACGTCTGCCGGCGTCACGAGCGCCGTGCCCCTCCCTGCCGCGACGAGGGCGGCCGTCTCTTCCAGCCGGTCGCGGCGGCGGCCGACCAAAACGGTGGAGACGCCCTCGCCGGCCAGTGCGAGCGCGGTGGCACGGCCAACGCCGGTGCCCGCGCCGGTGACGATCGCGATCTTGCCGCTCAGACCGCCCGTGCCATCGGTCATGCCGTCTCCGCCTCAGTCGAAAAACGCCGCGACCGGAACGCGGAATCCGGGCAACACGTCTCCACCGTCGAGGTCTTCCCCGACGCCATAGACGCGGACGCTGCCATCCGGCAGATGCGCTTCGATCTCCTTTGTCTCGGGGTCGGCAACCAGGACCAGTCGCACACCGGCGGCGAGGTAGATGACGATCTTCACCTCGATTTCTCGCTGTGTATTGGAAGGCGACCTCACCTCGACGGCGACGTCGGGCGCGACTCGGGCGAAGGAATCTAAAGCGTCATCAGCGGGCATGCGGTCCCGGCGAATGAACGAGACATCGGGCATCACTACTGAGTCGGGATTGTCCTCCAGGTGATAGCCCGTCTCGCCATGGATGACCTCGCCCGGCAACACCGTGAGCGAGTACACCCCGAGATGCGTATGGAAGCGCCCGGCGACCTTCCCGTGCCGTAGCTTCGTTGGCACCTTCTCCCGCAACTCCCCGCGAATGAGCTCGTAGTGGGAGTCGTCCCCCATGGCCGCCAGATCGTCGGCGGTGAAGAGCTTGGTTGTCACCGACATGGTTCGCACTCCTGTAGCATCATTGCGAGCCCGCTTCCGCTCCTTCCTGCTCGCACGGCACGTTGACATACCCGGACTTGAACGGCACGATCCGCTCTTCCTCGGGGAGGAAACGGTGGCGCCAGATGCAACCGTTGTCGATGCCGAGCAGGTGGAGGGAAACGGAGGTGACATCCGACGTCGTCTTGACGCGGTGGATGTCGACCTCCGGCAGCAACTCGTAGAAATCGCCGCGCCGAAGATGGTTGCGGGCGATCACGTCGAGCTCGGCGTGGACATCGGAGGTGCCGTCGTCGCGACGGACGAAGACTTCCTCGTCCTGCTCTCCCTTGTAAAGACCGACCAGCCCCCATGCCAGGTGGTCGTGGACGGGTGTTTGGGCGCCGGGCGGCACGACGAGGGAGGAGAGGGCTAGTGTGCCGTCGGTGGTGCGGTAGAGCAGCCAGGTGCCGATGCCGCTCCCCATTCCGCCCTCCGAGTGGGGTTCCTGGTACATCGCCGGCAACCAGTCCTGGTCGGCGAGGAGCGCCGCGAAGTGCGGACGGATCGCGGCGATGATCTCCTTGGGATCGTCGTTGGAGGTGCGGATCGCTTTCACCGCTTCGATGAACTCGCGTAGGCGCGGCGCATCGAGGGCGTATTCGTCGAGATCGGCTCGTTCCTGGAGTTCGGTCATGGAAGCATCCTTTCCCGCGCGGCCGGCGTCCGTCCGGGCGCTACGCCCTTGCATACATCCATCGCCTCGATTGTCGCACGGACGGTGGGGACGCGGCGAAGACTATTCCTCGCCGAGGTAGGCTTTGCGGACGGTCTCGTTGCGGAGCAGGGTCTGGGCGTTGTCGGAAAGGACGATCTGGCCGGTTTGGAGGACGTAGCCACGGTGGGCGATGCCGAGGGCCATCAGCGCGTTTTGCTCGACCAGGAGCACGGTGGTGCCCTGGGTGTTGATCTCTTTGACGACGCCAAAGATCGTCTCGACCAGGATCGGTGAGAGACCCATCGACGGTTCGTCGAGCAGAAGGAGCGACGGATGCGCCATCAGGGCGCGCCCGATCGCGAGCATCTGCTGCTCGCCGCCGGACATCGTCCCGGCCTTCTGGTTGATCCGCTCTTTGAGGCGCGGGAAGAGATCGAAGACGCGGGTCAGATCGTTCGGGTCAGCTTTCCCGCGCACGAACGCCCCCATCTCGAGGTTTTCGAGGACGGTCATCCGCGGAAAGACGCGCCGTCCCTCCGGCGACTGCGCGACACCCATGGTCGCGACCTTGTGTGCCGGGATCCCGTTCAAGGACTTGCCTCTGAGCAGGATCTGACCGGTCCGCGGTTGCAGCAACCCAGAGATCGTCTTGAGCGTCGTGCTCTTGCCGGCGCCGTTGGAGCCGATCAACGTCACGATCTCGCCCTGTTGGACCTCGAGCGAGACGCCTTTGAGCGCGTGGATGTGCCCGTAGAAGGTGTGGACGTCTTGGACCTGAAGCATCGTCGTGAGCCCTTAGCCGTCAGCCGTCAGTACTGTGCGGTATCGTCGTCTTGTCCGTCTGTCCGTCTGTCCGTCTGTCCGTCTCTGCTGACGGCTGAGGGCTGAGGGCTGACGGCTGTTCGGCCGGCGGCTCGGTTTGCGCCGCGCCTTTCCCCAGGTACGCCTCGACCACCACCGGGTTTCGTTGGACCTCGAAGGGCGTGCCGTCCGCGATCTTCTGGCCGTGGTCGAGCACGGCGACGCGGTCGGAGATGCCCATGACGACCTTCATGTCGTGCTCGATGAGGAGGATCGTCAACCCCAACTCGTGGCGCATCTGGTCGATGAAGCGGGTCATCTGCGCCGTCTCGTTGGGGTTCATGCCCGCTGTCGGTTCGTCGAGCAAGAGCATCCGGGGTTGGCTGGCGAGGGCGCGGGCGATCTCGAGTCGTCGCTGGTCGCCGTAGGCGAGATTCTTGGCGGTCTCGTGCCCCTTGCCGGGCAAACCGACGTAGGCCAGCAATTCGCGCGCCCTTTCGCGCGCGGCCCGTTCCTCTCGTCGGACCGAAGGAAGCCGGAGCAGAGCGCCGAGCGGGCTCGATCGCAGCCTGGTGTGCATCCCGATCAGCACGTTCTCCTGCGCGGTCATGTTGGCGAACAGGCGAATGTTTTGGAACGTCCGCGCGATGCCGCGGGCGGCGACCTGGTCCGGCCGAAGCGCCGGATAGCCGTGCCCGGTCTGGATCGGGTTCCCTTCGAAGAGGACGGTTCCCTCGGTCGGCCGGTAGATCCCGGCGATGATGTTGAAAAAGGTCGTCTTGCCCGCGCCGTTCGGACCGATCAAACCCTGGATCGCGCCCGCGGGAATCGCCAGGTCGACGCCGTCAACCGCGGTCAAACCGCCGAATCGCTTGGTGACGGCGGATGCCTGGAGGACGATCGCGGGGGCCGCGGGCGGCGCGGCGGCGGGGATCGTCTCGCTCATGCGCGTTCTCCGACCGCCGGTTCGTTTTCGTAGCGGATGTCGTAGAGTTGCTGGGTCTCGTGGACACGCTCGCCCTCCGTTTCCGGGCGCAACTCGGCCCGGCGGCGCGAACTCGGGAAGAGTCCCTCCGGCCGCAGGAGCATCATCAAGACGAGCGCCAAACCGAAGACCATGAATTTGTCTTGCTTCAGGTCATGATTGGCCAGGAAATGGACGTTGAGGTTGTTGCCGATCCAGTGAAGCGGGGGGTTGAGTTGTTCGGAGAGGATGCGGTCGAAATAGCCGATCAGCAGGGCGCCCGCGATCACCCCATAGATGTTTCCCATACCGCCGAGAATGACCATCGCCAGGATCGTGACCGACACCGAAAACTGGAAATTGCTCGGATGGACGTACTGAAAATAGGAGGCATAGACCGAACCGGCGAACCCGGCGAACGACGCCCCCAGGGCGAACGCCCAGAGCTTGGTCGAAACGAGGTTGACACCCATACTCGAGGCGGCGATCTCGTCCTCGCGGATCGCCATCCAGGTCCGGCCCAGCCGGGAATCGTAGAAGCGGCGGATCATGAAAAGGGACAACAACCCGATCAGAAGGATCAGCCAGTACCAGTTGCGTTGATCGGTCGGTCCGAAGGTAAACGTGTGACCGAGGATCGTGAAGCCATCCGGTTTCGCAATCGAACTCAAGCCGCGGGTTCCGTTGGTGATCTTCTCGGCGTTGAGAAAGAAGTTGGGGACGATCTCGCCGAACCCGAGCGTGACGATCGCCAGGTAGTCGCCGCGGAGACGCAGGGTCGGCGCCCCGAGCAAAACACCGAAGATCGCCGCCGTCATCCAGGAGATCGCCAACGCGGGCCAGAAATGCTGGAGCCATTCGGGTACCCAGCCCTTCTGGATGAAGTAGCTCGACGGTGAGGTGAGAAAGCCGATCGTGTAGGCGCCGATCGCGAAGAACGCCGCGTACCCGAGATCGAGCAGACCGGCGTAACCGACGACGATGTTGAGACCCATCGCCAGCAGGACGTAGACGAAGATCGAGCCCCACGAACCGAGGCGGCCGAGGCTCAGTGCCTTGTCGAGGAAGGGGTAAAGCGCGAAGAGGAGAATCGCGAGCGCGAGATAGGCGTTGGCGCGACCGGACGACTTCTCTTCATCCGGCTCGGTCGAGACGGCCCGACGCAGCGACAGACTCGACGCGGACATCGCCATCACACCTTCTCCGCGGTCTGCTCACCCAGGATCCCGCTCGGACGGAAAATCATCGTGACGACCAACAGTCCGAAGATCACGACTGGTGTCCACTCCGCCCCCCACCCCGAGACGTACTGTTTGACGAACCCGTCGCTAAACGACCAGACGAGTCCGATCGCGAATCCGCCGAGTACGGCACCGTTCAGGTTGCCGATCCCGCCGAGCACCGCGGCGGTGAAGGCGAAGAGCCCGTAGCGGAACCCCATCGTGGGGCGGGCGGTGTTGGTGTAGTACAGGGCGATCATTCCCGCCGCTCCGGCCAGGGCGCCGCCGACGATGAAGGCGATCGAGATGGTCCGGTTGACGTCGATGCCCATCAGCAACGCGGCGTCGCGGTCTTGCGCGGTTGCCCGCATCGCCTTGCCGGTGCGCGTGTGGTGGATGAACCAGCTCAAGAGAAACAGGAGCGGAATCGTGACGAGGAACACCGCCAGATCGAGCGGACGGATGCGCACCTTCGTCTCAAGACCGAGCCAATGGGTCAGGATGTTGTAGGTCTTGTACTTCGTGGGAATCAACTGCGGCGGCAGGAGCGGATTCGAACCTTTCCAGTAGATCGCGAGTTGCTGCAAGATGAAACTGAATCCGATCGCGCAGATGAGCGGCGCCAGCCGCGGTGCGTGGCGCAACCGCCGATAGGCGAAACGGTCGATGCTGAAATTGATCAGCGCGCCGAAGGCCATGCCCCCGAGGAGCGCCAGAAGGGCGACGCCGAAGATTTCCCCCCACGGACTCTTGCTGGTGACGCCGACCCAGGCGACGACGCTAAACGAAAAGAACGCGCCCATCATGAAGACCTCGCCGTGGGCGAAGTTGATGAGTTCGACGATGCCGTAGACGAGGGTATAGCCGAGTGCGATCAGCGCGATCAGCGAACCGTTCGCCAGACCGATGATGATGTACTGGAGGAACAGGGGGGTATTGAAGTCCATCGGGGTTCTCCAGACGACGACCCGGCCCGCGCCCGGTCGGTTCCGTCTGAACGCGATCCTGTACGAAAGTGGGCCGGGAGAACTCCCGGCCCACCCCTCGATTCCGGTCCGATCAGCTGATCGGAAGCAACTTCTGGAAGGTGATCTTCCCGTCCTTGACTTGATCGAGACCGATCACCGTCGAGTCGGTGTCTCCCGTCTCCGTGAAACTCCAGGAACCGCCGAGGAGGCTATTGAAACCTTCGGTCGCGAACATCGTGTCGAGGATCTTCGCGCGGTCCTTCTCGCCCACCTTGTCGATGGTTTGCATGACGAGGACGAGCGTCTCGTAGGAGTAGACCGAGTACGCGTCCGGTGCGTGACCGAGGCGCTCCGTCACGCGCGTGACGTAGTCGGCGCCCGGTCCGCCCAACTCCAGCAGCTTGTCGGCCGAGTAGCCGGCGAATGTGAGGTAGGCGCCCTCGGCCGCGTCGCCGGCGCCCTCGACGAAGGCCGTGCTGATCAGTCCGTCCGGACCGATGAAGAGGACGTCGTCGACCGACATCACGCCGCGCATGTCCTGGAGCACCTTGGCCGCGTTGTTGTCGACGGTCGCGCCCAGGTAGAAGAGGTCCGGTCCCTTGTCGGCGATGGCGGTCATGACGGACTGGTAGTCGCCGAGATCCTTGTCGTAGCCCTCGAAGCCGAGGACCTCGCCGCCGAGTTTCGAGAAAAAGACCTTGAAAAGGAGTGCGACGCCCTGGCCGTAGAGACTCTTGTCGTGGAGGATGTAGGCCTTGCGCTTGCCCATCTCGTTGTAGGCCCAGAGGGCCTGCGCCGAACCCTGGTTGTCGTCGGCCGGGCAGACGCGCATGTAGTTGCGCTTGCCGGACGGGTAGTAGATGTCGGGTTCGCCCTGCTCGGTCACCTCGGGGACGGCTTTCGTCAGACCGGGATAGGTGTTCGCGTAGGAGAGCTGCGCCAACCCGGCCGCGTTCGCGATCGGGATCGAGATCTTGGCGGCGCCGGAGTTGTAGGTGCCGAGGTAGATGACGGCGTTCTGGTCGTTGATGACCTTGTTGATGTTCTCCGTCTCTTTCCCGGCTTCCCAGGCGCCGTTGTTGGCGGCGATGCCGTCGTCGAGCGCCTCGTATTCGATCGCGAAGCCGCCGGCGGCGTTGCCGAAGTCCTCGATTCCCATCTTGAAGGCTTCGACGGCGTCACCGCCGATCGTCTCCATCGAACCGGTCAGCGGCCACGACGAGTAGAGTTTGATCGTGCCTTTGCTGGTGTCGGTGACGTGGGTCACACCGGGCAAACCGATCGACGTCGACGAGGCCTCGGCTGTCCCTTCCTGCGCCGAGACCTGGTTGTACCGGGTCACGACCTGACCGGCGAGGGTGGCGGAAAGACCGGCCGCCGCCGCTCGCTTCAGGAAATCGCGACGGTCCACCTTGCCCAGATAGAGTTTCGCGATCAGATCGGCAATCGATTCCCTGGACATCGTTCTCCTGCCTCCGTACTACGCTACCGGCCGGCTCCGCTGCCGGCCCGCGCCGACCACCCAGTCGGTTGGGCTGGTGTCCGCTCGTCCGCTCTCAACCGCCGAGATCGCACGGGGTGGTCGGCGTTCGACCAACCCCACGTGCGCCGCCCGCGGCGACAACGACGATCGTGCACCTCTTGCTGAGTCCTGGCGCGGCAGGATAGCGTAGGCGTCCTGGGGTGTCAAACGGAGACGGACAGACGGGCAGACGGACGAGTCCCCAGTCCTCTCCCGCCGTCTTCCGCCTGCCGCGCTGTGGTACCCTAACCGCCATAGATGCCCCACCGCGCCTCGCGGCGCGCAGGAGGGCAACGATGAGCGTTGCCGTCAAGTCCTGCCCGGCCTGCGGTCAGGCCAATCCGGCCACCAGCGGGTTCTGTCCCAATTGCGGGGTCTCGATCGCGGACGTCGTCCCGGCGGTCAAACCGGCGAGCGCGGCCAAGACGTTCTTCGCCATCCCGGCCTCCCTTGCTCCGGCGCAAAAGAGGCGTCGTCGCCCCGTCGAAGAGGGCGGCGGGGCCGGGATGGTTTGGATCGGCTTCGGCGTGATCGCGATCCCGATCCTGGTTTCGCGCACATCCTGGCTGGCGACGGCGACGTGGGTCGCCGGACTGCTGGTCGTGGTCGGCGGTTTCTGGCGGATGCGGCACGACCGGCATGCCTTCGGTCGGGCCGGGGCGCTCACCAGTCTCCTCGCCCTGGTGGCGCTCGGTACCGTCGCCGTGCAGCTCGGCGCCACGCGCGGGACGTCTTCGTCCTCCAAGGGGGCAATCGCCGCCGCAACCGCCGAAGCGACCGCGACCCCGGATTGGCTGGCCGCGACGAGCGCGGCGACGGCGGCCGCCCCCGCGTTTGCCGGGTCGGTGCCGATGTTCCGCGCGGTGCCGGCCCACACCGGCGATTATCCGGGGCCCGGGCCGGTCGGGAATCCGTACCGGAAATGGCGGTTCGACACCGGCGGCGAGGTCCGCTCGTCGCCGGCCATCGGCGACGGAATGGTCTTCTTCGGGTCGAAGGACGGGTTCCTCTACGCGGTCGACGTCGCCACCGGCAAGGAGCGGTGGCGGTTCGACCTGGGTGGCTATCCGGTTCGCTCCTCGCCGGCGGTCGCGAACCGCACGGTCTTCGTCGGCGGCGGCTACACCCTCTACGCGATCGACGCCGAGACCGGGGACGAGCGGTGGCACTTCGCGATGCGCTACGCCGGAGAATCGTCCCCGACGGTGGCCGACGGGGTCGTCTACATCGCCAGCAAGGAGAGCCAGGTCTACGCGATCGATGCCGGCAGCGGCACCGAGAAGTGGCACTTCACGACCGAGGGGCTGCTCTTCTCGTCCCCGGCCGTGGCGAACGGGATGGTGTTCATCGGCAGCGACGACGGCAACCTCTACGCGGTCGACGCGAAAACCGGCCAGAGCCGGTGGAAGTTCGCCACCGGCGGCGAGGTCTATTCGTCTCCCGCCGTCGTCGGCGATCGCGTCTACGTCAGCAGCAAGAGTCGCTCGACCTTTTCCGTCGATATCAAGACCGGCAAAGAGGTCTGGCACTATCCGATCGGCGGCGAGTCCTCCCCCGCTGTCGTCGGCGGCGACGTCTTCGTCGGTGCCGACGACGGCGGACTCTACGCGCTCGACGTGGCGACAGGCGCGCCGAAGTGGTTGTTCCCGACGGGGCGCACCATCAGTTCCTCGCCCGCGGTGACCGGCGGCATCGTCTACATCGCCAGCGGTCTCACCCTCTACGCGATCGACATCCAATCCGGGCAAGAAGCCTGGCACTATCCGGCCGGCGACGAGATCGACACCTCGCCGGCCGTCGTCGACGGTATCGTCTACGTCGGCGCGGAGGACGGGTACCTCTACGCGGTCGGCGGAGACGGGACGCCGGCGACGCCGGCAGGAACGTGATCGAACGAAGGGTCAGTCCAACAGCCCGAGATCGCGCGCACGGGCGGCGGCTTCGGTGCGACCGCGGACGCCGAGTTTGGCAAACACGTGGTGGGTGTGGGCTTTGACGGTGCCGAGCGAGACGTAGAGGTCGCCGGCGATTTCGCGGTTGGTTCTGCCGGATGCCACCAGACGCAAGACCTCCCGTTCGCGCTCGCTGAGCGGTTCGATGAGGATCGACGTGCCGTTGCCAATGGCGGGCGACTCCCCGGTCTCGGTCGCCAGGACCGCGAGCAGATCGTCGGCGTACGTCCCGAGGCGGCGGTCGTCGCCGTCGCCGGCCCGCCGTGCCCGACCGCGAATGCGTGTCAGGAGCGGCGCGACGGGCGCCCCTTCGTCGACGAAAACGCGGACGTGCCCTTCATCGCCGGCGTAGCGCAACGCCGACGCCAACGCCGCAACCGCGTCGTCGGTTTGGCCCACCGCCTGCAGCGCCACGGCCTTGAGCGTCAAGAACTCGATCGCCCAGCCGAATCGACCCGACTCTTCGGCGGCGCGAGCCAACCGATCGTTCAGCGCCAACCCGTCTTCGAGACGTCCCTCGGCGATCAGCACGCGGGCCAGGGCCGCGTACTCGACTTCCCGCGGATAGGTAAGGTCGTCGGACGGCCGAAGCCCCGATTCGCGCGCCCACCGTCCGGCCGCGGCGACGTTGCCTTGCTGCACCCAAATCCGGGCCTGCCAGGCGCGCATGTGGGACCAGTTCGAGAGGCAAACCGCCCGTTCGATTGCGTCAACCGCGCCGCGGAGGTCGCCGCGCGCCTGGAGCACACGGGCCAGCGTCGAGAGGGCGGGAACCGCGATCTTGAGGACCTCGCCCCCCGATTCGCCGCGGGCGATCGCGTCCCGGGCGAGGCGCTCGGCTTCGTCGAGGTCGTTCCGGAAGTAGGCGAGGATGGCCAACCCCTCGCAAACGATGCCCTTCGCGGGCATCTCGTGGGCATGCTGGCCGGCGATGAAGGACAGCGCATCCCGATAGAGGCGGTCCGCCCGGTGCAGGCGCCCCTGCACCACCTCCAGATCGGCCCGGTAGCGCAACGCGAGCGCCGCGCCGAGCGGACCGGCGGCGGCACCGTACGCGACGACCTCCGCGTACGTCTGCTCGGCCGCCGCCAGATCGCCGCTCGCGGCGTAGGCGCTGCCGAGGCTCAGTCCGATCCCCGAGCGCGTCACGGAGTGATCGGCGGGTGTCAGCGAGAGTGCCAAACGCGACAACGCGATCGTCCGCGGCAGGTCGCCACTGATCACCGCGACGCGGGAACGAATCGCGGCGATTTCACCCTCCAGCACGGTTGCCGTTGGGATCGGCGTCTCCGGGTGCGCGGCGAGCCAGTCTTCGACCCCGCCCAGTCGTGCCTCGACGGCGCCGAGTTCGTTGGCATGGGTCAGCGCCCAGGCGTGCCGCAAACCGAGGCGCGGCCGGGCGCGCACCTCTTCCTCGGGGAGAGATTCGACCCAGGCGCGCAACGTCCGCACCTCGCCGCGGGCCAACATCGCCGCCGCATGGCGCTCGACGATGTCGCCGGCCCTGGTGGCATCCGGGATCGCCAGGGCGTGGCGGAGGGCGTCGGCGTCGCAGCCGTTTGCTTCGAACCAGTCGGCGGCGCGGCGGTGGAGATCGGGTACGATCGCCGGGGCGCGCTGGTGGAGGTGGTGCCGAAGCGCTTCGGCAAAGAGTTGGTGGTAGCGATACCAGCGACGCTCGTCGTCGAGCGGATTCAGGAAGAGATTGGCGCGCTCGATTCGACCGAGCATCGCCGCCGCATAGTCATCGGTCACGGCCTCGGCGAGTGGTGCGGTGAGCCGGTCGAGGATCGAGGTGTGGAGGAGGAACCGTTCGACCGCCGGATCCTGGCAACCGAGGACTTCGCTGACGAGATAGTCGAGGACGTAGCGGTGACTGCCGGAGGCGGTCCTGACCAGGTCGGTGCGATCGGTGCGCCCCTGGAGCGACAGGCCGGCAAGCACCAACCCGGCGGCCCACCCCTCGGTCCGTTCGGTCAGCGCGGCGACGTCGTCTCCGGCAAGTGCTTCCCCCGCGAGGTCCGCGAGGAGGTGGGCGGCCTCCTCGGTCGTGAAGCGCAGGTCGTCGGCGCGCACCTCTGTCAGTTGGTTGCGGGCGCGCAGGCGGGCAAGCGGCAGCGTGGGAACGCTCCGACCGGCCACGATCAGGCGAAGGCGTGGCGGCAGGTTCTCGACGAGAAAGGCCACGGCCTCCTGCACGACCGGTTCGTCGATCAGGTGGTAGTCGTCGAGGACGAGCACGAGGTCGGTCCCGGCCGTGTCCTCGACTTCCCCCGCAAGCGCGGCCATCGCCGCGGTCGGACCCGGCGGGTAGGTCGCATCGAGCAGCCGGGCGGTGGCCGCGCCCAGACCTGCTTCGGCGTGACCCAACGCCGCGATGAGACAGGTCAAGAACCGAACCGGATCGTTATCGCCCTCGTCCAGCGAGAGCCACGCCACCGCGCGCTCGGTCGACCGCGCCCAGGCGCCGAGCAGCGTCGATTTGCCCGACCCCGCGGGGGCCGAGACGACGGTCAAGGGGCGACGCAGACCGGCCTCGACGCGTTGGACGAGACGCGCCCTCGGTACGAGCGGGTCGGTGCGGGGGACGCGAAATTTGGCAACGAGGAGCCGGTCGGTCGGTCGGGTGGCGATCATCGGATTCATCCATCTGTACGTCGTGCCGTGGCCGAGTAGTGTCCAGCAAACGTATCCGCGCAGGCGACGACGGACCGGTCAGGCGCCATGCACGCCGCCATCGTAGTGCCTGTCGTCGGATCTTGTGAAGGGTGAGGACGGAGACGACCGGAAGCGATCCCGTGTCGGCCTAACCGGTCTGCCCAAGTGCCGCATCGAGGGCACCGTAGAGCGTGACGAGGGCGGCGTTGGTGGCGGTCCCCGGTCGAAGTTCGGCGACGGGCGTACGGGCGAGACTGCGGGCGAGTGCCAGGATCTCACTCCTCAGACGGTCCGCATCGAAGGGCGGGAGTGCGTAGCCGTCGGCCGTGCGAAGGAGTGCGGTGCGGTCGGATCGCTTGCCGGTCGCGGCCGCAGCGACGGCGGAGAGGAGGGCCGCTGCCTCGTCGTCTCCCGTCTCAACGGGGGCGGGTGGGCACGAGGCGCGGGCGCGGATTTCGGTCAGCGCCGCGCCCGCCGCTTCGCGGTCGTCGGCGAGCCGCGCCGATCGCAGGGCACGCGCCAGGCGCATCGCCTCGTCCGCCGGGAGGTCGTCGGCAACGATGACGTCACGGAGCGCCAATTGTTGCCCTTCCGAGAGTCCCTGAAGGGCGCGGCTCTGCTTCTCGCTGAGCCGGCCGGCCCGGATGTCTTCCTGGATGGCGTTGGGGAGTTTTTCGGTGCCAAGTAGTTGGAAGAGGCGGCTGCGGCGGATGCCGACCGCCTCCGCCACCTGCTCCCAGGGCGCTTCTCCGAGTTGGTGCTTGAGGGCGCGTAAGGCGGCGGCACGATCGACCGCATTCAGGTCCTCGCGGACGATGTTTTCCATCAGTTGTTGGATCAACCGCCGGTCTTCGGGGACCTCCCGTACCAGCGCCGGAATCGTCGTCAACCCGGCCCGCTGGCTGGCGCGCCAGCGACGCTCCCCGTGGACGATGACGTAGACGTCTCGGCCCTCGTCGTAGCGAACGACGATCGGTTGCAAGACGCCCTCGATGCCGATGCTGGCGGTGAGTTCGGCCAGTCGAATCTCGTCGAAGGTCCGTCGCGGCTGCTCCGGGTCCGGTTCGATCCGGTCGAGCCGGATCTCCTTGGCCGTTGGCAGATCGTCGACCCCGATCGCCCGCGGCCGATGATCGGCGAAGAGCGCATCGACGGTGAACCGCCGCTTCCGCGGCTCCGCTTCGCGGGGGGCGACACTAGCCATGGACGCCGACCTCCGACGGACGGGCAGACGGGCAGACGGACAGACGGAAATGGTCGTTCTCCTGTCCGTCTGTCCGTCTGTCCGACTGTCCGTCCCGTTGGTCAAGCCATTCGCCAACCTCGCGGTACGCGGCGGCGACGTTGGAGCGAGGGAGGTACTGGAGCACGCTCGTCCGTTCCGCCGCCGATTCGGCGCTCTTGACGGAGAGGGGAACGGCGGGGAGGAGCGGCAATTCCGGAAACTCCTCGCCAAGGGTTGCCAGCATGTCGGAGGCGAGACGCGAGGAGTGGTGAACCTTCGTCGGCAGGAAGCCGAGGAGCCGCAAGTCCGGATTGAGGCGGCGGACGCGGCCGACGGTTTCGAACAGGCGCCGCAGGACCATCAGCGAGAGGGGGTGCGGCTCGATCGGGATGACGAGCTCGCCGGTGGCGACCAGGATGTTGACGGAGAGGATGTTGAGCGCCGGCGGCGAATCGATCAGCGCGTAGTCGTAGGCCGAGAGGTCCGCCGCGCGCAACCGGTAATCCAACTGCCGCTCTCGCTCGAGGACGTTGAGCAGTTCCAATTCCGCCGCGGCGAGATCGGGGTGGGCCGGAACCAGATCGACGCCCGGAATGGTCGTCCCGACGGCAACGTCGGCGATCCCGACGGTCTCCTCCAGCAGCAGGTCGTAGACCGAGGTCTTGAGCGCCGCGACGTCGACGCCGGTCGCCATCGTCAAACTGGCTTGGGGATCGAGGTCGAACGCGAGCACGCGCCGCCCGCGCTCCGCCAGCGCGGCGGCGACGTTGAGCGTGCTGGTCGTCTTCGCCGTGCCGCCCTTCTGATTGAAGAAGGCGATGATGCGGGTCATCGGTGGGGAGCCCTTCTGCCGTGGCCGCGATCACGCGTTCCGAGGTGTGTACGTACGGCTCAAGGGCGAGGATACCACGCGCGGTGACAATGAGGCAAGACGAGAGAGGCGCTACGGCTCATCATGGTTCGGTGCGCGAGATCCCAAGAACTCGATCGAAGCCGCGATCGAAGGAGACAATTTCCGTGAGCCGGAGACGTTTCATTAGCATCGCGTGGTAACAATCGGCGAACGAAAGCGAAGGACGATCGACGTAGAGATCAAAGACAACACGGTAATGGTGTTTGCCAGGAAGGATGACGCCGGTTAGGGTCAGGAGGGGCCAGACCACGCGCACGATGTCACGACGCGGCAAACGATACCGCTTCTCTAGCGTGAAGACCGTCTCAAACACCACGGTGTCGCTGATCCGCACGGATTGCTCCCCACGGGCGATTCGCTCAAAGTAGGCGGTCGCCCTCGGAGATTGATCGACGTTATCGGCGAGGACGTGGCGAAGGAGAACGTTCGTGTCAAGAAAGACCGATGTCATCGCCGGTTCATCGACTCGATGACTTCTTCGGCAACTCCCATCTCGAAAGCCTCGCGTTCTTCTTCGATGGTGTATGGAGGATTCGGCACGTACTTGGCGAAGGCCCCTGCCGTCCGTTGCACGACGTCAAGTGCGCGGCGGATCTGAACCACATCGCCTACCTGCTCGAACGATACCCGATCGCCTTCGTGGATTCCTAAAGACCGGCGGATGTCGGCTGGAATGGTGACTTGACCCTTTCGTGTGACGACTGTTTCGTAGGTACTCATCGTCGCGTTCTCCTCACGCGTAGGACTGTTCTGGCAAGAGTACTACGTTTGTCACCGAAGGGCTACGTCTCCCATCGCCGCTGTTGCCATCGCCACACCGATCGACGTGCGCGCCAGGTTCCCTCATTCTCCTGGCCCACATTGTGCGTGCCGGCATTCCGCTCGGCTGTGCAGCCGAGCGCCCGGCAGCGACGCCGCGCCAACGCGCACCGAAGGGTCGACCCCGTCGCGGAGTCATCGATGGTCCTGGCGATTGAGCCGGGTGAATTGTCGACGCGCGAGTTGCTCCCGACGAACCTCGATCTCGTCGTCGATCTGCTCACGTCTGCCGACGAAGCGCAGTCCGTGGGCGACGTCGTTGCGCGGGCGGCCGCACGTCTGGCGGATGTTCTGGGTTCGTCGTCCGCGCTCGGTCTCGTCCTTTCGCCCCTGGTCTCGCCCGTCGGTGATCCGCATGCGTGCTCTCCGCACGGCGCGCTGGTCGACGTTCTTCGCCGCGTGCAACCATGGATTGCCGACGCGGTCTGGGTCGATCGGGGCAGTTCACGCCATGTTGACCCGGATGTGGCAGTCGCCGCGGCCGAAACGATCGCCATTCATGACCAATGGCTCTGGGCGCTCCACCGCCTGAACGACCATACCGTGGCGCTGGTCCTCGACGCATCGGCGATGCCGCGCGCCCGAGTCGTCGCGACCCAGAACGCGCTCGGCACTCTCCTCGGGGCGATGCTCGACCGGTACCAGAAAGCGGTCCGGCAGCGGCGGCGCCTGGAGCGGGTCGCCGCGCTCTGCCAGGTGCTGGAAGAAGTCGCCTCGCACCTCGACGTCGACCAAACCCTGGCGACGATCGTCGCGCGGGCACGCGACCTCCTCGCCGCGGACTCTGCCTTCCTGGCCGAATTCGACGAGGTACGGCAGTCGGTGCGGACGCGGGTCTCGCTCGGTCTCCGGGACGACGCCTTGCGACACGGGGTGGTGGCCGTCGGCCAGGGCTTGAGCGGCGCGGTCGCGCTGTCGCGGCGCGTGATGTGGACGCACGACTACATCGCCGACCCCGGTTTCGCCCACACGCGCGACACCGATGCGCCGATCCGGCGCGAGGGGCTGCGCTCGATGCTCGTGGCGCCGCTCCAGGCAGGGAACCGTCTGCTCGGCGTCCTCGGTGTCATGCACCACCGTGTCGTCGACTTCGGCGACGACGATCTCAACCTGATCAAGCACCTCGCCGACGGTGCCGCAATCGCGCTGGAGAATGCGCGCCTCTACGCGGGCCAGGCCGGCCTCGTTTCCCGCCTCCGCTCGCTCAACGAGCAAGCGATGCAACAAAACGACGCGCTGAGGCGATCCCAGCAGATCCACGATCAGCTCAGCGCACTCGTCCTTCAGGGCCGCGGCATCGACGACATCGCCCGCCGGCTGAGTTCGTTGATCGGCAACCCGGTCGTCGTGCTCGGACCGCACTTCAACCGGGTAGCAGCATCCGTGTCGAAGGACGCTTCGGACATCACCGACCGTCTGGCGGCGTTCCGGACCTCGTCCACCATCGGCGCCGAACTCGCCCGGGTGGCCAGCGAACGCCGGCCGGTCCATCTCGCCCCCGATGCCGCCCTCGACCTCCCTCATTCGCTCCTGGTGGCGCCGATCCTGACCGGTCGCGACCTCCTCGGGTACGTCCTGGTCGTGGAAGCGGAACGCGGGTTCACCGCCCTCGACTTTCAGGCGCTCGAACAAGCCGCGACCGTCTTTGCGCTCGAGTTGACGCGAGAGCGATTCGTGGACGAGGTGGAGCGCCGCCTTCGTGGCGACTTCATCCACGACCTGATCGCCGCCGGCTTCGACCGGAGGACCGTGGTCGAACGCGCGGCGCGCCTCGGCCACGACCTGACCCTGCCACAATTGCTCCTCGCCGTGGCGCTCGACGAACGGTCCGGCGCGCCGGATGGGCAGGACGATGGCGGCGTCGGCGCCGTTCCGGCTCCACTGGATTGGGCGCTCCGGACGAGTCTGCGCCGGCGCTCCCCGATGGCGCAGACCTCCGTCGCCGGCGACGTGATGATTGCGCTGGTGGCGTTGCCACGGAACGGCGCCGACGCCGCTGCGGTCCGCACCCTCCTGCGCCAGATCCGGACCGACCTCGCCGCCTACCTTGCGCCACGGACGGCGTCCATCGGCGTCGGTCGAGTCCGGTATTCGCCCGACGAATTGCAGGTTGCGCATCAGGAAGCGGTTCAGGCACTCCGGGGCAGTCAGCGGCTGGGAGTGGCCGGGCAGGTCGCCGAATACGACCGGTTGGGAGTCGAACGACTGCTGACCCAACTCCTCGAAAACCAGGCGTTGACTCGGTTCGTCGACGACGTGCTCGGACCGCTGGCCGCCTACGATGAGACCCACGGGACGGACCTGCTCGCAACCCTCGACGCCTACCTGCGTCTCGGTTGCCGGCAACGCGCGACGGCCGACGCCCTCGGCATCCACGTCAACTCGCTCCACTACCGACTTCAGCGCATCCAGGAGGTCGGCGACCTCGACCTCGAGAACGCCGACGTGCGGCTCAACCTCCAACTCGCGTTGCGATCGCGCCTGGTGCTCCAGGCTACGGACGATCGCTCCTAGCGGCTGTCCGTCGTGGCCCACCCACGAACGGACGTGCCGGCATTCGTGTGAAGCAGACATAGCCCTCCCGTCCCGTTCGTCGCTACCGTGGTTCCATGGCGATCCTCCTCTCGGTCCCGCTGTCGAAGCAGGCAGTGGCGGATCTGCGTGCCGGCGATGCCGTCACCCTGAGCGGCCCGATCCTCGTCCTCAATCTGCAGGCAGTGGCGACCGACGCGGCGGTCGACGCCTGGCTGTCAACCGGCCGCGGCGCGGACGAAGGTTGGGTCTGCTGCATCGCGACGGCGCCGGTCGTGCTCGGTTCGCGCGCCTGGACGGTGGCGCGCATCGACGAACCGGACGCCGACCGCGTCGCCTGTGCCCTCCTGGCGGCCGGCAGCCGTGGCCTGGTTTGCCGCGGTCGGTGTTTGGCGACGACCAGCTACGCGCTCCGCAAGTACGGCGGCGTCTGCTTCCGTGCGCCCGAGAACTGGCTCGAGGGCTGCAATTTCCGGGCCGCAACGGAGGCAAGCGGGATTGATGGGCGCGTGTTCTCCGCCCACGTCGTGACCCAAGGAGACGGACTCGTCGTCGCGCACGATGCCCAGGGGCGTCAGGTGGTGGCAGATGCCTGATCGTCTTTGGCGTGCGCCTGTTCGAATCGCCTGTCTCGACGCGACGATCCGTCTGGCGAGACCGCCGCCGGCGTCCGGTCCGGTTCCCGATGCAGAGGCACGGTTGAGAAGCCGCACGGTAGCAACGTGGGAGGCTGCGGTGAACGAGCACGAAACGGGCAACGAAATCCAGGACGAGGCACAGCCGGAGGTGCCACGGCCGCGCGTGTCGCGCCGGTCATTCTTGAAGGGAGGAAGCGCCGCCGTGGCCTCGGCGGGCGCGGCGACGGTCGCCACGGTCGCCGTATTCGAGGGCCACTCGGTGGTCGCGCAGGACACGGGTTCCGCCACGCCCGCGGTGATCACGGAAGCGCCACCGAGTCACGCGCCGGCTCCCGGTATGGGGACCGACGAGCGGGCGATCAACTTCTTCAACATCCACGAGGCCGCCACGGTCGATGCCATCGCCTCCCGGATCATGCCGGGGACGGCCGACGATCCGGGCGCGCACGAGGCGGGGGTCGTCTTTTACATCGACCGCACGCTGGGTGGACCGAATCTCGGCTACGGGCTCAAGACCTACACACAGGGTCCGTACCTCGTCGTCTCGGATGAGCCGGTCCCGGTCGAAGCGGCGAGCAGCCGCGACATCTACGACTACGTGATGGTTGCCTCCGAGCAGGTGTCGCGCTACGGCTACCAGTCGATGCTGATCCCGCAGGAGGTCTACCGGCGCGGACTCGGCTTCGTCGATGCCTACGCCCAGAGCAAATTCAAGAGCGATTTCACCGACCTGACGACCGATCAGCAAGACCAGATCCTGACCGACATGGCCGCCGACAAGGCGACCGGGTTCGAGGGGCCCGGCGCCAAGGCGTTCTTCACCCAACTGCGCAACGACACGATCGAGGGGATGTTCAGCGACCCGATGTACGGGGGCAACCAGGACATGGTCGGCTGGAAGCTGATTGGCTACCCCGGCGCGCAGCGCTTCTACACCGCGGACGACTTCGCGAACACGAGCTTCAAGCGCGACCCGCAGAGTCTGGCCCAACTGATGGCGAACGAAGGGCACTAGGAGGCATCGACGATGGCACAGAACAAGAAAGTCGACGTTGTCACCGTCGGCGCCGGCTTCGTCGCCGGCATCCTCGCCCAGCAACTGACGGCTGCTGGACTCGAGGTCGTTTCGATCGAGCAAGGGCCATTTCTGACGACGTCCAACGACTTCAGCCATGACCACGATGAGTTGCGCTTCAATCAGCGTCGCGAGCTGATGGTCGATCTCCAGCAAGAAACCTGGACCTGGCGGCCGAGCCCGAAGGACCCTTCCCTGCCGATGCGGCAGTACGGCTCGTTCAATCCGCACAAGGGTGTCGGCGGGGCGGCCATCCACTGGGGCGCTCAGCACTGGCGGTTTTTCCCCTCCGACTTCGAGTACCGCAGCCACCACATCGAGCGGTATGGCGAGGACAGGCTGCCGATCGGGAGTCGGATCCGCGACTGGGGGATTACCTGGGACGAGATCGAGCCGTACTACGACAAGGTCGACTACGATCTCGGCGTCTCGGGCAAGGCTGGCAATCTCAAGGGCCAAAAAGTCGACGGCGGCAACGTCTTCGAGGGGCCGCGCTCGCGCGATTACCCCCTCCCACCGTTGATCTCTTCATTGACCGCCGGCAAATTCACCAAGGCGACCACCGATCTCGGCTACCACCCCTTCCCGCAACCGTCGGCGATCCTCTCCCAGCCCTACAAAGACCTCGCCGGCAACGAGCGCGGCCAGTGCCTCTACTGCGGCTTCTGCACCCGCTACGGCTGCGAGGTCGCGGCCAAGGCGAGTTCGTTGGTGACGCACATGCCGGCGGCATTTGCAACCGGCAAGTACGAGATCCGCCCCAACAGCTACGTCTTCCGCATCGACACCGCCGCCGACGGGACGGCAACCGGCGTCAGCTACATCGACCCGACCGGCCGCGAACAATCCCAGCCGGCCGACGTCGTGATCGTCTCGGCGTTCACCCTGATGAATGTCCGGTTGCTGCTCATGTCGACGTCGCCTGCCCACTCCGCCGGTGTCGGCAACGACCGTGGGTTGGTCGGTACCAACTACACCTACCAACTCGGCGGCGGCGGCGCGTCCGGCATCATGGATGGCGAGCGGCTCAACCAGTTCATGGGCAACGGCGGGGTCAGCGCCGTCATTCACGATTTCAACGGCGACAACTTCGACCACAAGGACCTCGACTTCGTCGGCGGCGGCGGCATCAGCAGCGGCGGCGGCGAACGCAACCCGATCGGCTCCACCGGTGGCATAACGGGAGCGAACGGCGAGACCTGGGGGCAGGCCTGGAAGGACGGGCTCAGGAAGAACTGGGACAGCGCCGTCGGCGTCGGCATCCAGGCCGAGAGTCTGCCCTACGACGACCAGTTCCTCGACCTCGACCCCACCTACCGCGACCGCTTCGGCTTCCCGCTGCTGCGCGTCACCTTCGACTGGCACCAGAACGACTACAACCTGATCCGCTACCTCTCGCCGAAGATGGCCGAGATCCTCACCAAGATGGGGGCGAAGAACGTCGCCAGCTCCAACAAGGGCGAACTGACCCCCTACTCGATCGCGCCGTACCAGAGCACGCACACCTGCGGCGGGGCGATCATGGGGACCGATCCGGGGAATTCGGTCGTCAACAAGTACGGTCAGGTCTGGGACACGCCGAACGTCTTCGTCGTCGGCGCCTCGGAGTTCCCGCAGAACTCGGGGATGAACCCGACCGGGACCGTTGCGGCCCTGACGTACCTGGCCGGTGACGGACTCGTCAACAAGTACACGAAGGACCCCGGCAAGATCATCAGTTAGGGGTCACCGGAAGGTTCGCGGTCGGCGCCGTCTCCACGCAACCGAGACGGCGCCGATCATTGTCGAGGTGTCGTTCCTCGTGCCGATCCCGTCGGCTCTTGGAGGTGAGCATTCCCGCTGCGCGATGGCGGAAGCACGTCGAAGGGGACGAGTTCTTCGTCGATCAGGCGGTGGACGAGTTGCCGTCGCACGGTCCGTTGCTGCTCCCTCCACGCGATCGCGCTCATCGCGCAGATGATCGAGGCGGCGATACCCCAGAGTGTGTCGACCTCGCCGCGGTGACCAACGACGTAACCAAGCGATGCCACGGCCGCCAACCCCAGGGCGGCGACCGTCCATCCCGGTCGCCGGTAGGTCACTAGCGCACCCATAAGGTAGAGGAAGGCGATCAGCCAGCCGAGCGCGCCAGCGTGGCCAGTCCACGTCTGGACCGAGATGGCGAGCGCGAAACTCCCGGCAGCGATCGTAACGGCGATTCTCATGTCCGGCGTTCCGCGTACTCCCTCGTCCGGCAAACCACGCCGCATCTTCCGGTCCCCGCCCCCTCGATGGCAATGGCCAACCCGTACGAATCCGGTCGGGGACCCCGGCAGCCGACGTGCCCTCTGGCCGGGACGCCGGTCCGTGCGGACGGCTGGCGAGCAACCAATCAGCCGAGCGTGGTCCTCTCCTTTCGCGGCGTTTCGGCCTGCGGTAAGCTGCCCACCCAGGCATTCACCTGCCGTTTTCGCTCCCTGGCGGCAGGATGGCGGGCGGGAGGACCGAGGATTGACCACGTGAAGACGCCGCGCGAACGTTGGGTCGAAGCCGCGATTAAGGCGAAGAACGATCCCCTCCCGATCGTCGAGGTCGGCATTCCGATGCGCGACGGCGTCGAACTCGCCGCCGACGTCTACCTGCCGCTTCAAGGCGAACGGCCGGCACCGGCGATCGTGACGATGACGCCGTACGACAAGACGGTTCGCTTCCCGGAGATCGACGAGTCCAGGTTTTATCAGCGCCACGGCTACGCCTTCGTCGCCGTCGACTGCCGCGGCCGGGGCAAGAGCGAGGGCGCCTGGCGCGCCTTCGTCAACGACGGTCCGGATGGGCACGACGTCGTGGAATGGGTGGCTGCGCAGCCCTGGAGCAACGGCAAGGTCGGCACGACCGGGCTCAGCTACATGGGGTGGATCCAGTGGGCGACGGCGGCCGAACTGCCGCCCCACCTGACCTGCATGGTGTCGACCTCGGCCGCCGGTCGCTGGCAGCGCGAGATCCCCTACACCGACGGTTGCTTCCAGCTCTACTTCGCCTGGTGGGTCTACGCGGTCCGCCGCCGCATCGCCGAGCGGTATGGGTCGTCGCAACTCGATTGGGACGAGATCCTGCGACGCCTGCCGCTGGAGGCGATCGGTTCGTTCATCGATCCCGCCGGCGAAACGTGGCGCGACCTGATGGACCACGACACCCTGGACGAGCACTGGCTCGCGCTCCGCTACGACGATCGCTACCCCGAGATCGACGTTCCCTGTCTCCACGTCACCGGTTGGTTCGACCTCGAGGACCTGACCGGCGCCTTCCACCACTACGAAGGGATGGCCGCATCTTCGCCCGCCCGCGACCGCCAGCGACTCCTCGTCGGTCCGTGGAGTCACGGCAACTCGCGTCGTCCCCATTCCGGCTACGCCGGCATCGAATTCGGACCGGCTGCCGCGGTCGAGATGGACGAGGTCCACCTGCGCTGGTTCGACCACTGGCTGAAAGGCATCGACAACGGTGTACCGGACGATCCGCGCGTCTCCCTCTTCGAAACGGGCACCAACGTCTGGCGCGACGGCGACTGCTGGCCCCGCTCGACGCGCGCAGAATCGCTCTACCTCCGCTTCGACGGCACGCAAGGGACGCTTGCTGCCGCTCCCGCGTCAGAGCTCGAACCGGCGCGCACCTACCGCTACGACCCGCTCGATCCGGCGCCGACCCAGATCGACGTCAAGAACTACGCGATCGACGAGGTGCCGCTCGACCAGACCGCGGTCGAGGCGCGACCGGACGTGATCGCCTATACCAGCGAGCCCCTGACCGAGGAACTCGTCGTCTCCGGTTGGCCCCACCTGGAACTCTTTGCCGACAGCGACGGCGACGACACCGACTGGCACATCAAACTGACCGACGTCTGGCCCGACGGCCGCTCCCTCAAGGTCTGCCAGGGGTGTCGCCGCGCTTCCTATCGCGACTCCTTGACCGACCCCACACCGCTGACGCCGAACGAGGTCCACCGCTTCGACGTCGAGCTGTGGCCGGTCCACCACGCCTTCCTCCCCGGCCACCGCGTCCGCCTGACCATCACCAGCAGCGACTTCCCCTGGTTCGCCCGCAACCTCAACCGCTTTGGCCCCCTCAAATTCCAGGCCGATCCGCGGGTGGCGACGAACACGGTGCGGCACGGCGGAGCGCACGCGTCGCGGGTAATCCTGCCGGTGGAAAGAGGTGGGTTGGACGGCGGAGATTAGGTGTACTCGTACCAACCGCGTTGCCGATCCAAAATGAACATGCGATTGTCGATCTTGTCCAACGGACGCACGAATTGGTCGATGAGGCTGGCGAGTTCCGGAACCGGCAGGTGCGGAACGACCAGGATGCCGTGGTGGCGGAGCACATTTGGCGTTCCCCACCGGATCGCCCAGAGCGAGATCGCTTCGTGGAGCAGCCGGAAGTCTTTGAGGTTATGCGTGATGATCGTCCGGTCGTGTTCGACGGCCCAAAGGAGTTGTCGCGCGTCTGTCAGGCCGAAGTTCCCAGTGACTTTGACAGAATCCATGTCGTAGCCGACTTGAACCATGCCGTCGACGAGGTCGTATGAAACGTCTTCGTCCAGATAATGGCGTTCAAGCATGCTGAGGTCGCGGTCCCTCGTTCTCTGCAAGGAAAGACTCGATTGCTCCCCGGTGCTCCTGGTAGTAGAGGATTGCCGCCTCAAGGGCGATCACCGGCACCGCATAGTCCTTGGCGACTTGGGAGACGAGTTCGACTTGAGGGCGCCGAGAATCGGGATCCCAGTGATAGGCGTAAAGGAGTTGGCCAATGAGCGTCCAAACAGGCAGACCGGTATCCTCGAACAAGACGCGCACGCGCACCGGCCCCGGTCGAATCGGATCTTCGACGACCATTTTCCTCAGGTCGTCGTCGGTATAATGTCTGATTCGCTCGATCTGATCGATCATGGTCACATCTCCGGCCGTTCACACATGTAACGTGGTGACAACGCGTAGCGTGACATCCCCGAAGCATAGTGGATCTGGAAGGCGGGAGCGCAGGAGGCGCTCCCCTACCTCAGCGAACCCTTGAGACGCTCTCTACCCGCCGACCCGCGCAATCACCTCGTCCGCGATTCGCGTCGCGATGCCGTCGGGAAACGGTGGGCGCAGGTAGTAAACGAAGTGGGTGGCTCCGGCGTCGATGTATTGCTTGGTCGTCTCCACCGCAGCCGGCAGGTCGTTGCTGTCGGCAAAGAACTGATAGGACAAGACGATCTCGCCCGGATCGCGACCGACCGCGGCGCAATGGTCGCGGAGGATCCCCAGCTTGCGGGTGAATTCCTCGACCGGCGCGTTCGAGAAATTCCAGACGTCGGCATGCTTGGCGACGACGCGGAGGGTCAACTTTTCGCCGCTGCCGCCGATCACGAAGGGAGGATAGGGGCGCTGTACCGGTTTCGGTTCGCTCCGCGCTTCCTTCAACTGGTAGTACCGACCGTCGAAATCGACGGTCGGTTGGGTGAACAGGCGCTTGCAAATCTCGCAGGCCTCGTCGAGGCGGCGGATGCGCTCGCCGGGGGCGTAGAGCGGGATCCCCATGCTCGAATGCTCGTACTCGTTCCAACCGGCGCCGATGCCGAAATCGAGGCGGCCGTTGGAGATGACGTCGGTGGTGGCGGCGATCTTGGCGAGCACGGCCGGGTGGCGGTAGGTGTTGCCGGTCACCATCAGCCCCAGGCGCAGCCGGGTCGTCCGCGCGGCAAAGGCCGCCAGGACGGTCCACCCTTCGAGGCAGGGACCGCTCAGGTCGCCCTGGATCGGCGCGAAGTGGTCGAAGAGCCAGGCGTGGTCGATCGCCGAGATCGCGTCGGCCTCCTCCCAAACCTTCAGCATCTCCTCGTAGGTCGTGTGCTGCGGCGCCGTCTTGATCCCGAAACTGAGCTTCGCCACGATTCGTCTCTCCCTCTCTGCCTTCGGGTTGCCGACCTTCTCCTTCGCGCAATCAAACCACAAGCGTCCGCCGCCGGCCACGACCGGGTGACCGGCGGCGCATCACGGACGTCGTAGTTCGCAAGTGTCTTCAGGCTCCGGCCCCGCCCGGGGCCGGCATGACCCCGAGTTGTTGGAGCATGCCGACGGCGTCGTATTCGATCCAGTGGGATGCGATCCGGCCGCCGGCGATCCGGAAGATGTTCAACGCCGTGATCGTGATGTCTTTGCCGGTCGGCGGGATACCCTGGAACTCGCCGCGGTGCGTCCCCCGGACCGTCAATCGGGTCGCGACTTTGTCACCTTCGGCGACCGTTTCTTCGATCCCGTGGCTTATGCCGGGGAATGCGGCGACAAAGGCGCCGAACAGGTGCTTGGCACCGGCCCGGTCGAGCGGTCCGGGGACGCCGGGAAATTGGACACCGTAGTCGTCGGTGCAGATCCCATCGAGGCCGTCGAGGTTGGCCCGATCGATCTCCGCGAAAAAGCGACGAATGAGCTGGACATTCTCCTCGGTCGACACGTCAATCCCTCCCGTGATCAGGCGCCCAATCCCGGCGGTGACCCGCTTCGTCTTCACGTACGTATCATGATTCTCCGTGGATCAAAACATTCATCTGCCGCCCTGTCTACGCGGCATCAGGAGGCGACGATGACGAGCGACATCGCGACCGAGACGTTGGTGCGGGTAGCCTGCGACGCGCTGATCGGTCTTTTCCGTCACGCGCCGGGGTTCGAAGCGCGGTTGACGCGCGACACCTGGCTTGTCGCCTCCGGCGAGCCGCACCCGGAGCTGAATTGGATCGCCGTCGTCGCCCCCGGCCCCGCCGCGGAAGCCGCCCTCCGCGATCATGTCGCGGCGATGCGTGCGCGCGGGTTGCCGGCGCTCGTTTTCCTGACACCAAATGCGGCCGAGGCATGCGCATCCGCCCTCGCTTCCCTCGGCCTGATCGCTTCCAAGCCCGCCCCGATGATGGTTTGCCGGCTCGACCATCTGCCGCGACCACGACCGGCGGACGGGTTGGAGATCGTCCCAATCCGTGACGCGGCAATGCTACGGGCAGGCGTCGACGTGTACGCCGACTCGTTCGGCATACCTCCCGCGTCGGCAGAGCGGGTCATGGGTGAGGACGTTCTTCGGGAGCCTGCTCTCACGCCGTACGCAGCAACGCGCGAAGACGCGGTGCTCGCCGTTGCGGCGACGTCGCGCAGCGGAAACGTCCTCTATCTCGACCTGATGGCGACCGCGCCCGCTCACCGGCGCCAGGGCATCGGCTCCGCCCTGCTGGGCCACGTTCTCGCGGAGCACGCCGCTACCGGCGCGACCCACGCCTTCATGCTTGCTTCGGACGAAGGGAGGGCGCTTTACGAACGGCTCGGGTTCCGTGTCCTCTTCGAGGCGGCGATTTGGGTGGTTCCCGCGACGGTAGCACATACGCCGTAGGGGCGGACAGCGCCCAGAGGGCACCCGGTCCGCCCCTGCAATCGACGGAGACCCACCCTCTGCCGTCGTTGCTAATCACGCCACGGGTCCTCGGCGTCGTACGCCGGATCGGTCAATTCCTCGGTCCTGACCACGCGCCCCAACCGCGACGAACGGTAGGCGGCCTCCAACAACTCGACCGTCCGCGCCGCTGGGACCGGCGGTGCCAGGTTCTCCCCTCGCCCGGCGATCAGGTCGGCAAACCCCCGCCCCGGTGCGTGGGTCGGATACGCCTGCTCTGGGGGAAGAGCCGGCAGGACGTCGATCGTGCCGTCGTTGAGGTGGATTTCCACCTTTGCCGTCACCAGGTCCTGCAACACGAATCCGGCGGTTCCGTAGTAGCGAAGCTCCTGCTGGTGCGGTTGCTTCGGTCGGAGACTGCCGATCGAGCCCATCGTCCCGGTGGCACCGCCTTCGAACCGGTAGGCGATCGCATCCGCCAGATCGACGGCGAGATCCCGCTGCTCCATGAATGCGGCGACGTCGCTCACGCGCCGGTCGGTGACGTAGCAGACCATCCCCATCGAATGGGTGATCTGGGTTTGCGCTTGACCGCCGCCGGAAATGCGGGGATCGGCGTACGTCGTCGTGCCGGGACCGTCGACCGGGGCGTCGCTGCCGCGATCGGCGTTTGCCGTCTGCCCCCGGTAGAACTGTTCGACCATCGAGGAGAAGAGCCCCGAGACGAACACGAGGTCGCCGATCCGCCCCGACTGGACGGTTTCGCGGCACCGTTGCGCGTTCGGCGTGAAGTGGAAGGTGTAGCCGACCGTGAGGTGCTGGCGGTTCGCCTCGGCCGTGCGGACGAGGTCCCACGCCTCCCGCGCCCGCAACACCATCGGCTTCTCGACGAAAACATGGAGCCCCGAGTCGAGAGCCGCCTTCGCGAGCGGATAGTGATAGGCGTGCGGGACAACGATCATCACGCCGTCGACGAGACCAGACGCAAACAGATCCATCGGGTCCGCGAAGGTCTGGTCGATCCCGAAGTGGGCCGCGATCCGGCCGAGCCGATCCGGATCGGTGTCGCAGATCGCGGTCAGATTCGCACCGTCGTACTCCAGCAAACCCGGAATGTGGTGGTGTGTCGCCCACCAGCCGGTCCCGACGACCCCGATCCGTGGCCGATTCGCCGTCACGCCGACCCCTCCAGCGTTCGTCACCCGATCGTTTCGATCGGCTCGCGGCACTCCCTAGCGGAGATTGTGCCACGGGCGACGCCTCGGGGTTGGGGCCGGCTACGGCAGCGGCCGGACCACGCCGCCCGCCTCGGCGTTGCGGCCGAACGGAGGAAGGTTCGGAATCCGGCCCGTCTCCTCGTCGAGAAATCGGGACCGCACGGGACGCTACCATTCGCGCATGACGCACGAGCCCAGTTCCTTCTACGACCATCTCGCCGGTGACTACCACCTGATCTTTGCCGATTGGGAGTGCGCGATCGCCTGGCAAGCGGACGTCATCGACCGGCTCATCCGCACCGAACTCGGCGACCGGTCGCTGTCGATCCTCGACTGCGCCTGCGGCATCGGCACGCAAGCGATCGGTCTCGCCCAACGCGGACATCGCGTCCACGCGACCGACATCAGTGCCACGTCGGTCGATCGGGCACGTCAGGAGGCGCGACGACTTGGCGCGTCGTTGACCTTTGGCGTGGCCGACCTCCGGACGCTCGCGACCCAGGTCGACGACACGTTCGACGTCGTGCTGGCGTTCGACAACGCCCTCCCCCACCTGCTGACCGAGGACGACGTCGGGCGCGCTGTCGCGGGTATGACCAGCCGGCTCCGACCCGGAGGCCTCTTCCTCGCCAGCATCCGCGACTACGATCGCATCCTCGCCGAACGCCCCACCGGCGATCCCCCGCGCGCCTTCGACGACGAGACCGGTCGCCGCATCGTGTTCCAGCTCTGGGACTGGGCAGCCGATGGGCTCAACTACGACCTCCACCTCTTCATCCTCAGTCGCGTTGACGATCGCTGGGACACGCGCGAGTACACCGCCCGCTATCGCGCGCTCCGCCGAGACGAACTCACCGCGGTGCTCGGACGCAGAGGTCTTACCGACGTTCGCTGGTTGATGCCCGATGAGAGCGGCTACTACCAGCCGGTCGTTGGGGCACACAAACCCTGATCGGGGTGGCGGTTCCGCGGCCGCGGTCTGAGCCGTGCGCACTCCACCGACGTTGGCGGCAATCCTCGGTGATCTCTCGCCGTCGCATTTTCGTACTGACATCGAATCGCCCACCTGGGGCCGACCGCGGGAGAGCGTGTACCGCGAAGGAGAGCACTGTGCCGGCGAATGGGTACCACCTGGAAACCGAATGGCAGGTCGAGGGCACGGTACGCGAGGTCTACGACGTCGTCTCCGACGACGAGCACCTTACCGAGTGGTGGCCGGCGGCGTTCCTGCGCTGCGATCTCGTCGCACCCGGCCAACCGGACGGGGTCGGGAAAACGCTGCGCGTGGTCACGAAAGGCTGGCTGCCGTACACCATCGACTGGCATCAGCGGGTCACCGAGACGCGGGAGCCGTACGGTTTGTCGATCGAGACCTGGGGCGACTTCGCGGGCCGCGGTGTCTGGACCTTCGCCCAACATGGCCCGCGCGTCGATGCCCACTTCGACTGGCGGATCGCCGCCGACAAACCGTTGCTGCGCTACCTCTCGCCACTCCTGAAACCGCTCTTCGCCTTCAACCATCGCTGGGCGATGGCGCGCGGTGAGGACGGGCTCAAGCTCGAATTGCTGAGGCGCCGGGCGACGACACCGGAGGCACGGGCCGCGATCCCGCTACCGCCCGGACCGACGTGGCCGCACCGCCGTGCCAGGGCAGCGCTCGACCCGGCGACGGACGCGTTCGCGTAGGAAACGGACGCCACCGGAGGTTTCGCGCATCGACGGGACGTGCGGTCAGCCCCCTCCGTTGAGGAAGCCCTGCACGTAACCCGGAATCTGCGACCAATCCCCCGAGTAGATCCACATCCCGCCCGGCGCGGTGTCCGGGTAGACGAGCCCGCCGAGGGTTGCGAACGAGACCCCGTCGTTGGTGAACGAAGGCGCGGCCGCGGTGAGAGCAACCTGCTCGGTGCCGGTCAAGTTGGTGCGGATCGATTTCCGGTGTTTCTTGACGATGCTGGGAAGTTTGGCGGCGATCTTGTCGTTGCGGGCGCGCTCCAGGAGACCGCGAATCACGAGTTGCTGACGCATCACCCGGGCGTCGTCGCCATCCTGGTGGCGGGTGCGGGCGAATTCGAGCGCCTGCTCGCCGTCGAGGTGGTTCGCGCCGGCCGGGAAGTAGATCTCCTTGTAACCGTAATCGACCGTCGGATACTGGCCGTCGTACAGGTCGTATGGGTTGTCGACGTCGACGCCGCCGAAGGCATCGACGATGTCGACGAACCCGTCGAACGTGGTCAGCACGACGGCGTCGATCTCGACGCCGAAATTGGTGCCGACGGTCGCGACCATCGCCGCGGCGCCGCCTTTGAACGACCCGTTGTCCGCCTTGGAACCGTAGTCGTAGGCACGGGTGATCTTGTCGTAGCCGTAATTCGGGATTTCGAGATAGAGATCGCGCGGGATACTGATCGCCCGGACCGTCCGGTTCGGCACGCCGACGCGCGCGAACATGAGGACATCGGAGTTCTCCGGTTCGCCGGGTTGGCGCGTGTCGAGTCCGCCGACGATCAACGTGAGCGACTTGACGTCGGCCGCCTTGGCAGCCAGGGCGCCGGCGCGCCCGACAACCGGAACCACGACGCCTCCAACGATACCGCCGCCGATCCAGCGCAGCAGCGAACGACGTCCGAGGCCAGGCCTGGTGGCCATCGCAACAACTCCTTACCCTCAGAACCGACACGGGAATCACGCGGCGGGTGCCGAACCAAGGTAGCACCCGAGCGGCGGCGATGGCAAGGTCACGTGGGCGGCAGCCGAATGAACCATACGTCCCGTTCACCCGGCGGACCGAGGCAAGGGCAACGTTCCCTACCGCCAGTCGAACTGCCGCTCCAGCAGGTCGCCGCTGACGTGCATGAGCAAGGGCGAACCGTGCGGACAGACCGCCGGTGCCTCGGTCTGCCCCAAACCTTCCACCAGACCGCGCATCTGCGTGCGGTCGAGCGGGCGACCGCGCCGGACCGCCGTCCGACAGGAGAGTCGGACGAGGAGCCGTTCGCGCCAGGTCTCGCCGTCCGCGGCGTCCTCGTCGGCCAGGGCCAGCAGCGTCGGCACGAGTTCGTCGGGTTCGCCGAGACCGTCGAGCGCGCCGAGGGCTCCCGCGTTCAGCACCCCGGGGAGGACGGGGGCGGCCCGGAGCAGGAAGGTGCGACCACCGAAGACTTCGCAGTCGAAACCGAGCGCGGCCAGCTCGTCGAGTCGGTGGGCGAACGACGCGACCTGGGCGGGGCGCAGTTCCAGGAGCAATGGATCGGGGAGCGCCACCGGTTCGGGACCGCTCTTGCCGGACGTCGCCGAGAGTCGCTCGTAGAGGATGCGCTCGTGGGCGCGGTGTTGGTCGACGAGGTAGAGACCGGCGTCGCCCTCCAACAGGAGCAGCCGCGATTGGACCTGACCGATGAGGCGGAGTGGCGGGAGACCGGCCGTCACGATCGGCGCGCGGTCGTCGTAGGCGGACGGGTCCTCCGACACGGCGGGGGGCAGGTCGATCGCGTCAACTCCGGTGACGAAACCGGTGGCGAGCGGTACGGGGCGCTTCCCCAGTGCGCTCCGGATGAGATCGCCGAGCGCCGTTCCGATCGCGCGCTCGTCGAGGAGACGCACCTCCAGCTTGGCGGGATGGACGTTGATGTCGACCCGATCCGGGGACACCTCGATCACGAGCGCGGCCACCGGGTGCCGGCCCCGCGGCAGGACCGGGCGGTAGGCGGCTTCGATCTGTGCCAGCAACCCGCGCGGTTGGACCCAACGACCGTTGACGATCGCGTGCACCTGACCCCGCCCGGGCCGCGTGATCTCCGGTCCGCCGACGACCCCGGTCAGGGTAGCGCCGGCGATCCTGACCGGACCGAGCGGCAGAATCGTACCGGCGAACGACGGACTGTAAACCTCGACCAGCGTCGTCGCCAGATCGCCCGAACCGCTCGTCTGAAACAGCAACCGATCCTCGACGAACAGGGCGAAGCGAACACCCGACGCGGCGAGGGCGAGGCGCCGGGCGGTCTGCCCGATCTGGGCGATCTCGGTTTGAGCCCGACCGGCAGCGGCGAGACGCGCCGGCATCGTCTGGAAGAGCGAGCGAGCGGTGACGGTGGTTCCGCGCGGACGCGGCGCCGGTTCGTCGATGACGAGGTGACCATCGCGAAGCGTGACCCGCCGGCCAACGCCGTCGTCGCCGGTCGCGCTGACGATCGTCAATTCGGCGACGTTGGCGATACTCGGCAGGGCTTCGCCGCGAAAACCGAGCGTTCTGACCGTATCCAGGCGACCGGTGGCGAGCTTGCTGGTCGCGTGCCGCTGGCAGGCCAGCCAGAGTTCGTCGCCGGGGATACCATCGCCGTCGTCGCCGACCCGGATCAGACCGAGACCGCCGCCGCGAACGTCGATCCTTACACTCGTCGCCCCGGCGTCGAGCGCATTCTCGACCAACTCCTTGACGACCGAGGCCGGTCGCTCGATCACCTCGCCGGCGGCGATCCGGGCGGCAACCGGTGCGGCCAGGAGCCGGATCGGGCGGCGGGCGGCGGGATCGCGCCACTCTGGCGCCGAAGTATCGAAGCCACCGGTGCGGTCGGCCGCTTCGAGATTTTGGGATTCGTGATTGCCGTTCACTCAAGCATGGTCCAACCGCATCGAACACCTGATCGAAGGCGCCATTCTAATTCAGCCGCATGCCTCCCGCGTTTTGGGAAAGGACGTTGCAGGGCGACGTTGAGAGGTCCGACCACGGCCTCGCAGCGCATGGTCGGTCAGCCGCGCCGCTCCTTATCCCTCTCCTCGGCCAAGATCGTCACGATCTGTCTGTGCATCTCCGGATCGTTGGCAATCACAAATCCCTGGTCGAACAGCGGCTTCGGCTGGTTGAAGCGGAGCGGTTGTCCGCCCGGGTCAGACGAAGCGCCGCCCGCTTCCCTGACAATCAGGTCTACCGCCGCGACATCCCATTCCCAGGAGTCGACCGGCCGCCCGACCGGCACGGCCGCGATTGCGTCGATTCCGGCCGCACCCGGTAGCAGGGCACGAGCGCACAGGCTGCGGGTCGGTTCGACCACCCGCGCCCGGTTGATGCGGAGCGCGACACGTCGGAGCATTGGGAGGTTTTCCGGCGCGCCGGCCCAACCCTTCGTCGCGATCACTCTCTCGTCGGGGTTCGGCCGAAACACGAGGGGCGTGCCTTCCGCATCCGGCCGCTCAATCCACGCTCCGCCGCCTTCCACCCCCCCGAGGAGGAGACCGGTCACCGGTTGGTACGACACGGCGACGACCGGTCGACCGGCCACCGCAAGGGCAAGGAAGACGTCGAAGTCGTCCGAGCGCGCGACGAAATAGGCGGTACCGTCGATCGGGTCGGCGATCCAACAACGGTCATGGGACAGGCGTGCCGGATCGTCGGCGCCTTCCTCGGTCAGGATTGCGTCGTCCGGGAACGCGGCGCGGAGACCGGCGCGGATCGCGGCGTCGGAGGCGTAATCGGCCTCGGTCACCACCGATCCGTCCGCCTTCGTCGAAACCGCCGCCCGCTCGAGGAGATTGAGGATGGCCCGGCCCGCTTCCCGGACCAGCGCGACCGCAACCCGCAATTCCTGCTCGTAGCCGCTCACAAGCGCGCCTGCCGCTCGAACAACCAGTCGATCGCCGCGCGCGGCGTCAGCTTCGCCAGGTCCAACTCGCGCAATTCGCGGGCGAGCGCCTCCCCGACCGGCAGGCCCAATGGAAAACCGTCGAGGGTCAACTGGTAGGTGCCGTCGTGCGGTTCGGCCACCCGGAAGGCAAGCGTCGGGCGATCCGGGGACGCCGCCGGCGTGCCGACCGGTCGGTCGGCGGTCAACTCGTTCAACAGCGTTTGTGCACGATCGGCCACCCACGGCGGCAACCCCGCGAGACGGGCGACGTGGATCCCGTAGGCGCGGTCGGCCGGCCCCGGTCGGACCGCGTAGAGGAAGACGACGCGACCAGCGCGCTCGAGGGCGGCGACGTGGACGTTGGCCAATCCGGGCGACGAGGCGGCGAGCGACGTCAACTCCAGGTAGTGGGTGGCGAAGAGGGTGCGGGCGCCGATCCGGTTGTGCAGATCTTCGAGGACCGCGCGGGCGATGGCGAGTCCGTCGTCGGTGGCGGTACCGCGGCCCACCTCGTCGAGGATGACCAGACTTTGCCGGCTGGCTTGGTGGAGGATCGTCGCGGTTTCGACCATCTCGACCATGAAGGTGCTGGCGCCGCCGGCCAGGTCGTCGTGGGCGCCGACGCGGGTGAAGATGCGATCGACCAACCCGATCTTCGCCCGCGTTGCCGGCACGAACGATCCGACCTGGGCGAGCAACACGATCACGGCAACCTGCCGCAGGTACGTGCTTTTGCCCCCCATGTTCGGACCGGTCACGACCAGACTCCGCGGCCCGTCGCCGCCGAGGACGCAGTCGTTGGCGATGAACGGTTCGCCGCCCAGACCGGTCTCGACGATCGGGTGGCGGCCGCCGGCGATGGCGAGTGCGTCGCTCACTTCCAGTTCCGGACGCACCCAACGGTTCCGCGCCGCGACCTCGGCCAGCGAAAGGAGCGCATCCAGGTACGCGAGACGCGCCGCCGTAGCGACCAATCGCGCGGCGAACGTCGTAATTTGGGCCGCGAGCCGGGCGAGGGCGGCGCGCTCCAGGACCGCGATCTCTTCGTCGGCCGCCAGGATGCGCGCCTCGGCGTCCTTCAATTGCGTCGTGATGTACCGCTCGCCCGTCGCAACTGTCTGCTTCCGTGCGTAGTCGGGAGGCACCAGTGAGAGATTCGGCCGGGTGACTTCGATGTAGTAACCGAAGACCTTGTTGAACCCGACTTTGAGCGAGCGGATGCCGGTCCGTTCGCGTTCGCTCCGTTCCAGCCCGGCCAACCACCGCCTCGTCTCGTGGACACCGGCGTGTGCCTCGTCCAGCGCACGGTCGAATCCCGGTCGGATCCGACCGCCCCCTTCCTCCTCTTCCTCGACCGCCACCTCGACGAGGGCGACGACTTCACCGCAGGTGTCCAGACCGGCGGCAAATGACGCGAGTTCGCGCGCTTCGGCCCCGGCCAAGCGATCCGCCAACCGGCGGACCGCCCGCAACGCCGCCGCCAGCGCCAGGAACTCGCGGATCGTCGCCTGCCCCTGACTGACGCGCCCGGTCAAACGCTCCAGGTCGCCGATACCCGCGAGCATCGCCGCGAGTTCGGCGCGGACACCCGAATGTTCGGCGAGGTCGGCGACGATCGCCTGTCGGCGTCGAATCTCGCCGAGGTTGCGCAGCGGCTGGCCGATAAGGCGGCGAAGGGCGCGGGCTCCCATCGCGGTACGCGTCTCGTCGAGGACGCCGAGCAGGCTGCCGCGCGTACCGCCGGTGCGGTGACTTCGCGTGAGCTCCAGGTTGCGGCGGGTCGCCGCGTCGAGACCGACCCAGGCGCCGGTCGCCTCGGTGCGAAGACCCGTCAGAAGCGGCAGCAGGGCGGGATTGGTGCGCGTCAGGTAGGCGAGGATGGCGCCGGCCGCACCGGTCGCGGCCGGCAGGTCCTCGCAGCCGTACGGCGCCAGCGACCGCGCCGCGAACTGCCGGCACAGCGCGTCGCGCGCGCGGTGCGGTTCGAAGTGCCACCGCTCCAGGCGCGTACGGTGCCCGACGGCGATCTCCAGCGCGAAGCCGTGGTCCGGCACGAGGCACTCGGAGGGATTGAGACGGGTTAACTCTTCGGCAAGCTGCGTCTGCGCCCGCGGGCCATCCAACTCGACGACCGCGAACTCGCCGGTGCTGACGTCGACCCAGGCGAGTCCGAACCGATCCCCAACGGCCTGCACGGCCGCCAGGTAGCGGTTCTCTCCCGCCGGCAAGAGGGCCGGTTCGGCGACGGTGCCCGGCGTCAGCACGCGGGTGACGGCGCGCTCGACCAGACCCCGACCCGGTTCGCTCACCTGCTCGGCGATCGCGATCGTGTGCCCGGCGGCCAACAGGCGGCTCAAGTAGTGGTTGAGCGCGTGGTAGGGAATCCCCGCCATCGGGACGCGGCCGTTGCGACCGAAGGACCGCGTCGTCAGCGTGATGCGGGCGTCGCGCGCGACGACCTTCGCGTCGTCGTCGAACGTCTCGTAGAAGTCGCCCAGCCGGTAGAGGAGGATCGCCTGGGGGTGCTGCGCTTTGAGGTCGAGATACTGCTTGCGCGAGGGAACGAGCCCGGTTTTGTCACCGCCCGGAGCCGCGTCGTCGGCAGATTCGCGTGTGCGTGCAGCCTGACGGGACATGACGGCAGATTATACGCGGCGATCTCGGAGGGTTCGGCTCAGGCCTTGAGTTCCTTGGGCGTGTAAGAGACGACAAGACGTCCCGATCGCTCTCCGGCGTCGACCCAGCGATCGACGTCGAGCGCAAGGTGGGCAAGGCCGGCCGTTGGGAGGCGAACTTCGGTCCCCGACAGGTACGCGACCAACGCCTCCATGCCCGGATTGTGACCGACGAGGAGCACTGTGCCGGCCGTCTGTGGCAGGGATTGAACAACACCAGTCAAATCGGCGAGCCCCCCGTCGTAGATGGCGTGGTCGAAAACGATCGCCGCGTCGAAACCGATCGCCGCTGCGGCGAGTTCGGCGGTCTGTCTGGCGCGGTGGGCGTCCGACGAGACGATCGCATCCGGCGGGCCGATGCGTTCTCGGATCAGATTGCCCATCTTGGGTGCGTCGCGGCGGCCGCGCTCGGCCAGATCGCGCGACCAATCGCCCTGCGGGGAATCGGGTTGGGCTTTGGCATGGCGGAGGATGAGGAGCGTTTTCATCGAGAACCCTCATGGCTCGGCGAATTGACATTCGGCTGGTCATGCGGACGACTATACTCCCTGGCAGCGTTGCTTCGAAGATCGGACGCGCTGGAGGTCAAGTGGTACGCTCTCCGAGTTCTACGGGATCGTTATCCAAATGTACCACCGTGATCATTCCCCGCCGCACTTTCACGCCACGTATGGCGAACACGAAGCACTGATCGGAATTGATCCGATCCGCGTGATCGAGGGGAAGTTGCCGTCGCGTGCACAGAGTTTCGTATTCGAGTGGGCGGCGATGCACCAGGAGGAGTTGGCGGCGGATTGGGATCGGGCGCGACGAGGGGATACGCTACTGCCGATCCGACCGCTCACGTGACGCTCCAAACCAGGAAGGAGCATGGCATGGAGCACCGCGAAAGGGCAGTCGAGGTCAAAGTCCTCCGGCCCTACGTCATCGAAGTCACTTTTAACAACGGTGTCCGAAAGGAAGTCGATCTTGAGCCCGAACTTTGGGGGACGGCATTCGAACCCCTGCGCGACACCGAATTGTTTGCGCAGGCCGAAGTCGACCCCAGCGCGGGATCGGTCTACTGGCCCACCGGGGCCGATCTTGCTCCTGAGTTCCTCTATTACGGCGAAGACACCCCATATGGCCGGGTCGAATTCGGCCCACGAGAGGCGCAGTTGCTTACGCGTACTGGCACGCAATGAGCAATGCGGAAGACCAAGTAGTTGTGTTAGCGTGGCTCACCGATTGGGACATCGCCCTCGCCGAAGCGCGCACGACGCGCCGCGTCCTCCTGATCGACGTCTGGAAAGACCCCTGACGGGGTTGTGCCAAGCTGGATGCCGTGACGTATCCGGACCCCGCCGTCGCCGCCGCGATCAGCGCGCGCTTCGTCCCCCTCCGGCTCGATCTCTTCCGCGACCGCGCCGTCGTGTGGCCGCTCAACGTGATCTGGACGCCGACGCTGCTCTTCGCCGACCGGCGCGGCACGGTCCACTATCGCTCGCTCAATTTCTTGCCGCCATCTGACTTCCTCGACCTGCTCGACATCGGCGAAGCGAACGTCCGGTTGCGATGG
>DATBFX010000402.1:0-1999 GCA_036558305.1 Thermomicrobiales bacterium | reverse complement strand
ACCGTAATCGTCATTCGTCGATCGTAGGTCGCCCGAAGTCACGCAACGAGAAGGGAGGACCGATCGCCGCCGCGGCGCGCGCCCGGCGGCCAGCGATCGCTTTGTCTCGGATGGCTTGATGAATAGTCCCGGAAGGGGGATGAGATGGCATTTGGGATTTCGACGAACGGTGTGGCGGAGGCGTGTTCCCGCCATCCCTGGCGGGTGCTCGCGTTGTGGCTCCTGGTGATCGCCCTCGGCGTGATCCTGGCCTCGGGTCTGGAAGGCGCGCTCAACAACGACAACGACTTCACGAGCAACCCGGATTCGCAACAGGCCGACCGCTTGATCCACAAACGGATGGGCGACGAGCCCGCGACGGAGACGATCGTCGTCCACTCGGACACGCTGACCGCGGACGACGCCGCCTTCAGATCGGTCGTCGAGCAGACGACGGCCGACCTGGCGGCGATGACGCAGGTCGTCGCCTCGGCCGGGAACTACTACCAGGCGCAGGCGAACGGCGATCCCAACGCCGGGCACCTCGTCTCGGCGGACCGACACAGCTCGATCATCCCCGTCGTCCTCGCCTCGGCCGACGACGTCTACGGCGCCTCCTTCGTCGCCACGGCGCAGGGGCACGCCGGCAACGGCATCGAGGTCTACGCCGTCGGCGATTTGAGCAGCGACTACGCCTACAACCACGTCGCCGACGAGGACCTGGCGAAGGCGGAGAAGGTCGGGTTGCCGGTCGCCCTGCTCGTCCTCGTCGTCGTCTTCGGCGCGCTGATCGCCGCCGGGCTGCCCATCCTGCTCGGGATCGTCACGATCATCGTGGCGACCGGCTTGACGGCGGTCGCCGCGCACAAGATCCAGATCACCGACGAAGTCACGATCATGATCGGCATGATCGGGCTGGCGGTGGGGATCGACTACGCGCTCTTCGTGATCGAGCGGTACCGCGAGGAACGGCGGCACGGCATCGGCAAACACGAGGCCGTCGGGATCGCCGGCGGCGCGGCCGGCAAGGCGGTCCTCTTCTCCGGCGGCACCGTCGTCCTGGCGTTGATGGGGATGTTCCTGATTCCGGTGGTCGTCTTCCACAGCCTGGCCACGGGCGCGATCCTGGCCGTTCTCGTCGCCGTCTTCGCGACCCAAACGCTGGTGCCGGCGCTGCTCGGATTGCTCGGCGACAAGATCAATTGGCCGCGGCGGCGGAAGCACGACGCGGCGGCGATCGCGAAGCAGGCGCGGTACGATCAGGAGACGATCCACCGTGGCTTCTGGGGCCGGATCACCCGCCTGGTCATGGGACGGCCGGTCGTGGCGCTCACCTTTGCCCTCGTCATCCTGATCGGTCTGGCGCTCCCGGTCTTCGCGTTGCAGACGGGGGAGCCGGGAATCGAGACGCTGCCGCCGAGCGACGTCAAGAGCGGCTTCCTGATCCTGGAGAAGGATTTCTACGCGGGGTCGGTCGCGCCGGTCGAGATCGCGGTCGATGGGCGCGCGGACGATCCGTGGGTGACGGCCGGCGTCGCCAACCTCGTCGCCGCGCTGAAACAGGACCCGCTCTACGGACCGGCCACGACCGAAACGGCGCCGAACGGGGACCTGACGGTCGTCTCCGTACCGCTCGGGGTCGATCCCGACTCGCAGAGAGCCTACGACGCGATCGCCGTCCTCAGGACCAACACGATCCCGGCCGCCTTCGGATCGAACGCGCACCACGTCTTCGTCACGGGCGACTCTGCCGGGACGGCCGACTTCAACACCGCGCTCTCGGAGAGTTCGCCGAAGGTCTTCGCCTTCGTCCTCGGCCTCAGTTTCCTCCTCCTGCTGCTCGCCTTCCGCTCGATCGTCGTCCCGGCCAAGGCGATCGTGATGAACCTGCTCTCGGTCGGCGCCGCCTACGGGGTTCTGGTACTGGTGTTCCAGAAGGGCGTCGGGGCGGATTTCCTCGGCATGCAACGGACGGAGAGCATCGCGGCCTGGGTGCCGATCTTCCTCTTCTGCGTGCTCT
>DATBFX010000401.1:0-5424 GCA_036558305.1 Thermomicrobiales bacterium | reverse complement strand
GAACGACGCGTGCTCTCGTCTCCCCCCAGGATTGGGGGGCCGGGGGGGCCGAGCCGCCTAACCGGTCGTGCGTCCCGTAATCATGGTGACCGCTGGCGGATCCCAGGAGACGTTCGGCTCGATCTCCAGCCGCAATTCGCCGCTCACAATTCGGCACCGAACGACCGGACAATACTCTCCCTCGTAGAAACTGACCCTCACCTCGAAGGTGTCACCCGCCGTCCAGGCGCCGCTCGCAGCGATCGGTTCGTCGCCGCGCCCACGCACGTCGGTCCGCCCTTTCAGCCAGGCGCCGGAGCCGACCTGGATCGCGTGCTCGCCGCGTTTGGAGCGCGCGCTGATCGTGGCGCCGCCTTCGCCGAACGCGATCGCGACGCGCTCCAGGTGCAGATCGTTCGGCTCCAAGTCGTACGTTTTCCCCGACCACTGCTCAGCCCCCGGCGACGATGGCCGCCCCTCCGGCAACGGCAGCGACAGCACCGCGAGCTTGTCGCACAACTCGCCGTGGGCGTGCGGGTCGGCAGGCAACGGCTCCGGTTGCATGGCAGGCAACAGGTGCGCCCAGACCTTGTCGAGCACGGCCTGCATGTCCCGCACGCCTCCGATGATGGCCAGCACCGCGTCTTGCCGGGGCATGACGACGCAGAATTGGCCGAAGGCGCCGTCGCCGCGGTAGCAGTCGTGCCGGCAGCGCCAGAACTGGTAGCCGTAGCCCACCGTCCAATCGGGGTTGGTCTGGGTATTGCTGTTGTCGGAGGTGGCCGTCGTCGCCTCGGCGATCCATTCCTCCGGCACGATCCGCTTGCCCTGCCATACCCCCTTCTGCAGGTACAACTGCCCGAAGCGGGCGATGTCCTCCGTCCTGATGTGCAAGCCCGTCCCGCCGATGCTGATACCGCGCGGATCGGTCTCCCAGGTGGGGTTCTCGATCCCCAAGGGGTCGAACAGGCGCGGTCGCAGGTAGTCCAGCAGGGACATGCCGGTCAGCCTGGTCATGATGGCCGACAGCGTGTACGTGGCCGCCGTGTTGTAGACGAACCACGTACCGGGCTGGCACTCGACGGGCAGCGAGAGAAAGGCACGGGCCCAGTTGTCGTCCTCACCGCGGAAGACGCGCCGGGTCGTATCGTTCTTGTGACCGGTGTTCATCGACAGCAAATGCCGCACCCGCATCGCCTTCAGGTTCTCGCTGGGGTGCGCCGGCGCCTCGTCGGGAAAGAACCCCAGGACGGGATCGTCGACCGTGAGCAGTCCCTCCGCCACCGCCAGACCGATGCCCGTGGAGGTAAAACTCTTGCTCAGCGAGAACATCCTGTGCGGCGTTTGCGGCCCGTACGGCGTCCACCACCCCTCGGCCGCCACCTTCCCATGGCGCAGCAGCATGAAGCCCTGGACCGCGTCCAACGGGTGGGTGTGTTCCTCGACCGCCCGGAGGAAGTCCAGGACCGCTGAGGAGGGGATGCCCTCGGCTTCCGGGTTGCTGCGCTCGAACCGAATGTCGCTTGCCATGATCGAGATCTGCTCCTTGCCGTGGGCGCATTGTCGCACCCGGGCGCGCGGTCAGGGTCACGGTCGATGTCGACCGCCCCGCGCCGCGGAGCAATCCCGCCGATGCCCCGACGATCAACCCGGATCACCGGCGGCGCAACGGTGCCAGCACCGCCAACCCACCAACCAGCACCACCGCCCCGATCACGATCCAGATTCCCTTGCCGTTCATCCCGCCGTTGCCGCCGAGCAGATCGGCCCCCTGCAAGATCCACAGAATCCCAACGAGCGCCAGGATGACCCCGACGATACCGCGGATCAATCGACGGTTCATGCCCACCTCCGACGATCACCTCGCCCCCGGCGACGGCCGTACCCGGCGGTCGATCGCCGGTCCATCCATCCTACGCCTTCTCGTCCCTCGCGGATGGACCGGCCCGCCTGTGCCTCGTTGACACGATTTTGCGTCCCCCGCACCACCGCGTGAAACCGACCCGGTGCATCGTGCGTTACCTCTACTACCCGGTACACCGTCCGGGGTGTCGTCCGCCGTACCCGCGGCGGCGGTCCCAACGAAAGGAGTGGCGCGCGACGTCCTTCGCCCGGTCGAAGCGATCCCGGCGTTTGCGGAGCGTGCGCCGCATCCGCCCCGTCGCGACGGCCCCAGGTTCGCCCGCCGTGGCCTTGCGGCGGCGTCCGCCTCGTCTCGCCAACGGAGGTTTCCCCATGGAAGGTCCTCGCTTCGCCGCCCTCGCCCGACCGCGCTCGAACACGTTCCCCGCGCTCTCCCGCCGGTCCGCGTTGCGCGGTCTCGCCGGTCTCACCGGCGGTCTCGCCGCCGCTTCGATCCTCCCCCGCGGTTGGTCGACGTTGGCCGCCCGCGCCGCCGCTGCGTCTCCCCGCATCGTCCCGGCGACCCTCGGCAACCCCGCCGGCCGCATCCTCCTCCCCGGCGAAGCCGGGTTGAACGACTACGGACTCGACTTCGATTTCGCCCTCTCCGGTCCGCCCCTCGTCTTCGTCGCCCCCACCGACACCCCCGGTTGGTCCGACGAACTCCGCGCCTCCGTCGGCGGGTTCGCCTTCGGCTACTCCGCCACCCTCGCCACCGCCCAGGCCGACACCGACAGCAACGGCCGCGCCGTCCAGGTCTGCGTCCACCACGGTTTCCCCTCGACCGAGGACGCCGACGTCGCCTGGTCGAGTCTGACCACCGCCCTCTCCGGCAACGGCCAGGCCCAGAAGGCCAAGATCAAATCGGTCGACCTCGTCGAAATCGTCGAGGTCAACGGTCCCCGCACCATCCTCGCCACCGTCGCCGCCGACCGTTTCGACGCCATCGTCGTCGCCCTCCGCGCCGACGTCGACCTCGTCACCGTCGCCATCGCCGACTTCACCGGCAAGAAACCGACCCAGGACGAGGCCGTCCACCTCGCCGAAAAGGAAGCCGACAAGATCAAGAAACCGCAGACCGACCGCTCCACCGTCGCCGGCGCCTACAACGGCACCTGGACCCCCGGTTTCGGTTTCGGCGCCTCCGGTTCCGCCATCTCCGGCGCCCCCTTCTTCGCCTGGCCCAACGTCCTCGCCAACTCGCCCGTCCCCTTCAACGGCGAGACCGCCGACCAGACCGAACAGCGCCGGCAACTGACGAGCGGCGTCCAATACCAGAGCCACGTCGAAGGCGCCTTCAGCGGCGCCCCCACCATCTTCACCGACCGCAACCTCTACTACTCCGGCCAGACCAGTTTCTTCGCCAGCAGCGGCGACGCCGACAAATTCCACGAGGAAACGTCGACCCGCCTCAAGATCGGTCTCCCCGGCGTCAAGCTCACCAAGATCCAGGTTAGCGCCACCGAGCGCCGCTACACCTACAAGGTCAGCAACGTCAACGGCACCTTCTGCGGTCTCGTCCTCAATCGCCTCTGCCGCGACGCCGATTACCCGCTCGGCTTCACCCTCCACATCCTCACCGTCCCCGCCGGCAAGGACACCCCCGACGTCCCCACCAAGGACCTGCGCGACCGCCTCGACCCCTGCATCCGGGAGATGGCCGACTCCCTCCAGGTCGCCCTCCTCTCGCCCCAGAACGCCCCCCTCACGATCGGCGTCTCCGCCCCCGTTTAGGCGATCGCATCCGACCCCGTCCCCGCCACTATACGGCGGGGACGGGGACGCACTCGGGAACGTCGCTGAACGTCGCACCTGGGCAGGAGAGGACCGGCGTAACGCCGACGATCGCTGCTCTAGAGGAATGACTCGATGAACTGAAGAGCCGCTGCGGTGTCGATCCGGTAAGAGTAGGAGACGCCCGCACAGTTGCTATTGGTTCCGAACGAGTTGATGCCGAGGATCGTGTCGGTCCCGCGGAGCAGGTTCGGGCCGCCGGAGTCGCCGAAACAGGTCCCGCCCTTCCCCTGGGACGGGTTGGCCGACAGCTTGAGGAACTCTTCGCTGATCCGGCCGTGGCTGCGCGAGACGTTGGAGACGGCGACGTACCGGGTCAGGAGCTGGTCGTCGTCCAACTTCTTCTCGCGGACCTGCAGACCGTAGCCGACGCTGTCGACCTGGGCCCCCTTTCCGAGCGTGTCGACGAGACCCTCCGTCGGGAGTTGGGCATAGCGATCGAGCACGACCGGTGCGTCGAGGACGATGACCGCGACGTCGTGGGTGTCGAATCCGGGCAGACCCGGCGCGCAGCCGAGGCAGAAGTTCGGGTCGGGGAACCACCGGCCCGTGACCAGGTTACCGGGGAATTTCGGGCTGAAGATGCTCAGGGGATCGAACGTCAAAAGGACCTGCTGACCCGACTCCTCGAAGCAGTGGGCGGCGGTCACGAAGTGCGTGGCGTCGATCAGGGAACCGGAGCAAAACACGATACCGCCTTCGACCGGCAACAGGGCAACACCGACGTAGGGGTGGCCGTCCCCATCCGGCTGGCCATTGAGGATGGCCCCGACCGGTGCGACCATGAGCAGCACGGCGACGACGGCAAGCGCAAGCGCGGTAACAGGACGGCGCATGGGGGAACCTCCTCTCCCGTCGACATCACCTGGACCCACCCCCGTGGGGCGCTCCCGACGTGGGGAACCCACGCTACCGCTCCTCGCGCGGCCGTCAATCCCGTACGGACGGCTTTGGTCCGCCCACCGATGCGGCAACACGGATCGGCCGGTGCCACCGGCTCGCGTCTGCCGAGATTCCGCCGGCAACCCCGTATTCTGATCTCCGTCCGTTCGCAGCCCGCCGGATTCGGCACCCATGCCCCCTCCCTCGACCCACCGGCTCCCGTGGTGGTCCAATTCCCCCGACAGCGCCCGGCTCATCACGGGCGCCGGCCGCTCGGACCATCACGGGAGCCCCGATGACCAACGACCTCCGCAGGCGCTTCGACAAAATCCTCGACCTCGTCCTCGGCCACGAACCGGCCGGCGAGGTGGCACTCCCCCGCACCGGTCTCGACCCCTCCTCGAAGCGCCATTTCCTGGCCCTCATCATCGGCACCCTCGCCATCATGACCTTCGGCATCACCGTCGCCGTCGTCGAAGACGGCCCGAAGTCGACCTCGGCCACCCCCACCGCCGTCGCCACCCCCTCCCCCATCGGCGCCCTCCCCCCGACCGCCCCCTCGCTCGCCCTCGCGTGCTGACCTCCCTCATCCGACGTACCGGCCCCTCCTCGCCCTCGTTCCACCGCCCATCGCGAATACGTCATTCGGTTGACGAGACGCCTCCCAACCGGACCTATCGTGACAACCGTGCCGGGCGACCGCGGACGCCCGGTTCGGACAAGCGGTAAGGGGCAACGGTGTCCCGCGACGAATATGGAGCATGCACGCGATGAATGGGAAATGGTTCGCCGGTGTCGGCTCGATCGCACTCGGATTGACGGTCGGCATGTTTTCGCTCAACGCCGCCGCCGACACCCCGCCGGCGG
>DATBFX010000400.1:0-17705 GCA_036558305.1 Thermomicrobiales bacterium | reverse complement strand
GGTCACCTCGAACGCACGCTTCGGGATGTTGATCCCGGCGTTGTTGACCAGGACGTCGAGCCGCCCACCGACCGCTGCCGCATCCGCGACGCACCGTTCGATCTGCGCCAGATCGAGCACGTTCAGTGGCAGCGCCTTTCCCTCCCCACCCGCGGCCCTCACCTCGGCGATCGTCGCCTCAGCGCGGTCCAGTCGATCCGGCAACTCGGTCACGACGACGGTCGCTCCCTCGGACGCCAGCGCTCGCGCGCTTGCCTTGCCGAGTCCGGTTCCCGCGCCGGTGATGAGCGCGAACTTGCCCGCCAGTACGCCCGTTCCTGCCACGCTTCCTCCCTCGTTCGTTCCGCGTCTTGCTCACCCGGCCAGCGGATTCGCGAAGACCGCGCGCACCGACATGCGAAACCCGGGGACGACATCCTCGCCGTCGAGTTCATCGTTTTCCGTCAGGGTTTTGGGCGCCCGATCCAGGCGGTAGACGACGACCACCCGCCGCTGCGGAATGGCAACCCAGACGAGTCGCACGCCGGCTTCCAGATAGAGTTCGACCTTCTCCATCACCTCAGAGAAACTGTCCGACGGCGACACCGCCTCGAAGGCCAGATCGGGCGGAACGGGGAAATAGTGCTGGAAGTCGAAGTCCGGCGGGATTCGCCCTCGCCGGATGAAGCCGACATCGGGCGCGACCACGGTACGCCGATCCGGGAAGAGGTTGAACCCGCCATCGGCACCCGTCACCAGGCCCAGCTTGTGCTGCCCGACAAAGAGGTGCAGCGGCGACCCAACGTTCAGGGCGACCATCGTCGGCTCGGCACTCGACGGGCTCACTTCGCGCAACTCCCCCCGGATCAACTCGTAGTCTCCAGGTATCGTCAGCAGGTCGTCCGCGGTCAGCGGTTTCGTCGCAACCATCTGGACACCTCCTCGGTCTCGCGGTACCGCTCCGTCTTCCCGACCATCCTAGCACTCGAGGCGCTCCCTCACACCCGGTCAGGCCGCTCCCAGGAGACCCACCGGTTGACGACCCGGAACCCGACCGATTCGTACAGTCGCCGCGCCGCCTCGTTGTGCTCGGGCGTGTAGACGATCGCGAGATTGCCGCCTCGATCGCGCAATCGACGCAGCCCTTCCAGCAAGACGGCCCTGGTCAACCCGCGACCCCGGTGGGCGGGGCGCGCGCCGACCGGTTCGAACTCGCCGGTCCGATTCGCTTCGTCGTGCCAGAGGATGGCGTAGGCGGCGAACGTCCCGTCCGGTGCGACTGCGACGAGGTCGAGATCGGGATCGTAGCCGTCGATGGTGCGCAACCGACGGTAGGCGCCGATCGTGACGCGCGAAGGATGCCAGACCTCCCGGTGGAGGCCGACCCGCTCCTCGTACTCCGCCTCGCCCGAAAGCGACCGCACCGCGAAGCCCGCGGGCACGACCGGGGCGGGGATCGGTCCGTTCAGGTCGCGTGTGAAGAAGAGCATCGCCGGATCGCCGGTGCGCGCAAAACCCGACGAGGACAGGAGAGCCGCGGTGACGGCGTCGTCGGCGAACGCGGTGGTCGTCAACGGTTCGGGGTTCCCGCCCGTGGCCGATGAACGACGGCGTTCGTCGGCCCAATCCAGCATCGCGGTCACCAGGCGGGCATCGCCGCGGAGTTGCGGCAGGACGTTGAGTTCGACCGTTGACGGTGGGTAGCGCCAGGCAAATCCGAGGACCTCGGCGTCGGGCCCCTCCCAGATGCGGATGCGGTCCGACGGGTCAAAGCCGTCGTCCTCGTACATGTACCGGCCCCAGAGCAGATCGCCGACGTGGAAGCAGCCGTTGACCGGTCCGGCCGTCCGAGCAACGTCGACGAGGAAGCGGCGGATTCGGGGTAGGTCGCCGGGATCGGCGAACGGTCGCGAAACGGCCATCGATGTTCGGTCGCTCCTATCCTATCGAACCGCCAGCCCGTCCCTCCTTGGGGTTAGGCGAACCATACACGACGCGATTGGCCACCCTGGGATGGCGTCGCAGACCACGTCCTGCCGGTGACACAACCCCACGCCTCGTCGAGACCGAAACGGCGAGGACACCCCTGGCGTTCTGAAGGCAGCGGACAAGTCGGAATGTGTCGTTGACATTATGTCAAAGGAAGGAAAGCCGTCCGTTCGCGTTGCGTTGCCGGAGCGGCGTTGGTAGGGTGGCAGGCGGACACCTCATCGTCGCTGCCATTTCCGGTGTTGACCCGATTGTTCGGGGAACCTTCCGTCTGATCGGATCGGGCCGGTGCCGCGACGCGGCGCCGAGATGGACCGGGGAAGCAGGATGAGAACGCGCGCACTCCTTGCCTGGGTGGTCGTTGTGGCGCTGGCATCGCCGGCGGTTCTGCCGGCGGCGGTCAGAGCGGCAGGGTTGACCGTGGGCGGTTCCGCGGCGGTGCTCACCGACGATGGCACCGGTCTGTACATGCGAAAGCAGCCGAGCCGCCACGCGAAACGGATCGGTGCCATCAACGAAGGTGACGTCGTTACGATCGACGATGGACCGTACTACGACGAAGACGGAGCGGCCTGGTATCTGGTCGACTACGGCGGTCTGACCGGCTACGCGTTCGGCGACTTCCTGGTGCCGGTCGACGGCGCGGACCCGGGCTCCGGTTCGTCCCGAGGGGATTACCGGTACAGTGCCGCCGACGTTGGGGTGGTGCCGATCTTGATGTATCACCACGTCGACTATTCGGGCGGGACCTACGCGGTGACACCGGAGCAACTCGATGCGCAATGCCAGTGGCTCCTCGACAACGGCTACACGGCGATCACCCTGACAGATTTCTACGACGGCGCGTTTGCCGGCGGTTTGCTGCCGGCGAAACCGGTGGTCTTGACGGACGACGACGGTTGGGCGAGCGCGCTGACCTTCGCCGATGTCCTGGCACGCTACGGTTTCGTCGGCAACTACTTCGTCGACACCGAATCGGAGGTCACGCCGGACCAGATTGCGTATTTGGGGCAGGTCGGCGAAGTCGAGGACCACACCGTCAGCCATGCCGCGCTCAGCCAACTCGCGTACGGCGCCCAGTACGCCGAGATCGCGAACAACAAGGCATACCTGGATTCGGTCACCGGTCAGGCGGCGCAGTTCCTCGCCTGGCCCTACGGCGATTGGAACGCGAGCGCGGTCCAGGCGGCGGCCGACTCCGGCATCATCGCCGCCTTCGACGCCTGGGGTGGTCCGGCGGACTTGACCACGCTCGATCCGTGGCACATCCCGCGGGTACTCGTCGACGGCGGCTACGATCTGGACACGTTTGCAGCGGTGGTGACGGGGGCGTAGTTAACCCTCACCCCCTGGCCCCTCTCCCGGTGCGCGGGAGAGGGGAAACGCGCCGATGAAGACGCTCCCCTCTCCCGATGCGCGGGAGAGGGGCCAGGGGGTGAGGGTCCTTACGGTCTCGCCGTCACGATGCGGAAGGCATTTTCGATGCGGACGGCGCCGGTGCTGGTCCGGTAGCGGGCGATCGCGGCGAGGACGTTGGACCGCAACGTGGCTTCGTCGACCTGGCGGAGGGCGCCTTGGACGGGGCCGCCGCTGCGGCCGGCGATCCAGGCCGTTTCCGGATTGGGATATTCGAAGGGACACTCGGCCTTGCCGGTCGCGATGACCGTCAGACCGGCCTGTTCGACCATGCCTTCCAGGACGCCGGGTGCCGACAACGCGAACGGTCCGCCGCCGGCCGGTGGCGTCGGCAGCGAATCGCGGATCGCCGCCATGAAGTCGCGGTATTCGCATTTCTCGGCTTCTGCCCAGATGGCGACGACGACCCGATCGTCCGGGCTACAGACGCGTCCGAACTCCCGCAACGCGGCGACCGGATCGGTCGCGTACTGGACGGCGTTGCACGCGAAAACGACGTCGAAGCTTCCGTCGGCGTAGGGAAGTTCCTGGAGTTCGCCGACGCGGAAGTCCCCGGTCAGGATGCGTTCGCGGGCAATTTCGATCATCGCCGGGGCGGCGTCGAGCCCGCCGATCCGGGCACCGCGATCGGCTGCCAACCGGGAGGCACCGCCGGCGCCACAGCCGGCATCGAGCAAGCGCGTGCCGGGTCCGACGCCTGCCGCATCGAGCATCGCGGTCCAGAGGGGGCGCCGGGTGGGTTCCTGAAGATCGGCCCAGGTCTGGGCGTCTCCACTCCACAGAACTCCCTGGACGGTCGCCGAACCGCTAATCGGTGTTGCCGTCGCCACCATCTTTTCCGCCTTTCCCATTCTCGAATCCGTCCGACCGCCCGGAGTCGGGTCGGTTGGGCGAGGATAGGAAGCGGGTGAGGCGTCGGCTTCCCCGGATCGGGCCAGCAGGCCAGACGCCGGCATGGCCCGAATCGGCCATCGCCTTGCCGAACCGGCGCGGTCAGAGCAGACCGTGGCGGGTGGCGTAGGCGACGGCGGCGGCGCGAGAGGGGAGGTCGAGTCTGGTCAGGATGTTGGCGACGTGACGGTGGACGGTGTGCTCGCTGAGACCGAGTCGGACGGCGATCTCCTGATTGCTCAGGCCTTCGGCGATCAAGGCGAGGACTTCGCGTTCGCGACCGGACACCGGTACTGGCGCCGTGCGCATGGCACCCTGGGACGCTGAGAGCGGAGCCGCCGCGTCGAGGAGGGCGTTCGCGCGGTCCAGGTCGCGGCTGGCACCGAGTTCGGCAAACCCGTCGCGGGCGCGCCGGACCTCCGCCAGGCCCGCCTCGGTCTTGCCCTGGGCGATCAAGTCGCGCGCCATTTCGAGGCGCGCGGCTCGCCTCGTGCGGTGCCCCGACGCGCAGCCAGCGATCGACGGCCTCTTCGAAGTAGCGGCAGGCACGCTCGGCATCGCCTGCCGCGGCGGCAACCAACCCCGCGGCGAACGCGGCCGCGGCACGGAGCGATTCCGTGCCGACGGTCGCCGCGATCGCCTGCAATTCGGCGAGCGCGGTGTCGGTGCCGGCCAGATCGCCGAGACGGCGCCGGGTATCGACGGCGAGTTCGAGGGCGACGGCCCGCTCGACGCGATCGTCCGCCGGGAGGTGACGGAGGGACCGTTCGACGAGGTCGCCCGCCGTCGCCGGGTCGTCGCGGTCGAGGGCCAGGGCGGTACCGGCGAGGAGGACGGCCGGACCGTGCCCGCAGGCGGCGAGGACTGCCGTCGCCTCGTCCCATCGACCCTGCCGCCGCCGGAGATCGACGAGTTTGACCGAGGCCTCGTCGATCTGGCCAGGCCGGATGGCGGCCAACTCGCGCCGCGGTGAGCTCGGTTTCGGCTTCCTGGCAGGGACCGCGCCAGGTGAGCACCGAGGCGTATTGCACCCGGCAGACCGCGAGCAGGGAGCGGAGTTGCCAGCGGGTGCAGAGGTCCCGCAGGCGACCGCACCATTGGGAGGCGCGGTCGAAATCGCGGACGCGCTCGCAACCGACGATCAGCCGGCAGCAGGCGAACCCGATCGCGTTGAGATCGGTGACCTCGCCCGCGGTGGCGACGGCCGTTGCCTCGTCGAGGAGGCGCATCCCATCGTCGATCCGGCCGGCGTTGACCAGGGCGAGCCCTTCGAGGGAGAGGGCGATCGCTTCGAGATTGGCATTGCCAAGCGTGCGGGCGATCGCCGCCGCTTCGGCGCCGCGTTGCCGGGCGGTGATCGGGTCGTGGGCGATCGAAAGCGCCAATTCCCCCTCGCGGATCAGGACGAGTCCGTGCTCGGGGGCGAGCGGCAGACCGTCGAGGAGGCGACGGGCGCGCTGGACCCAACCGCTGGCGACGGCGGGTTCGCCGCGAAAGGCGTTGGCGTCCCAGGCCAACCAGAGGGCGACCCGCGCCGCCCCGATCCGGTCGCCGTCGTGGCGATAGCGGCGATAAGCGCGCTCGCGGGCGTCGCGGGTGAGGGCCGCGTCGTCGAGCCAGTAGGCGGCGAGGCCGAGTCCTTCGAGGGCCTCGGCCGTTTCCTCGCGCGCGATCGCCCGTTCGAAGCAGTCGCGCGCGTCCTCCCAGGCACCACGGGCGAGGGCGGCGTGACCGGAGGCGAGGGGATCGTCCAGAACGGAGACGGCAGCGGATGACATCGGCGACAGACTCCGTCTGGAGTCTAGGCCGGTCGATAATGCGCGTCAAACCGGCTGCGACCGGCGGTATCAACGTCCTGGGATACGTGGGTAACGGTGGCACGCGTCCTGCCTGGGCGGGTCGTGAGACGGCGGACGGCAGCAGGCGAAGGAGCGCGGGTTGCGGCGTTCGGGGCAACGTCCTGTTCGGGATCGCAACCGGTGTCCTTCGCGTCAACTGGCTGTCGGTGCGGCTGGTCATCCAATCCGGCCGCGCGCAGACGCCGTGCAGCGCGCAATCACCGCCCGATCTGTAGCGAGCGCACCCGATTCCGTAGCCGAAAGGGGCTTCCCCCGAACCGAAAACGTGCTACGGTAAGGTCGTAGCAGGTTTCGGGCCCCCGCGAAGTGGACAGACCGTGCTCGACCTGACCCCGCCGATCCCGCCGATGCCCCCGCCTTCCCGCTTCGTGCGCGAGGAGACGATCGCCGCGGGTGCCGTCGCCTCCATTTCTCGCGCCCGCGACCTCGTTGGTGGCCGGATGGTCACGCTGGTTGAGGTCCTGCCGGAGCCGGCGGCGGACGGGTTCTTCCTTGCCCGCTTCGCCCGCGAAGCGCGTTTGTTGGCGGCGATCGATCATCCGAACGTGGTGCGCGTGGTCGCGTCGGGAATCGAGCAGGGCGTCCCCTTCGTCGCGACCGAACTCGTCCCCGGTCAAACCCTGGCGGAGCTCGTCCGCACGCGTGGGTCGTTCACCGCCGGTGAGGTGGTCGGATGGGCGCGCCAGATCCTGGCCGGACTCGGTGCGATTCACTCGGCGGGCTTGCTCCACCTCAGGCTGACACCACGGACGATCCTGGTCGGTGACGACGGCGTGGTACGGATCACCGACGTCGGCGTCGCCTCGCTTGGCGACGCCGAGGAGCGGACCGAGCGCAGGGAGGGGGTCGAGGTCGCGCGCTATCTGGCGCCCGAGTTGATCGAGGGCGGCGACGTCAGCGAGGCGACCGATCTCTACGCGGTCGGTACCATCCTCTTCGAGGCATTGACGGGGCGGCCGCCGTTTCCGGGGGACAACCCGGTGCTGGTGCGGTTCGCGCAAGTCCAGGCGTTGCCGCCGGTGCCGAGTCAGGTGGTGACGAGCGGCGTCCCGCCGGAACTCGACGCGGCGGTCCTGCGGGCGCTCGCGAAGGATCCGACGCGACGGTACGCCGATGCCCAAGCGATGGCGGCCGCGCTCCCGCCCGCGCAGACGGCAAACGGTGTCGATCGGCTGATCAGTCAGACGGCAGCGGTCCGGGAGATCGCGCCCCGGAGGACGGTCGCGGCACTGCCTCCGGCCGGTGCGTGGCCAGGCGATCCGGTCCGGACGGATCGGGTCGACCGTAGCGGTCGTCGCCGGCAGGCGTCGGGTGGATGGGTGTGGCCGATCGCGCTCGCCTGTGTCGCGATCGGGCTGTTGATCGGTGCGCTGGCGGTCAGTCTGTCCGGCGACGCACCGGCGGACGAGGCGGCCGTAGGCGTGTCGGTCGCGACCAGGGATGCGAGCCAACCGACGGTGACGACGCCGGCGCGGCAGGCGCAGTCGCCGACCGCGCGAGTCGTTCGCTCCGCCGGCGAGGCTGGGGCCGCTGCCCCGACCGGGAACGCGTTCCGCGCGCCGGCGTCAGCCAGCAAGACGCCGCGCTCGATCAAAACGCCGACGCCCTCCGAATAGCGCGGGCACCGGTCGTTCCGTCGCTCGCTTAGTCCGGAATCGGTGCGAAAACGGCCTGGACGTAGGCGGCGACGTCGCGGCGCTCCTCGGTGCCGTCGAGGACCATGCATTCGAGGACGTCGACCATTTCCGGGTAGACCTCGTGCAATTCCTGGATCAGGGGGCGCTCGTTGCGCGAGGGGTGGGGATCGGTGACGAACTCGAAGGCGGCGTCGGTCAACTCGTCGGGATCGACTTGAAGCCGGAAGAAGCGGGACATTTTCGGGAGGGCCTTTCTTCGCGTGTGCGATCGAGGTCGGTGTGCCGCCCAAACGAGCGAATAATACCGGGGTTACTCGACGCTGGTGCCACCGGTACCGTGCCGAGAAACGGGATGCGTTGGCCAAACCCTCGTTCGACTGCGTGACTCACGAGCGTCAGGGGAGGATCGGATCCATCGCCGATCCAAGGGAATGACCGGTCAATCGCTGGTGAACCTCAACAACCTGTTGTTCGCTCATCGACGAAATCAGGTCTGCCACGGTTCGCAGCACGGTTGCGTCGTCGTTGCCCTGGAACAGCGCTTCCCGATAGGCGGCCGGGAAGACGTGCCAATCGTCGCGCGACGCGGCAGCCTGGCAGAACGTTTCGAACAGCGATGTGATGAGCGCGCGTTGCCCGAAACGCTGCGTGGTGAGCGCGCGATTCTCGATGACGTAATGCCAAGTCAATCCCTTGAGCATGGTCACCTCCATCTCCGCTTCTTGCTCAATCGCGAGCGGTGATCGAGAAGAAGCCGTCTCGCGCAACGAGACCGCGGAGATGTATCGGTCGATCAACTTCGAGGTGAACCCGTAGATACCCGCCTGATCGAGGCGACTTCCACGGTAGGGAGCGCTGATCGCCGCATAGTCCACCAAGCGGTTGAATGCTCGCTGGAGATCGTCAACGTCGAATCGGTCCGCCTCCGCCCGGACATGCCGTTCAAGTTGGCTGGTGAGGAATCGTTCCCGTTCGGCCATGTCGGTGACCAGCCGATCGAATGGAATCAATCCGGCACGAAAGAAATCCCCAAGATCGTGCACCGCGTACGCAACGTCATCGGCCCAGTCCATCAAGGCAGCCTCGACACTTTGGGCGTCTCTCTCCAGGGAGCACGCTTCGCGCGCCCATTCCATGATCCCCTGCTCGGCGGTGTACGCGCCCCACTTGTTCGCTTTGTGCCCCGATGGCTCACGAGTCCATGGATATTTGAGGAGCGCGCAGAGCGTCGCGCGAGTCAGGTTCAAAATCCCTCGATGCGCGGATCTCTGGCCGCCAGTCTGGTGACGATACGAAACGACTGCGCGTTGCCTTCGAAGCCATCGTACGAGCGGCGCCTGACGAGTTCGTCCAGTTCCTTTTCGGCGACGTGCCCAAAGGGAGGATGTCCCAAGTCGTGGGCAAGGGCCGCCGCCGCCACGACATCGGGGTCGATCCCACCGGCCGCTGCGGCCAGTTTTCTGCCACCGGGCGTGCGGGTCAGATTCTCGGCGAGGCTGCGGCCGATTTGTGCGACTTCGAGCGTATGGGTCAGTCGGTTGTGGAGGGGATATCGCTCGGTCGGAGCAGCGACTTGCGTGATACCGCCGAGGCGACGGAACGCGGCGGAGTAGAGGATGCGATCGCGGTCCCGCCTGCTGGGCGTTCGCGGGTCGCGAGGGTTCGCCCCATCGGATGGATGCAGACGGTCCGCGCGGTTAGACGGCGACGACGCGCCGCGCATCGTGGTCGATGGATTGGAACTCGGACTTGGCCAGCCGCACCTTGTGATCCATCGAGAGGTCGATGCGGCCACGATTGATCAGATGCCACAGGGCGAAGCGGACGAAGTATTCGGGAATTTCCGGCGCCTTCACCCGATCGATGACGTCGACGGCGGGCATCGCGGTTCGTCGCTGACGAAGGAGTGCAAGGATGGCGTCCTCCGCGCGTCCGAATTCCGGTTCCACTTCGACCACCGGCTCACCTCTTCCCCGACCGTTGCCCGAACGCCGTTCTGCCGACCGGCTCGCTCCGCCGCCAGATCGATAGTAGCGCGATTGTTCGACGAAGACAATCACTCGGTGTGCGGTTTGACACTCCCTCGTCGCGACTCCTATACTCGCGTCTGCCGTTGCGAGGGCGTTCGACTGCGCGCCGCAACGGTCGTTCTGTGTTAAGGTGGGTGCTTCGGGGTGGATCGGCCCGACACGGGAGTGAGCGACGATGACGAAGCGGACGTATCAGCCGAAGCGGATTCCGCGCAAGCGGAAGCACGGCTTCCTGAAGCGGATGGCGGACCGCACCGGTCGCGCCGTGCTGGCCCGCCGCCGCGCCAAGGGCCGTTGGAAGCTGACGGTTTCCGACGAGAAGAAGTTTACGCAGAACAAGTAGACGAGTGGCAAGTGGCAGGTTACGAGTGGCAAGTGACGCGGTCGCCGTCCCACTTGTAACCTGCCACTTGCCACTTGCCACTCGTCATGGAACGGCGGCTGCGGTTGCGGGGGGAAGCGGAGGTCCGGGCGGCGCGGGCGCAGGGGAAGGCGTTCGCGGATGGGCCGTTGGTGGCGCGGGTGTTGCCCAATGCGCTGGAGCCGCCGCAGAATCGGTACGCCGTGGTGGCCGGGAAGCGGGTCGGCAAGGCGGTCGAGCGGAACCGAGCCAAGCGGTTGGTGCGCGAGGCGCTGCGGCGGTTGCACCCGGGGATGAGCCAGGGGTACGACGTCGTCGTGATCGTCCGCGGCACCGCCGATGAGTTGCCGGGCTTCGCGACGGCGCTGGCGTGTTTGGAGCGGATCGCGAAGCGGGCGCGCCTGGTCGACGAGGCGTCGGGCGTCAGGCGTCAGGCGTCAGGGGCGACGGGCGATGGTGGCAGGGATGGGGTGCAAACCGCGGAGGGGGATCGCGGCGTACGTAGGACAGAAGCTGAAGGCTGATTGCTGACAGCTGCCGGCTGATAGCTGAAGGCCCGAAGAATGCGAAAACCGGTGCTCTGGCTGATTCGGGGCTACCAACGTTTCGTCTCGCCCATGTTGCCGCCGTCGTGCCGGTTCGAGCCGTCGTGCTCCCAGTACGGCTACGAGGCGATCGCCAAGTACGGTATCATCAAGGGTGGCGGTTTGGCGGTTTGGCGGGTCTGCCGTTGCAACCCCTTCTGCCGCGGTGGGTACGACCCGGTCCCCTGAACCTGCGCCGATCCCGGCCACCCCACCCGGAGGCCGGGTTGGACCGCGTTCCCTACCTGCCCGTATGCTTGTGTGTTGACCCGGTGCCGTCGGTGCCGCGCGGTGCGCGGCGACACGGACGACGTTCGCGCGTGGAAGCGAGTCGATCCTGAATCACCGTTGCAGTCGCCCAAGCGCGGCGGCGTTCCGTTTGATCGGAGAGCGCGTGCGGGTCCCGCGTCTGCGTCCTTGCCCCATCGATCCATCCCGCTCCCGGCGGGAGGAGGCCCTTCGTCGTGCTCGATAGCCTTTCTCTTATCCACGTTCTCGCGTTTAGCCCTCCATCGCCACCCGGATGGCAAGCCTATGTTTCACTCCTTGAGGACATCCTCGACTTCCTGGCCAACATCTTTCACAGCGGCGGTCTGGCAGTCATCGCCTTCACGATCGGCGTCAAGACGCTGCTCTTGCCGCTGACGATCACCTCGATCCGCTCCAGCAAGGCGATGCAGGAACTGCAACCGAAGATCAAGGAGATCCAGAAAAAGTACGGGAAGGACCGGGCCAAGGTCTCGCAAGAGACGATGAAGCTCTACCAGACGCATCGGGTCAACCCGATGGCCGGCTGCCTGCCGATGATCATCCAAATCCCGATCTTCTTCGGGGTCTACCGCGCCATCCGCGCCCTGTCGATGAGCGACGCCGGGTACTGGCACGGCGGCTTTCTCTGGCTCCCCAGCCTGGCCCAAGCGGACCCGTACCACATCCTGCCGATCCTGGCCGGTGTCTTCCAATTCGTCCAGACCAAGATGATGCGCCCCGCGGGTCAGGGCAAGGTCCAGGATCCGCAGCAGGCGATGATGAACCAAATGATGAATTTCATGCCGATCACGGTCGTGCTCTTCGGCTGGGGATACGACTCGGGACCGGTGCTCTACTGGGTGACGCAGAGTCTCTACAGCGTGGTGCAGCAATGGTTCATCACCGGTTGGGGCAGCATGAAGGATTGGATGCCGGGTCTGCCCGAATTGCCGGAGCACCGCCGGCTCGGGTACCGGCCGCCTCGCGACCTCGACGACGTGGTGGTGATGAGCGGCGAGGAGGCCCCGCGGCAGCGCGGCATCATGGGCTGGTTCAACGCCAAGATGCAGGAGGCGCAGCAGCAGCAAGCGGAGCGGGCCGCCCGCGCCAAGGGTCAGAGCGGCTCGGAGTTGCAGCGCAAGGTGGATGCGGAGACGGAGCGGGCGGGACCCAAACCGCCGCGCCCGGTGAAAAAGGAAGTACGGACCGCCAGGCAGCGGGACGGCACGGCCACCGCCAACGGCGCGGCGTCCACGGCACCGGCCCAAGCGAACGCGAGCAACAAGCCATCGGGTAACGGCAAGGTGAGTCGCAACGGCGCGTCCGGACCACCCATCGTCCCGCGCAAGTCGCGCCCAACCCGCAAGGACGACACGCCGACCGAGTAGACGGACAGACGGACAGACGGACAGACGGATCGATGACGCATTGGTCACCCAATCAGTTTCTCGCCATTTCCTTGTCCGTCTGTCCGTCCGTCCGTCTGTCCGTCTCGAAAGGATGACCGTATGGACCGAACCCGGATGACCAGCGTCGAGATCCAGGCCTATTCCGTCGACGAGGCGGTGCGGTTGGCCCTGGAGCAGTTGGGGCTCCCCGAAGACGCGGTCGACATCGAGGTCCTCTCCGACGCCGGGCCCGACGAGGATGCCGAGGCGTTGGTACGGGTGACGGCGAAGGGGATGGCGTCGCAACCGACGCCGAGCGCGGCGGGTGGGGCGCGGCGGGCGCCGGGTCCACGGCGCGTCCCCGGCGATCGGCCATCGCAGCGCGGGACGCCGCCGCCCCCGCGCCCGAGCGAAATCGCCACGACCGAGCGGTCGGCATTGCACGACCGGGTCGACGCCGAGGAGGAGCAGACCGCAAAGGAGATCGTCCGCGAACTGCTGGTGCACATGGGGATCGACGCCGACGTGGTCGCGGTCGACAACCCGTCGTCGATGCCACTCGACGACGAAGATCCGCCGACGATCTTCATCGACATCCTCGGGCGCGATCTCGGGATGCTGATCGGCCGGCGCGGTGAGAACCTGGCCCAAATCCAGTACCTGGTGAACCTGCTCGCCAACCGGAAACTCGGCGACTGGACGCGGGTCATCGTCGACGTCGAGGGCTATCGCTCCCGCCGCGAGGAGTCACTGATCGGTCTGGCGGAGCGGGTGGCGCGCCAGGTGGCGCGCAGCCGGCGGCCGATCGTGCTCGAACCGATGCCGCCCAACGAGCGCCGGATCGTCCACATGACCCTCAAGAGCAATCCCGACGTGACGACCGAGAGCAACGGCGAGGGCGCCAACCGACGGGTGACGGTGCAACCGCGTGTCTGAGGACGAGCTTCGGGCTTCGAGCTTCGAGCTTCGAGATCGGACGTCGGCGAGGGATGCCGATGATCGCGAGACGGGTATGTCCGAAGACGCCTCCCAAGCTCGAAGCCCGAAGCCCGAAGCTCGCGACTCCCGCGGGAAGTCGCCGCCGCGGCGACCGCTGAGTCCGGGCCGGCCGCTCGCCGGGGTGCAGACGACGCGGACGCCGGAGTACCTGGTGATCGGACACATCTGTGCCGATCTGCTGGCCGATGGGACGGCGGTGCTGGGAGGGACCGCGCTCTATTCGGCACTGACGGCGGCGCGGCTCGGGTGGCGCGTCGGGGTGTTGACGCGGGGCGCCTACGGGAAGACGATCGAGGGCATCGCGATCCCGTCGCTTGAGCCGTTCGCCGACGAACTGAACATCATCGTTCAGGACGCCGAGGCGCCGACGATGTTCGTGAATGAATACCTGGCGGGGCGACGGACGCAGCATCTGCCGAAGTGGGCAGGGCCGATCGATCTCCGCGGGTTGCCGCCCCATTGGCGCAACGCGCGGGTGATCCACCTGGGGCCGATCGCGCAGGAGGTGGATCCGAAGCAGACGGGGGGGTTGACGCCGACCTTTCTGGCGTGCACACCCCAAGGGTGGATGCGCGATTGGCCGCGCGCGACCGGGGGGCGGGTCAAACTCCACCACCTCCGGTTGCCGGGCGAGTTCGTCAGCCGCCTCGACGCCATCGTCGTCAGCGACGAGGAGATCACGCTGGCACGCGACACGGTCGAAACGGTCGGGGCGCGTCGACTCGGCGTGATCACCAAGGGCGAAGATGGGTCACGGATCATCTACGGCGGCAACCACGCCGATCTGCCGGGGTACAAGGTCAACACGGTCGATCTGACCGGTGCCGGCGACGTCTTCGCGGCCGCCTTCTTCATCCGCGCGACCGACCGCGCCGCGTCCGCCGTGACGGCCGGTCGCTTTGCCAATGCCGTCGCCGCCCTCAGTCTGCGCGGCGTTGGGACCGCCGGCGTTCCGAAACAGCGCGAGGTCGAGGAGTTCCTGGCCGTGGCCGAGGAGCGGCCGATCCGGAGATGATCAGCTTCGAGCTTCGAGCTTCGAGCTTCGAGTTTGTGGTTCCAGGCGGTCGCCTCGCACGACGGACACCAACCTCGTCAAGCTCGAAGCTCGAAGCTCGAAGCTCGTGACTCCACACCGTGGACAATGCGACGATCGCCGCAATCGCCACGCCGCCCGGTGAGGGCGGTGTCGGGATGGTGCGCATCAGTGGGGTGGAGGCGGCCGAGATCGCGGCACGGGTCTTCCGGCGCGGCAAACGCGGGATTGCTCCCGAACTCCGCAAAGTGGCTTCTCACCGGTTACTTTACGGAAAAATCGTCGATCCCGCCACGGAGGAGACGATCGACGAGGCGCTGCTTGGGTGGATGGCGGCGCCGCATACCTACACGCGGGAGGATACGGTCGAGCTGACCTGCCACGGGGGGCCGGTGCCGCTTCAGGAAACCCTACGGGTGGTGCTGGCGGCGGGGGCGCGGCACGCCGAACCGGGCGAGTTTACGCTGCGGGCGTTCCTCAACGGTCGCCTCGATCTGGCGCAGGCGGAGGCGGTGCTCAATGTCGTCAGCGCCCGTACCAGCGAAGGGTTGCGACTGGCGATCGACGACCTGGCGGGCGACCTGTCGCGCCGGATCCGACCGGCGCGGGATGCGGTCGTCTCGCTGCTGGCCTACCTCGATGCGGCGGCCGACTTCCCGGAGGACGAGATTCCGCCGAGCGACGTGGACGCCGATCTGGCCGCGGCGGAGGCGTCGCTGGCGGAGGTGGTCGCCGGTTCGCGGGTCGGGATCCTCTACCGCGAGGGGGCGCAGATCGCCCTCGTGGGGCGGCCGAACGTCGGCAAGAGCAGTCTGCTCAACGCCATGCTACGGATAGAACGGGCGATCGTCACGCCGATCGCGGGGACGACGCGCGACGTGATCGCCGAGTCGATCGACCTGCGGGGGATGCCGGTGACGCTGCTCGATACCGCCGGCATCGCCGAAACGGCCGACGTGGTCGAGCAACTCGGGATCGAGCGAAGCCGGCGCGCGTTGACGGCGGCGGCGGCGGCAATCCTCGTGCTCGACGGCACCGTTGCTTCGACGGTCGACGATCTGGCGGTGGCACACCTGCTCGCGGATCGCCTGGGGAGCGGAGGGATGGGCCCGACTCCCGTGGTGATCGCCGTCAACAAGCGTGATCTGCCGGAGCGGGCAGCGCAGGAGGCGGTGACCGGGGTATTGCCGGGTTCGCCCGTTGTCGAGGTTTCGTCGCTGACGGGTACCGGTATCGAGGCGCTGGAGGACGCGCTTGTCGGGCTCCTGCGGGGCGAGGCGGTGGGACAGGCACGACCGGCGGTGATCACCGCCCGGCAGCGCGCGGCGCTCGACCGCGCGCTCGGTCATGTTCGGGCCGCGACGGCCGCCCGAGGCGAGGGCTATCCGCTCGATCTGCTGGCGACGGACGTGAGGGCGGCGTTGCGGGCATTGGGCGAGGTGACCGGCGAGGAGGTCGACGAGGCGGTGCTGACCGAGATCTTCAGCCGGTTCTGCATCGGGAAGTAAGCGAGTCGCTGCTTGACGCGCAGTCGGGTGGCCCCAATACTCAGAGCATCGGGGCGCGACCGACGAAATGCCCGAGGAGAATTGCGATGACGGCGACATTGCCGAGCCTCACGTTGTCGAAGGATTTGCTTCGTGAGATCGACGAAGCTGCTGCTGAGACCTCGCTCTCGCGCGAAGATCTGATCCGGGCGTCTGTCCGCACGTTTTTGGATCAAGAGCGGCGATGGCGAGATCTCCGGCGCTATGGCGAAGAGCGCACCCGGGCGCTGGGGATACACACCGAAGAAGAACTCGAAGCATTCCTCGACGCGATTGACGATGAAGCGTAGCGCCGCGTGCGACGAGTCGTCTTTGATGCCAACATCTGGGTTTCGGCATTCGCGTTTCCTGGCCCGGTACCGCGCGCTGTGATCGATTTGGCCAGGATGCGTCAGGTTCGGGCGGTCGTGTCCCAACCGATCGTCGATCAGGTCACGCGCCGGCTCACGAAATTCGGTTGGTCTCCAGAGCGTATCGTCGAGGCGGAACGAGATATCGAGCAGATCTCGCTTCTCGCAACTCCAGAGTCAACGCTCGACGTTGTCTCTGCGAAACCGTCCGATAACCGCGTCCTTGAGTGTGCGTTCGCCTGTCGGGCAGACTTCATCGTCACCGGCGATGCCAAGCACCTCTTGCGGCTGGGTCACTATGAAGGCATCCCGATTGTTTCTCCCCGTGAATTCTTGAGGTTGTTCACGCGAGACTTTTCGTAACCCGGTACCCGAGCAGGTGCAGGCGGGGTGACCGGCGAGGAAGTCGACGAGGCGGTGCTGACCGAGAGCTTCGGCCGGTTCTGCATTGGGAAAAAGGCGAGTTGCTGCTTGACGCGCAGATGGGTGGCCCCAATACTCCAAGCATCGGGGCGTTCTGGGCGAACTGCCCGAGGGGGAGCACCATGACGGCGACGTTGCCGAGCCTCACGTTGTCGAAGGACCTGCTCCGCGAGATCGACGAGGCTGCCGCGGAGACCTCGCTCTCACGCGAAGATCTGATCCGTGCCTCTGTCCGCACGTTCTTGGACCAAGAGCGGCGGTGGAAAGAAATCCAAGACGAGGTTTCAGAACGCGCACGAGCCAGAGGGATCGAACGCGAAGAGGATCTTGAGGCGTTCCTCGATTCCATCGAGGAAAAGGCGGATCGTCGTGCTCGACGCCCATGTCTGGGTATCGGGATTCGCGTTCCAGAGAACGATACCGGCTCAGGTCGTCAAACTCGTGAAAACTCGCGCGATCCGCTCGGTGACTTCGGAGCCATTGATCGATCAGGTCGTGCGTGCGCTGCAAGGGCTCGGGACGTCGCCCGAAAGGGTAGGCGCCGCCGAGATAAGCATGAGACAGACGTCATGGGTGGTGCAGCCGGATGTGCGTTTGGCGGTCGTACACGACAAGAGTCCGACAACCGCATTCTCGAATGCGCCGTCGCCGGTGCCGTCGATGCGATCGTCACCGGCGATCGCAGACGCCTCCTCCCGCTTCGCCACTATGCCGGTATCCCGATCATGTCGCCGAGCGCCTTCCTCGAATCCTGGCGACAGGACCCGTCTTAATGGATGTGAGCCCCGGATCCAGGTACCCTCACCCCCTACCCCCTCTCCCGCTCACCGGGTTCAGGAGCGGACAGGGGGTAGCGGGTGGGGCGTGGGAGCGGCGACCGGGGGCGGAACGCGGATGGAACGGGGCACGGAGACCGGCGACAATCGGGGTGCAAGCCAACCGATGTTCGCCTTGGAGGTGCCCCGTGCCC
>DATBFX010000399.1:0-1628 GCA_036558305.1 Thermomicrobiales bacterium | reverse complement strand
GATGATGTTCTTGCCGTTGAAGACGGCGTCGAGCATCGCCTGCGGGTCGTTGAAGTCCTTGAACCACCCGACGTTCGGGCAGATCGCGATCTTCTGCGCCGGGACGTTGCAGAACTTCGTGTACAGCGTGTCCTGCGGGACGGTCCGGAACTTGATCTTGAAGCCGAGCTTCTCGAACTGCGCCTGAGCGACCTCGGCGGTCTTCTTGCCCGGGTCGGCGTTCGACGCGACCATCAGCAGCTGCGTCGGGTCGGTCCACATGCCGCTCGCGTTGATCGGCAGGCTCGGGTCCTGCTTCTTGGCCGCGAGCATGTACTTCTTGGCGAGCGCCATGTCGCCACTCGGGTTGGCCATGAAGTCAAGCGACGGACCCTTCATCCCGCCGGCGTCGTCGAAGCCAGGGAAAGCGGGCGGCAGGAAGTGCGACGCCATGTCGCCCGCCGCCGTGCCGCCACGGGTGAGTTGCAGCGCCCTGCGGTCCGCCGCCGCGACGACCGCCTTGCGGACGTCGAGGTTGTCGAACGGCTTGATCGTCGAGTTCATCGAGATGAAGCGGTAGCCGCCGCCCGGGATGAACGCGATCTGGCTCTTCTTGTTGCCGGCGAGGACCTGCTTGATCACCGGCGCCGGCGTGGTCCCGTCGCCTTGGACGAGGCTCTGGCCGCCGATGATGCGCCGCGACGACGAGACCGAGTCGTCGTTGCCCTCCTCGATGGTGATCGAGTCCAGGTAGGCCGGGCGGTAGTCGGTCTTGGCGTCCCAGTTGGGGTTGCGCACCAGCTCGATACTCTTGCCCGGCTGTCGCCCGACAAGCTTGCCCGTGCTGTCGTTCTTGTACATGTACGGGCCGGTGAAGACGACGTAGTTGTCGTACGTCGACGGCGTCTTGGTGTCGAACTTCTTGGCGTACTCCTCCGGCACCGGCGTGGAGATCGGCATCGCCAGGGCCTGCGAGACCAGCGCCGCGCTCGGCGTCTTGAGCTTGAAGATGATCGTCGAGTCGTCGGGCGTCTCGATCCCGGAGATGTCGGGGATCGTCGACGTCGGCTTGGACGGCGCGCCGACGATGTCGCTGAAGTAGACCGTCGCGTACGGCGACGGGACGTGCGTCGAGAATGCCCGGTCGAAGCCGTACTTGATGTCCTTCGAGGTGATCTCGCGGTTGACCGGCGGCGAGAACTTGATGCCCTTCTTCAGATGGACCGTGATGGTCTTCTGGTCGGAGGAGAGCTCCGGCGGGCCGGTGGCGATGTCCGGGCGCGGCTTCTCGTTGTCGCCGGGGCCGTAGGAGTACAGCCCGCGGTTCACCGCGTAATGGATCATGTAGCCGAACGAGTAGTAGGTCTGGCCGGGGTCGACGTAGTCGACATCGCCGGCGGCCAGCGCGGTCAGATGACCGCCCTTCTTGCCCTGGCCGGGCGCTGCGCCGCTGAACGGCGTCCCGGCGTTGGCCGACGTGCCGGACCCGCCGCTCTTGCTGGACCCGTTGTCGCTGCTGCCACAGGCAGCCACCCCCACGGCGATGCCGGCGGCGACCACCGCCGGCAGAAGACGTCGAATGTGCACCTGATCCCTCCTCAGGGGAATTTGTTGCAGCGCACATTCGCTCAGCAGTCATAAAACCTGCG
>DATBFX010000398.1:0-5549 GCA_036558305.1 Thermomicrobiales bacterium | reverse complement strand
CAGGCGGCGTTCGTGCCCTCCAGCCGGGCGGACACGGAGGTCCGCCCCTACGGGCCGTGTTCCAGATCGATGCCGAAGGCCTCCCATAGCAGACGGGGGACTTCTTCGTTCCGCACTCGGCGTTCCTCCCGTTCGCCGGCGATGGTGGTGATGAGGCGGTTTTTGCTGAGGGTGACGCGGCCGTTCGGGGTGGCGAGGGAGCAGAGGGGGCCTTGGCGAAAGTAAGAATCGGGGTGCTGTTCCTGGTAGCGGCAGCGATCGAGGAAGTCCGGGAGGGTACGTGGGGTCGGTTGGAAGGCGTAGTCGGGTGTCCAAACGTCGTCGGGGTGTTGGGTGTCGAGTTGCCAGCGATCGCCGAGGAAGGTGAGGCGAAAGGCGCGCTGGACGCCGGGTTGAAATTCCGAGAAGCCGTCGATGAGCGGGAGGGGAGCGGCGGTGGAGGTGCGGCCGGCACCGCCGTCGACGAGCCAGGGGTGGGGCGAATCGGCAGCGGTGACGAGGAGGGCCATGTGGTCGAAGGGCGGGCTGAAGGTGCCGTCTGCCTGGACGAATTGGACGGAGACGACGGTGACGTCGTAGCCGAGGTCGCGGAGGACGGTGCCGAGGAGACCGTTGAGCTCGTAGCAGAAGCCACCGCGGTGGCGGGTGACGATCTTGTCGTACAGGGCGGCGGGTTCCAGGTTGAGCGGGCGGCCGAGGGGGAGGATGTCGAGGTTTTCGAAGGGGACGTTGAAGAGGTGGGCGCGGTAGACGCCGTGCAGCGTTTCGACGGTCGGCATGGCCGGACCGTCGTAGCCGATGCGGTCGAGGTAAGCCGCGATCTGTGATGGCGAGAAGGTGGCGGGCAGATCGGGGGCGGCGATCACGGTTGGGACTCCTGGTGATCGGGGCGGTGCGTAATCTCGTAGACGTGGCCGTCGGGGGCGCGGAAGTAGGCCCAGGCGAAGGCGTCGTGGTAGGCGGTAGGACCGACGAACTGGGCGCCTTTGGCTTCCATCTCGGCGCGGGCCCGGTCGACGTCGGGGACGAGGAAGGCGGCGACCGGGACGTTCGGGAAGGGGAGGTCGTCGTTGCGGGCGGCGAAGACTTCGAATTCGTCGCCGTCCGGGAGTTTGAAGACGGCGAGATCGGGCGCGTTGACCGACGGCGTAAGACCGAGGACGTCGGTCGCGAAGTCGATCATCGCGGCGAAGCGGTCGGTGCGGGTGCCGAGCCAGCCGATGCCTGTGACCTGCATGCGGGTGCCCTCCACTTGGTCAGTCGTCAGTCGTCAGTCGTCAGAACGGCGTTTGCAGTCCTCGTGCTGTCCGTCTGTCCGTCTGTCCGTCTGCCCGTCTCTCTAACGACTGACGACTGACGACTGACGACTCAGTCTTGCCAGATGCCGTCGCGCATGATGGTACGGCCGTTGAGTTCCTCGACGTCGCGCCAGGATTGGATGAAATCCGGGGTCAGGGCGAAAAAGGTGTAGGACTCGGGTTCGTTGCGGGGATCCCAGTTGAGCCGGGCGGCGAAGGCGTCGGCGAGGGCGGAATCGGCGTCGGTCGGGATGAAGGCGACAGGGCCGGCGACGATGACGACGTCGCGGGTTGAGGGGAGCGAAATGCGGGCACGGCCGGCGCGGCGGAGATTGCGGGTCGTTTTGCTGCGTTCGAGGGTGGCGAAGACGAGTTGGCGCCCATTCCAATGGTAGGACAGCGGGATGAGGTAGGCCACGCCGGTAGCAGAGGCGGAGGCGACCCAGGCGTCTTCTTCGCGGGCAAGGAGGGCGAGGAGGTCGGTCTTGCGTTGGGCGGTGGTGCGGGCGGTCATGGCGTCAGGCTCCGCAGTCGGGGCAAAGGTCGGCGGTCAGCATCCAGGTGCGGCCGGTGCGGGAGCGGCGGGCGAGCGCTTCGAGGCGGGCGCCGGCGGCGACCAGGAGATGGCCGGTTGCCGCCAGGAAGTGGGTGAGAGGACCGGGTGCGTGGGGAACGACCTGATAAAGGAGGCGGACTTCGGCCCGATCGAAGCGGTCTTGCAGCAGGAGGGGGGCGACGAGTTCGTGTTGCATGGTGAGCACGCGGGTCCTCCTTCGGTCGTGGCGCCGGGCGCGTCCGGTTCGTGGGCGACACGATACACCCGGCCGCCGAATAAAGCAAGTATCTGCTTTCTTTATTTGGACATCTCGATCCCCTATACTGGACGAGGGGGCCGGTCGCGCGGTCCCGAGTCATGCGGGAGTTCGGACCAGATGTCGTCTACCGTCGCAGCTGCGGCCACGACAACGGCGTTGACGGCGGCGCTCGCCAGTCTGCCGGAGACGCGGCGGCAGATCCTGGAGGTGATCAAGCGGCGCGGTGAGGCGGACACCGAGGCGATCGCCGCCGCCTTGCAGATTACGCCGAGCGGGGCGCGGCAGCACCTGACGGCGCTGGCGCACGACGGGTTGGTGACGCACCGGGCGGACCGGACGGGGCCGGGGCGACCGCGCCATCTCCACGCGCTGACCGCGGCCGGGGATGCGTTGTTCCCGCGCAACTACGTCGATCTCGCAAACGAGCTCCTGGAGTACGTGGAGGACGAGGACCCGGCGCTGCTCCAGCGCATTTTCGACCGCCGCGCGCAACGCCGGCTGGAGCGGGCGCGGGCGCGGGCGGTCGGGTTGTCGTTTCCCGAGAAGGTGAAACTGGTCGCGCAGATCCTGGACGAGGATGGCTACCTGGCCGACTTCGCGGAACGGCCGGACGGGACGTTCTTGATCACGGAGCACAACTGCGCGGTGCTGGCGGTGGCGCAGCGATACCGACACGCCTGCTCGACGGAACTCGGGTTTTTGCAGGCGTTGTTGCCGGAGGCGGCGGTGACGCGGGTGGCGCACCGGTTGGGCGGGGCGCACGTGTGCGCGTATGAGGTGAAGCCGGTAGCCGGTAGCCGGTAGTGAGTGCTGACGACCCAGAGGGTGCCGAGGACCGAGTACGCTTCTGTCCGTCTGTCCGTCTGTCCGTCTGTCCGTCTGTCCGTCTCTCCTACCGGCTCCCGGCTCCCGGCTACCGGCTCCCGGCTCCGTCGGCGGCGCGTTTGGCGGCTTTGGGGCCGATGACGGGGGTGGCTTCGGCGACGAAGCGTTGTTGGACGAGGCGTTGGAAGGAGGCGTCGACGGAGGAGCGGCGGACGATGCCGGCGGCGGTGAGTTGTTCGATCAGGGCTTCGAGGCGGAGACCGACGAGGATGGCTTCGGCGCCGGCGAGTTCGGGGGTTTCCAGGGGCGGTTCGGGCGGGACGCCGGGTTTGGAAGTTTGGGGCGAGGTCATCTGGCGAAGGGCGGTTGCCCAGACGGTGGCGTTGCCGGCGGCGACTTCGACGCCGGAGAGGTCGAGCGGGGCGTCGGGGTCTTCGTCTCCCTCGGGTGCCGGCGGAGACGGTGGGGTGTCGGGTTCTGGTTCGGGCGAGGGTTCGGGTTGGTGGGCGGTTTGCTCGGCGGCGCGGCGGGCGGCGGAGTCGGGGGTTTCGCGGAGGACGACGTCGTGGCGGTGGGCAGCGGCTTCGCCGGAGCCGCTGGAGGTGCTGTAGGCGGAGAGGACGTCGGCGTCGTAGGTGACCCAACCGTCGCCGTTGGGTTCGGGGATGTCGAGCCGGAGTTGGGATGAGGCGAGCAGGGCGAGGAAGGAACGGTGCGCCATCGTGCTGCGGAGGATGACGACGATCTCGGCTTCGTCGAGGGGCGGGCCGTCGTCCCGGGGAATGGTGCGCTGGTGGATGCTGGTCAGACGCACCGCGGTGCCGTTGATCTTGATGAAGTCCATGGCTGCCTGCCTCGGTCTGCCGTGCGAAGTGATCACTCGTTGGGATTGTAGCGTCGCATTAGGCTAATGCGAGCTTCGGGCTTCGGGCTTCGGGCGTCGAAAATGTGGGATGGTGACTTTCGGGGGAGGGGTGAGATGGAAGGTGGAGCGATCGCGGTGATCGGGGCGGGGACGTTGGGGTGGCAGATCGCGCGGACGTTTGCGGCGCGTGGGGTGGCGGTGCGGTTGTTCGATGCGAAGGATGGGGTGGTGGAGGCGGCGATGGCGCGGATCGGGCGGGAGGCACCGGAGGCGAGCGAGCGGTTGGTCGGGGTTGGGTCGCCGGCGGAGGCGGTGGACGGGGTGTGGTTGGTGATCGAGGCGATTCCGGAGCGGTTGGAGGCGAAACGAGCTCTGTTTACGGAATTGTCGGCGATGACGGGGCCGGAGGTGGTGCTGGCGACGAACAGCTCGTCGATGCGGAGCCGGTTGCTGGCGGAGGCGTCGCGGTTTCCGGAGCGGTTGTTGAACACGCACTTCTACAACGAGCCGTGGCGGCGAGGCGCGGTGGAGTTGATGACGTGCGGCGAGACCGATCCGGCGGTGTTGGCGCGGGTGGAGAGATTCATGGCGGCGTGCGGATTGGCGCCGTTCGTGGCGCGAGGGGAGAGCACGGGGTTCATCTTCAACCGGATCTGGCGGGCAATCAAGCGGGAGAGTTTGCGGGTGGTGGCGGAGGGGCACGCGACACCGGAAGCGGTGGACCGGTTGTGGTGCATCGTCATGGAGAGCGAGTTGGGGCCGTTTGCGCGGATGGATCGGGTGGGGCTCGACGTGGTGCTCGACATCGAGCGGCGGTACGCGGCGGAGAGCGGCGATCCGGCGGACGAGCCGCCGGGGTTGTTGGTGGAGATGGTGGAGCGGGGGATGTTGGGGGTGAAGAGCGGGAGGGGGTTTTATGAGTACGAAGGGTGAGGCGGCAAGGCGGCGAGGCGGCAAGGCGGCAAGGATGTACACGATCGATGATCTGTGGCGGATGCCGGCGGATGCGCCGTACGAGCTTTGGCGAGGGGAGTTGGTCCAAGTACCACTCTCTGGAATGGAATCGAGTGCGATTGCGGTCTGGATTGGTTGCAGGGTGGGAATTCACGTCGAGCGACATGACCTTGGCGTGGTCACCGGAGCCGACGGTGGGTTTATCCTTTGCTCGCGAGCGGGTGAGCATACGGTTGTGGCGCCGGATGTCGGCTTCGTTCGGTGGCTGAATCTGGGTGGACGTACGCTTGCGAAGACCTATTGTCCCGTCCCGCCGGATCTGGCGATCGAGGTGACGACGGCCTTTGATCAACTCGGTAGGATTTCTGAGAAATATCGGTCGTACACGGATGCCGGCGTACCGCTCGTCTGGTGGGTGGATCTTCAGAGGCGGGTCGTGCGTGTGTACCAGCCGGGTAGGCCGGAAGAAGTCTTGCGCGAAGGCGATGTGCTCGACGGCGAGGGCGTCTTGCCGGGGTTTCGGCTGGCAGTAGCAGACGTCTTCGCTGTTTGACTGACCCTGTCGGTGGCGAATGCGTCGCCGATTCGCCCCTTCCCCATTACTCTGGGATCTGACACCAGACTCGGTCTGTAACAGATCGCCGCGAACTCCGTATTTACCGGCGGTCGCGTCGTTCGGGTGACGCGGGAGTGAGACGAGGTTGCCACGGGGGAGACGGGGCGTGCGGGAGTCGGTCGATCCGTGGTCGGACGAGGACGAGCAGGCGCTGGCGGTCTGTGCGAGGACGGACC
>DATBFX010000397.1:0-2096 GCA_036558305.1 Thermomicrobiales bacterium | reverse complement strand
TTTCCGCCGACCTTCGCCGGGTCGAAGACCAAAGCGGCCTGCCACGGGTACTTGGCGATCGTCGTATCGCTTCCGCCGACCACTCTCGGCGAGACCTGCGCGCTTGCCGCCGCGGGGACGGCGAGTGCGGTCAGTGCGGTTACCAGGACAACGCGTAGCCCTCTCCCCATGCAGCACATTGAATCGGACACACCGGAGCGCCGCTTAAGTTTCGGTGTCCAGGTCTGCGGCAAACCCCGGATGCTTGCGGGCGCAACGTCTGAGAGGCTGTCCGCCTCACAGGGGAAGAGGGAGAGCGTGCTGACATGAGGAACGCCAATCCAGCGCGGGTCATCGCCGCCTTGACCGTCCTGGCGGCGCTGCTCGTCCTCTCCGTACCCTCATCGGCGGCTGCCTTCGGCTTCCTCACCAAGTGGGGGAGCGCAGGTACGAGCGACGGCCAGTTCGGAGCGTCCCAAGGGCCCGAGGGGATAGCCGTCGGCGCCGGCGGCAACATCTACGTCGTCGACAGGGGCAACAACCGCGTGGAGGTGTTCAGCCCCAGTGGAGCCTTCCTCGACAAGTGGGGGAGCTTCGGTTCGGGCGACGCTCAGTTCAACACTCCCTTTGGGCTCGCCGTTGGCGCCGGTGGCGTCGTCTACGTCGTCGACTCGAACAACCATCGCGTGGAGGGGTTCAGCTCCAGCGGAGCCTTCATCGAGGCCTGGGGGTGGGGGGTCGATGACGGCGCCAATCACTTCGAGATCTGCACGTCCGGCTGCCAGGCCGGCCTCGACGGCGCCACTGGCGACGGCCAGTTCCACTCTCCCACTGGGGTCGCCGTCGGCGCCGCCGGCAACGTCTACGTCATCGGCGACGGCGACGAGCGGGTGCAGAAGTTCAGCTCCACCGGAGACTTCCTCGGCAAGTGGGGGAGCGGTCCGGGTTCGAGCGACACTCAGTTCCACAGTCCCGTTGGGATCGGCACCGACGCCGCCGGCAACGTCTACGTGGCCGACACCGACAACAACCGGATCGTGGAGTTCGACTCCAACGGAAGCTTCATGAACAAGTGGGGGAGCATGGGTATCGGTGGGCCTGGCGGCCAGTTCTTCTCTCCTGAAGGGGTCACGGTCGACGCCGCCGGCAACGTCTATGTCGCCGACACGCTCAACAACCGGGTGCAGAAGTTCAGCTCCGACAGAACCTTCCTGGAGATGTGGGGGAGCAACGGTTCGGGCGACGGCCAGTTCAGCGCCCCTCAACAACTCACCGTCGACACCGCCGGCAACGTCTACGTCTCCGACACGCTCAACCGCCGGGTGCAGAAGTTCGGCGAGCCGTCGAACGAGCCGCCACCGGGCACGCAGCCGCCTGCCGGCGGTGGCGGATCAGGGACGTCCTCGCCGGGCGCCAAGAAGAAGTGCAAGAAAAAGAAGAAGCACCACCGCTCAGCATCTGCCGCCAAGAAGTGCGGCAAGAAAAAGAAGAAGCACTAGCTCGGCCCGAACGCCTCGATGATCTTCTGCTGGTACTCGCCGATCTGCTCCGGCGGGATGAAGTAGGTCGCCGGGGTGAGGAAGACGCCGTCTCCGCGCTCGGCGACCTCGGCCACTCGCTCGCGGACCTTGTCGAGCGGGCCTGCGGCTGTGTAGGCGTCGACCATCTCGTCCGGGATCTGCTCGGGGACGGCGGCAAGGTCTCCCTTCCGGAATGCGTCTCCGGCCGCCTCGGCTGCGTCGGCGAATCCGTGCATCTCCCAGAGCGGCTTGTAGGTGCGGACGGTCGAGTAGAAGGCGATCGTCCGGCGCGCGGCATCGAGGGCGCGCTTCTCGTCATCGTCGATCACGGTGGTGATCGTCGGGATGAAGTCCAGATCGGAGCGCCGCCGGCCTGAGCGCTTGAGGCCCGTCTCGAAGCTCGGCACCACCACCTCGTCCAGCCAGCGCACCGGGCACATCGGATGGCCGATCAGGCCGTCGGCGACGTCTCCGGCCATCCGGCACATCCCCTCCCGCATCGCCGCGGCGTAGATCGGGACGCGATCGCGCGCCGGCTTGTGGGGCCGGATCCAGCCCTTGATGTCGATGTTCTGGTACTCGCCGTCGTAGCGGATC
>DATBFX010000396.1:0-41332 GCA_036558305.1 Thermomicrobiales bacterium | reverse complement strand
CCCGGATTCGTCTGGAACCGGTTGCAACTCGCGCTGGTCCGCGAGGCGGCCTGGATCGTCCAGAACGGGGTGACGACGACCGAGGTGGTCGACGCGATCGTACGTGACGGTCTGGCGCGACGATGGCGGTACACCGGACCGTTCGAGACGATGGCGCTCGGCGGCATTGACTCGTTCAAACGGATCGGTGCGAACCTCTTTCCGGTGCTCTCGCAGGAACAAACCTTGACCGGAATCGAGGAGCACATCGACTTTGCTCCCGAGGAACTCGAAGCGATCCGGCGCTGGCGGGACGACGGGCTCCGCCACGAGTTGGGGCGACCGCAAAGGGTGGCCGAAGCGTGAGCGCCAAGTTGAGCAACATCGACCCGATCAAGCGGGAGTCGCTGGCAACGCAGATCGCCCGGCGCCTGGTCGAGTACATCATCTCCGGCGCGATCGAACCGGGCGAGCGGATGCCGTCGGAGCGGCAGTTGGCCGAGGCGTTCGGCGTCGGTCGTTCTGCCATGCGGGAGGCACTGAAGTCGCTCTCCTTGATCGGTTTGATCGACGTCCGGCAGGGCGACGGCACCTACCTGAAACGGGCCGACGCGGCGTTGCTCCCGCAAATCATCGAGTGGGGATTGCTGATCGGCGAGCAGCGGACGCTGGACCTGGTCGAAGCGAGGCAATGCATCGAGATCGAGATCGCCGGGCTGGCCGCGTTGCGCCGGACGGACGCCGACCTCGCCGAGTTGGAGCGGATCATCCACCGGATGGAGCGCGCCGCCAACGACGACGCCTTCGTCGAAGCCGACGTCGCCTTCCACCTGAAACTCGCCGAAGCCGCGCGCAACTCGGTGCTGCGGGACATCCACTCCAGTATCCAGGCGCTGCTCCGGGCCTGGATCGGGCGCGTGATCCACGCGGCGGACAGTACCGCTCCCTCGTTCGAGGAGCATCCGCCGATCCTGGCCGCGGTGCGCGCGGGTGAGCCGGAACGGGCGAAACGGGCGATGGAGGCGCACATGGTCTCGGCGGCGGGACGGCTGGCGGTCACCCTCCGCGCGGAGGAGACGCGGCGCGCGCGCGGCGACGGTCGCCTGCCGGGAGAGCGGTCGTGAGAGAGGCGGTCACCCTGGCGCCGCATCGGGTCGAGCTGCGGGAGGTTACGGAACCCCGACCGGGAGCGGGCGAGGCGTTGATCCGCATCGAGCGCGTCGGCATCTGCGGTTCGGACGTCCACCTCTACCACGGCGCCCACCCGTACGCGACGTACCCGCGCGTCCAGGGGCACGAGGCGGCCGGCCGGATCGTCGCCTTCGGAACCGGCTACGAGGGCGAACTGGGTGAGGGGGAGCGCGTCTCGATCGAACCGCTGATCCCCTGCGGCGACTGTTACCCGTGCCGGCTGGGCAGGCGGAACTGCTGCGTCAAGTTGAAGGTGCTCGGCGCGCACGTCGACGGCACCTTCCGCGAGTACGTCTCGGTGCCTTTCACCATGATCTATGCCTCGGGCGACCTCACGGCGGAACAGGCGGCGCTGGTCGAGCCGGTCTCGATCGGGGTGCAGGCGGTCCACCGGGGGGCGATCGTGGCGGACGAGCAAGTCCTCGTCGTCGGTGCCGGACCGATCGGGGCCGGGATCGCGCTGGCGGCGGTCGATCGCGGCGCGCGGGTGATGGTCGCGGACCGGTTGGCGTCACGACTCGATCTCGTACGTCACCTCGGCGTCGAGCGGACGGTCGATGCGAGTAGCGAGGACGTCGGCGCGGCGGTGCGCGACTGGACGGGTGGCGACGGCGCGCACGTCGCGATCGACGCCGTCGGGGCGCCGGCGGTGATCCGGCAATGCGCCGAGTTGGTGGCGTCGGCGGGGCGGGTGGTGATCGTCGGGTTGTCGATGCAGGAGGTCAGCCTGCCGGTGATCGGCTTCACCCGCAAGGAGATGACGATCCTCGGTTCCCGCAACAACGCCGGTCTCTTCGGCGAGGCGGTCGCGCTGGTCGGTCGCCACCGCGAGCAGTTGACGAAGATGATCACCCATCGCTATCCGTTGGAGGAGTTGCCGGCGGCGTTGCAACTCGCCGCCGAGCACCCAGAGCAGGTCGAGAAGGTGATGATCGAGGTAGCCGGAGGGACGTAGGGGAGGGCCTCCGTGCCCTCCCGTGCCCATCAGGGCGCATATCCCTTTCGGACGTGGTGTCCATGAGGGCGGGAGGGCACGGAGGCCCTCCCCTACGACGAGAGAACACGGCGCCGAAACGAACGCGGAGGAAACCTATGAAGATCACGATCGTCGGCGGCGCGGGCGCGATGGGCGGGGTGTGGTCAAGCCGGCTCAGCACCGCCGGTCACGACGTCGCCATCCTCGACGTGGCAAAGGAGGCGCTGGCGGCGATCAATCAGGATGGTTTGATTGTCGAGCAGAAGGACGGTTCGGCACCCTCCTTCCGGATCAAGGCGACCGATCGACCGGACGAGATCGGCGTCTCGGACGCGGTCATCTTTTTCACAAAGGCACACCACACCGCCGCCGCGGCCGATCTGGCGCGGCCGACCGTCGGTCCCAAAACGACGGTCGTCAGTCTCCAGAATGGATGGGGCAACTCCGACGCGCTGGCGCAGATCTACCCGGCCGAACAGATCGCGATGGGCGTCACCTACCACTCGGCCAAGGTCGTCGCGCCGGGGCGGATCGCCCACACCGCCGATGCCGGTCCGACCTTCATCGGGCCGTACGTGGACGGCGCCCCGTTGGACCGCGCGGCCGCGGTCGGCGAGGCGATGACGGGTGCCGGGATCACGACGACGGTGACGCCGGCGGTGAAGACGGAAGTCTGGAAGAAACTCGTCCTCAACTCTGCGACGTTGCCGATTGCCGGGTTGACACGGTTGACGACCGGAGAAATGGGATCGAACGAACCGGTCTTGCGGGTGGCCGATGTGCTGGCAGGTGAGGCCGCCGCGGTGGCGCGGGCGCTCGGGTTCGACGTCGATACCGACGAGCGGATCGCGGCGATCCGCGGGCTGCTCGCGAAGGGCGGTCCCGGCAAGGCGTCGATGTTGCAGGACGTCGAGGCGCAACGGAAGACGGAGATCGAGGTCGTCAACGGCGCCGTGGTGCGCGAAGGCGATCGCCTCGGGATACCGGTGCCGATGAACCGGGCGATGGTCGCGCTGATCGGCGGTCTGGAACGGTCGTGGCGGCAATGAGCACGCGGCTCCGTTTCCTCGGCGTGGCGGGGTACGAGATCACCTGGGGCGACAAGCGCCTGCTGATCGACCCGTTCCTGAGCCAGAGTCCGGCGGCGCCGGTCCAACCGGAGGACCTCGACCCGCCGGATCTGATCCTGGTCAGCCACGCCGCGTTCGACCACTACGGCGACACGGCCACCATCGCCGGTCTGACCGGCGCGCCGGTCGTCTGCGGCGGCGAAGTGCGGGCGATGCTGATGGATGCCGGTGTCGCCGGCGACCAGATCCGGGCGACGACCTGGGGCATCGTCACCGAGCTGGCGGGGATCGTGGTGCGACCGGTCGAGTGCCACCACTGGTCGCAGGGACGTCTCTCCGATGGGCAGTTCGTGACCGGCGTGCCGATGGGGTTCATCGTCGAGACGGAGCCCGGCATCCGCATCTACCACTACGGCGACACGGCGATCTTCGGCGACCTGCGATTGATCGCCGAACTCTACCGGCCGACGGTCGGTCTCCTCGGCTGCGCCCAACCGGCCGAGCTCTTCGCGCAGGTACCGGGTCCGGGAACCTTCCTGACCGGCGAGATGTCGCCGTCGGAGGCGGCACTGGCGGCCGAGTTCCTCGGTCTGAAGGTGGCGGTCGCCTGCCACTACCTCAATCCCGCCCAACCGGACGTGCTGGAGTTCCTCGATCTCGTCCCGGCGAAGGACTCGACCGGGCGGCGGATCGCGATCGCGCCCGGTGTCGGCAGCGTCGTCACCGTCGCCACGGACGATGATGGCGAAACCGTAACCGTAACCACGGAGTGAGGAAGCCTCGATGAATGCGGAACAGACGATCTCGCCGGGTGGTTTGCCGGTGCGGACGAAATGGTACGGCGTGGACCGGGCGCTGCCGGAGCAGCGGACGTTGCGGGCCGGACCGCTGACGGCGGTGCTGGAAGGGGGCGATCTCCGTTACGTCCGCGCCGGCGGCCGTGAGCTCGTCCGGCGGCTCTACATGGCCGTGCGCGACCGCAACTGGGACACGATCGAACCGGTCTACACCGCGTTCGCGGTGGACGACCGGGGGGACGGCTTCACCGTCCGCTTCGCGGCCGAGCACGTCCGGGGCGAGGTCGATTTCGCCTGGTCCGGTGAGATCGAGGGGCGGCCGGACGGAGTAATCCGCTACGAGATGCGGGGCGAACCGCGGCGACCGTTCCACAAGAACCGGATCGGTTTTTGCGTCCTCCACCCGATGGCACTCGCCGGGATGGTCGCGACGGTGACGACACCCGAGGGCACGGTCGAGGGCGTCTTCCCGGAGCGCATCTCGCCCCACCAGCCGTTCGTCGACATGGTCGCGATCGCGCACCCGGCGGTTAGCGACGCGAGGTGCCGGATCGCCTTCGAGGGCGATCTGTTCGAGATGGAGGACCAGCGCAACTGGACCGATGCCTCGTACAAGACCTACTGCACACCGCTGAGGATTCCGTATCCGGTGCTGGTCGAACCCGGTTCGCCGATTGTCCAAAGTGTGACCATCTCGTTGCTCGGCTCGGTCCCCGCCGCGGCGAAGTCCGGAGGGGGCGCGGACGTCGAGGTCGGTTTGGAGCCGATCCGGCCGCTGCCGCCGATCGGGTTCGGCCTGTCGTCCGACTCGACGCCGCTGAGCGACGACGAGGTCGAACGGTTGCGGGCGCTCCGGCCCGCGCACCTCTGGGTGCAGATCGACCTCGGCCGGGGCGACTGGGAATCGGTCCTGCGTCTGTCCGCGCGGCAAGGCGAGCAGCTCGGCGCCGCGTTGGAATTGAGCATCGTTGGGGTGACTGCGGAGGGAGTCGCCCGCGCCGCGGAGTTCTTGCGCGCCCTCCGCGTCCCGGTGGTGCGTGCGGCCGTCTTCCCGCCTCTCCAGGAACCGGTCGTCTTCCCGCGCTCCGATCTCGACACGAACGGGGAGGTCGTCCGGTGGACGCGGGAGGCGTTTGCGGCGGCCGGTTTGGATATCCCGATCGGCGGTGGCACGCGTGCCTACTTCACCGAGCTCAACCGGGCATCGCAGCGGCTTCCGCTCGACGAGATGGCCTGGGCGACGTACACGATCAATCCCCAGGTGCATGCCTTCGACAACGCCTCGCTCGTCGAGACGCTGGAGGCGCAGACGGAGACGGTGGCAAGCGCTCGGGCGGTCGTCGGCGACATGCCGCTGGCGGTGGGACCGGTCACGCTCAAGCAGCCGTTCAATCCCAACGCCACCGGTCCCACCCCCGAACCCGGCCCCGACGAATTGCCGGCACCGGTCGATGTGCGCCAGCTTTCGCTCTTCGGGGCGGGATGGACGGTCGGCAGTCTCCACCGGCTGGTGGAGGCGGGCGCCGATTCCCTGACCTACTACGAGACGACCGGGTGGCGCGGTCTGATGGCCGGCGCGGACGTTGCGAAGCCCAACCTGTTTCCTGCCGTCCCGCACCAACTCTTCCCGCTCTATCACGCTTTCGCCGCTCTCGCCGATCTGCCCGAGACCGGGCTGCTGCCGGTGACGGTCCACGATCCCCTGTCGGTGGAGGCGCTGGCCGTGCGCGATGGGAATCGCGTCCGCGTCCTCGTCGCCAATTTCCAGGACCGGCCGGCGATCGTGCGCCTGGCGTTGCCAGCGGTGCGCGCGTTGACGATACGAAGTCTCGACGAATCGGCATTCGAACGCGCCGCATCCGATCCGGCGTTCTTTCTGGGAAGCGACGAGACGATTACCGCCGCGGAGGATGGGGCGTTCGACCTCCGGCTGTCGCAATTCGCGGTGGTCTGTCTGACGGGGCAGATCGAGCCTCGCGGCCACGACAGCGACAGGGGAGCCTGAATCGATGCGTCTCTGTACTTTCGAGCGGGCGGGCTCGGTCGCGGTCGGTGTCGAGCGGGACGGCAAGGTCTACCCGACCGGATACACCGATATGCTGACGCTCATCCGGGAGGGGGAGGCAGGCATCGAACGGGCGCGGGCCACCGCGGAGAGCAGCGTCCCGGTGGCGGTCGATCGCTTCCTGGCGCCGATCCCGCGGCCGGGGACGATCTTCGGTTCGGGGGTCAACTACAAGGCGCACGCCGACGAGGAACCGACGATCGCCACCCCGACCGAACCGCGGATCGACTTCGTCAAGACGCCGAACGCGGTGATCGGCCCCGACGCCGACATCGTGATCCCCCCGCACGACCGGGTGATCAAGCGCCCGGGCGGGTTCAACGTCGATTACGAAGTCGAGCTCGGGGTGGTGATCGGGCGACGGGCGAAATACGTCGGGCGCGACGCGGCGCTCGACTACGTCTTCGGCTATACGGTGTTCAACGATGTCGGGTCGCGGGCCGTCCAATTCGGGGTCGATCGCTTCGCTGGCGACAAGAACTGGTACCAGGCAGATCTCGGCAAGAACTTCGACACGTTCATGCCGATGGGACCGGTGATCGTGACGTCGGACGAGATCCCGGATCTCGGGAAGGCCCGCATCCGGGCCTGGGTCAACGGGGAATTGCGACAGGACTCGCTGGTCGGGTTGCAGATCTTCCCGGTGCCGGTCGTGATCGAATGGATCACCTCGATCATCACCCTGGAACCCGGCGATTGCCTGTTGACCGGTACCCCCGGTGGCATCGGCACCTTCATGGACCCGCCGCGGTACCTCAAGCCCGGTGACGTGGTGACCGTCGCCGAAGACGCGATCGGTCGCCTGACGAACCGGGTGGTCGCGGGGTAGGGGCACGGCGCCGCGCTCGATGGAAGAGCGCGGCGCCGCGGTTCTCGTCACGATCGATCAGTCCGCCAGGTTGTACCAGTTGCAGAGGATGCGCTCGCCCGCTTCGGTGTTGAGGGTGACCGAAGGCTCGCTGATCGCGCCCTGGAAGAGGACGCGGCCGCTGTCCGCAACACAGGAGACGTAGGCACCGGCGAAGGAATCGGCATCGACGTCCTTGGTGATCACGTTCTCGCCGGCGCGCGGGCCGAACGAGGTCTTGCCGTCGGGGTTGGTGACGCGGGTCGTGCCGTGGTTGGTCGGGTTGTAGACGGTGTAGCCGGCTCCCGAAAGGACGTCATTGCCGCAGGTCGCGATCGCGTTGCCGTCGGCATCGACCGCGCAGTTGATGCGGCGGACGGTGATGATGGCGTACTTGTCGCTGGTGGACTGGGCGACGGCGGCGAGGCGGCCGTCGGAATCGGACAGGGCCAGGGAATCCTCCGTGCCCGCCTCCTCGGCGGCGCGCTTGAGGGCAGCCTTGAGGATGGGGACGAGGAAGCTGTGGCGGGGGTCGGTGATCTTGTAGCCGCCCAGCGGTTGCAGCTCGCGCGTCTCCAGGTGGACGTGGTCGCCGTTGTCGCCGCCGGAGAGCCCGACGAACTGGCCGACCTTGACCTTGTCGCCGGCCTCCACCACGATGTGGGCCATGTGCCCGAGGATCACCTGGTCGCCGTCCTCGGTCTGGATCAGGAGTTCGCCGACGCCGGGTTGGCCGTTGCCGTAGAAGGTGTAGTAGGGGACGCCGCCGGCGATCTCGACCGTGCCGTCGACCGGCGAGTAGAGGGCGGTCCCCCGCGGCATCCCGACGTCGAGGCCGGGGTGCTCGTAGCCGTCGAGCCCGTAGTCGAGACCGTAGGCGTACCAACTGCCGTGGGTAACCGAGAAGTCGGTGTGGCCGAATTCCTGGGAAATCGGCCAGTCCTCGCCGCCCCAGATCGAGGCGAGCACGCCCAGGGGGCCGCCGTCGGTGACGATCGTGAAGCTGCCGATGAGGGCCTGGTCGACGGCGAGCGGGTCGGGGGTCGGGGCGGTCGGCGGGGCGGAGGTGATGCCGTCGGCGGGCGGCGGCGTGAACGGGGTCGGGACCTTGGTCGGGGTGTCGGTCGGCGGCGCCGGCACATCGGTCGGGTCGGACGGCGCCTCGGTCGGCTTCGTGGTCGGTGCCGGCGTCGCGGTGGCGCCCGGCTCGCCGGTCGGGGTGTCGGTCGGCGCCTCGGTCGGCGCCTCGGTCGGCGTCTTGGTGGGTTTCGCGGTCGGCTCGTCGGTCGGCGCCTCGGTCGGGACCGCGGTCGGGACCGGGGTGTCGGTGGCCGGGACCTCGGTCGGGGCCGGTTCTTCGGTCGGGGGCGGGGGCGGTGGCGCGTTGACGGTGACGGCGAAGGAGACGGAGTTGGCCGCGTTGCCGGCGTTGTCCTGCGCCCAGCAGGTGACCACCGAGGTGCCGACGGGGAAGAAGGCGCCGGAGGCGGTGTCGCAGCCGACGGCGACGGCGCCGTCGACGTTGTCCCAGGCGGAGGGGATCGGGAAGTCCACCGCGGCGCCCGACGGGTCGGCGGCGTCGACGACGACGTCGCCCACCCCGTCGATGACGGGCGGGGTCTGGTCGGTGACGACGACGGCAAACGAGGTCTGGGCCCAGTTGCCGGCCGAATCGCCGGCCGAGCAGGTCACCCCGGTCGTCCCGAGCGGGAAGAGCGAACCGGAGGGCGGGGCGCATTCGACGCCGACGCCGCCGTCGGCCTCGTCGTAGGCGCCGGGGTAGCCGTACTCGACGACGACGCCCGAGGCGTCGGCGGCGGCGGCGTAGACGTCGGCGTGGCCGTCGATGGCGGGCGGCGTGGTATCGGGCGGCGGTGGCGGCGGGGTCGGGTCCTCGGCCGGTGCCGTCTCCGCGGCGTCGGCTGGGGTGGCCGCCTCGTCCTGCGCCATCGCCAGGGAGGGCGGGTTGAGGCTGAGGGTCAAAAGACCGAGCAGGGCCAGGAAGAGCCCGATCCGGAAACGATACTGGATGCGCATGGTGCCGTTTCTCCAACCGCGGCCTCGGTCATGCCGCTGCCGACCGCGTCTGTTGTCTCTGGTCGCCATCGGATGCCGAGGACCCGATGCTGTCTAATCGAGCCGAGCGTATGGAAACGACGGCGTCAGGGACATGGCCCAAATGTGTGAGCCTGAACAAAGACCCCACCCCCTACCGGTCTCGGCAAAGGAGGGGGGAGGTTGGGGGCGATCGTTGACAGCGAGGGAAGGCCGTCCTAGAGTTGCGCCGCGCCGGTGAGCCGGCGCAACGGGTTCGGAGGAGTCACGACATGGACGGCGGCAGCGAATGTATCGGGGCGCCGGAAGGGCGTTCACCGGTGATGGCCGAGGCGTAGTTTTCGCGGTCGCCGCATCGCGTTACGGTTTTGCCCCCGCCTTCCGGCGGGGATTTTTGTTTCCCCACCTTTCCCACGCTCCCCCGATGTGTCAGAGCACGACAGACGTTGGCCCTGGGCCGGCGACGGTGTCGCCTCCGTCCGCGTCTGCCTCGCGGAGGTGCCACCATGACCGACGCAACGTTTCTCGACGAAGTGCGCACGCTGATCGCGGCCCACGAGCGGGAAGGGATCGCGGGCCTCAGCAAGAGGGTCGGACCCGCGGATTGGGTGGAACTGGTCCGCCGGTTCGACCCGGCAGAGGTTTCCCTGCTGGTCGCGTGGTTGCCGGACGAGGAACTGCCGAAGGTCCTCGCCGAACTCGGTCCGGTTGAGGCGGCCGGCATCCTGCGTTCGCTGGCGCGGTCGACCGCCGCCGACGTGCTCGAGGCGATGGCGCCGGACGACGCGACCGACATCGTCGAGGCGCTGCCGGACGCAGTGGCCGAACAGATCCTGGTCCAGATGGAACCGGTCGAGGCAGCGGAGTTGCGCGGGCTGCTCGCCTATCCGCCCGAAAGCGCCGCCGGTCTGATGACCCCGTCCTTCGTCGCGGTGTTGCCGGAGGTGCGAACGGACCAGGCGATCGCGGCGCTGCGCGCGGTCGCGGCGGAGACCGATGCGCTCTACGACGTCTACGTGCTCGATGCGGACGATCGCCTCCTCGGTGCGCTGCCGCTGCGCGAGCTCGTCCTGTCGCCTGCCGAGCGACTCGTCCGCGAGGTCATGCGTGCGGACCCGATTCGCGTCCGCGCCGAGGCCGAAGCGGAGACGGCGGCAAAGTTACTGCGGAACCATAACCTGATGTCGGTGCCGGTGGTCGACGCGGGCGATCGGCTCCTTGGCATCGTCACCGTCGACGATGCGACCGACGTGCTGGAAGCGGCACTGGTCGAGGACTACCTGCGGCAGGCGGGGACGGACGCCGAAGAGATGGCCCGCCGCAACCCGTTCCAGATCGCGCGGTTGCGTCTGCCCTGGCTGCTGGGGACGCTGGTCATCGAGTTGGGGGCGGGGTTGGTGATCGCCAGGTTCGACGAGGTCCTGACCGAGGTGATTCTGCTCGCCTCGTTTATGCCGGTGATCTCCGCCGTCTCCGGCAACGTCGGGTTGCAAGCGGCGGCGATCGTGGTGCGCGGACTCGACAGCGGTCACGTCACGGGCGATCGCTGGCGCCGCGAGGTCGGTCGCGAACTGGCGACGACGTTGCTGATGGCCCTCGTCTGCGGTCTGACCCTCGGTCTGGTCGGCGCCGTCTGGTCGCGGCACCTGCCATTCGGACTCGTGATCGGCGGGGCGATGACCTGTTCGATGCTGACGGCCGGTTTCATGGGCACCGTGATCCCGATGCTGTCGAAGCGCCTGGGATTCGATCCGGCGACGACGGCGGGACCGTTCGAGACCGCGTTCCAGGACGTCGTCGGGTTCGCCGTCTTCCTCTGGCTCGCGTCCCTGCTGCGGGACTACCTGCGCTGAGATCGCGGCGCCGCATCGAACCGGCGGCTCAGACAAACGACGTATTCGTCGTGGCAACCGTGGGATACGTCGAACAGCAGATGTCGCGGCGGCGACGTCGTGTGATCCTGTCACCGGCGGTCCGGTACGCGATGAGGAGCCCGGACCGCTTTCTTCGATGGTCTAAGCGAGACGAGGAGAGTAGCGGACGATGATTTCGAATATTCGTCGCATGTCGATGGTGCGCGGTCTGGTGTTGACGCTGGTGGCGGTCGGATTGGTGATCGGAATTGGAGGGCTCAGGGCGCGATCGGCCTCGGCCGAATTGGTTGCCGATTTTGCGATCGGCGATACGGTCAGGGTGTTCGACGGGCCGGTGCATTTCCGCGAGGCGGCTGGGCTCGACGCGCCGATTGCCGCCGTGGCTCCGGACGGCGAGCTTTTCCTGGTGCTCGACGGTCCGGGCTATCGGGACGGCTACACCTGGGTCAAGGTCTTCAACGACTACTACGGGACCGGTTGGATGGCGGCCGGATTCCTGGCCGTCGATCCCGACGGGTTCCCCGGGGAGTAAGATCGGGCGCGGGGCTCAATCGCCCAGAGGGCACCCGACTGAAGGGGATTGTGTCGGGCCTGGACATTGCCATAGGGGCGGACCGCCGTGTCCGCCCTCGATCGTGTGTGCCAATGCGGAAGGGCGGACAGGGCGGTCCGCCCCTACGGCATCCGCCAGATTTTCCTTGCTGGATTAGTAACGGGAGACGCCGTAGCCCGGTGAATCGAGCCCCCGGTACGCGACCAGGGCACGGTCGATGAAGGCGTCGGCGCTTCCCAGGTAGGTGAGCGGATCGAAGGCACGGTCGATCGCATCGCGCGAGAGCACGGAACGCACCTGCTCGTCGGCGAGGGCAATCGACCGCAGGTCCGTCCCCACCGCCGCCGCCCGTTTGGTCAACAACTGGACGAGTTCGTAGGAGGCGCTGCGACCGAGGTTTGCCGCGAGTGCCGTGGTGAGCGACTCGGCCATGACCAACCCGCCCGTCAAATCGAGATTCGCTCGCATCCGTTCAGGATTTACGACTATCCCACCGATCGTTTCGCGGACACGGGCAACCGCGCCCGCGGTGTGACGGAACAGGGCGGGCAGCGCCTCCCATTCGGCCTGCCAGCCGCCCGCGGCCCGTTCGTGCTCCTGCGCCATGGCGCCCAGAACTACCGGTACGGCGCCGATGGCGAGCCGGGCCGCGGCGACGGCCATCGTGGCGTCGACCGGGTTGTGCTTGTGCGGCATGGCCGACGAACCGCCTTTGCCCGGTACCTCCTCCTCCGTCACCTCGCCGACTTCGGTCTGTCGGAGGAGGAGGACGTCGGCGGCGATCTTCGCCATGCCCCCGGCGAGGACGCCGAGGGCGGACGCGACCTCGGCGATGCGGTCGCGCTCGGCGTGCCAGGGGAGATCGGGCACCGCCAATCCGAGTTCCTCGCCGACGAGTTCGGCGACGTCCAGACCGCGGTCGCCGAGCGATGCGAGTGTCCCGGCGGCGCCACCGAACTGCACGACCATGGCCTGCTCCCGCACCTCGCGGAGCCGGTGGATTTGGCGGGTGACCAGACCGAGCCAGCGGGCGGCCTTCAGACCGAACGTGATCGGTAGCGCCTGTTGCAGGAGGGTGCGCCCGGCCATCGGCGTGCGGCGGTGCCGCTCGGCCAGCGAAGCGCAACGGGTGGCGATCGGGTGCAGGTCGGCGAGGAGGAGATCGAGCCCGTCGCGCATCTGGAGGACCAGCGCGGTGTCGATCGCGTCTTGACTGGTCGCCCCCCAGTGGACGAATCGCTTCGCCTCGTCTTCGACGCGGTCGGTCAAGGCGCGGACCAGGGGGATGGCCAGCGTGCCGGCGAGCGCGGCGTCCTGGTAGAGCGCGGCGACGTCGTACAGCTCGACCCGGCAGGCGGCGGCGATCGCCTCGGCCGCCGCGTCCGGGATGATGCTGGCGCGGGCCTCGGCGCGGGCGAGGGCGGCTTCGAACAGGAGCATGCGGCGGACGTGCGCCTGGGGCGAGAAGGCGGCGGTCATCCCCGGTGTGGCGAAGAAGCGCTCGGCCGGCATCGCGTTGGGCATCCGATCAGACGTTGAAAAAGGCGGTTTCGCCGTCGCCCTGCAACACGACGTCAAAACGGTAGACGGTCATCCCAGCGGCGTTTTCTCGCATTGCCAGCAGCGTTGAACGCCGTTCGGCGGGGACGAGAAGGAGGACAGGGTCGTCGGCATTGGCCGGTTCGTCATCGAAGTAGAGGCGCGTCGCGAGGTGGTTGAGCAGACCGCGGGCGAAGACGGTGACGCAGACGTGAGGCGCCTGCGGGCGGTCTGCCGTGAACGGGACCGGCCCCGGTTTGACCGTCTCGAACCAGTAGCGCCCCGCGTCGTCGGTGCCGGCGCGGCCGAACCCGGTGAACGCCGGGTCAAGGGGCAGATCGCGTTGGTCGAGCGGGTGGTGATAGCGGCCGTGGCCGTTCGCCTGCCAGATCTCGACGAGCGCGTCGGGCACCGGCGCGCCCTCGCCGTCGAGGACCGTCCCTTCGATCCTGATCCGCTCGCCGCTCGTCGCCGGCTGGACCAGCACGTTCCGCCGGCAATCCTCGCGGAGCAGCGCCGGATGGAAGAAGGGGCCGACCGTCTGCGCGGAGGTCAATCGCGGCCACGTCATCGCGGCGACTCGAAGGGGGTCGCGGCGGGACCGCGCACGACGACGTCGAAGCGGTAACCGAGTGCCCACTCGGGTTCGGTCACCTCGTGGTCGTAGGCGGCGATCAGGCGGGGACGGGCCGGTTCCGGCACCGCGCCGAAGATCGGGTCGAGGGCGTGGAGCGGGTCGTCGGGGAAATACATCTGGGTCACCAGGCGCGACGGGGCGGCCGGACCGAAGAGCGAGAAGTGGATGTGCGAGGGGCGCCAGGCGTTCGGGTGGTTGCGCCAGGGATAGGCGCCCGGTCGGATCGTGAGAAACCGGTAGGTGCCCGCCTCGCCCGTCAGGCAGCGGCCGATCCCCAGGAAGTTGGGATCGAGCGGCGCCGGCCAGGAGTCGGCCCGGTGGAGGTAGCGCCCGGCCGCGTTCGCCTGCCAGATCTCGATCAGCGTGTGCGGGATGGCGGCTCCCTGCTCGTCGAGGACCCGGCCGGTGACGATGATCCGCTGCCCGATCGCCTCGCCGTCCGTCCCCGCGTTGCGGGTCAGGTCGGCGTCCTCCGGCGTACAGGCGCTGATCGCGGGGCCGGGACCGGTCAACTCCGACAGCGTGAGGGGAACGTCGATCAACGGCAGATTGGGCGAACGCAGGATCGTCGCCCGGTAGGCGGCATAGAGGTAGGGCGGGAAAACCTCGGCGTCTCCCCGGACGATGGCCCGGATCGTCGTGATCATCGTCGCATCCCTTCGTTCAGGCCGGTTCCGACCGTTCGGTCGCGGTCGTCGCGCCGAATTCGGATTTTGCCACGGCGAAGGCGGTGTTGGCGGCCGGCACCCCGGCGTAGACCGCGACGTGGAGTAGCGCCTCGGCGATCTCGCGTTCGTCCACCCCGACGTTGCGACTGGCGCGCAGGTGCAGCGCCAGTTCCTCCTTCCTGCCCAACGCCGCCAGGATCGCGATCGTCACCAGACTCCGCGTCCGCCGGTCCAGCTCCGGCCGCGACCAGACCGCTCCCCAGGCCGTCTCCGTGACGAACCGCTGAAAGTCGGCATCGAGCGCCGTCTGCCGCGCCAGCGCCCGGTCCACGTGCTCGTCGCCAAGCACTTCCCGGCGTGTTTTCATCCCGAGATCGTAGCGTGAGTCGGTCATCGGTTCCTCCGTGTTCGGCCCCCCCGGCCCCCCAATCCTGGGGGGTGAACGCGCCCCCCTCCGTCTCCCCCCAGGATTGGGGGGCCGGGGGGGCCGACCGCATTGGTCACCGCGTGGCGCCCATCACGCCGCCATCTCCGGTTTCAGCCCCACCTTGATGCACCCGTCTTCCTTGTTGCGGAACGTTTTGTAGAGCTCCGGTCCCCGCTCCAGCGGCGCGGTGTGGGTGACGACGAAGCTCGGGTCGATCTCGCCGTCGACGATCTTCTGCAGGGGCGACCCGGTGTAGCGCTGGACGTGGGTCTGCCCGGTCTTGATCGTGATCGCCTTGTTCATCAGCGTCCCGAGCGGGATCTTGTCGGCGAACCCGAGGTAGGCACCGGCCATCGACAGGGATTGGTGGTGTCGCACAGGGAGAAGAGACCGTGCTGGCAGAACCAGCACGACCCGCAAGAGATGGTGAAGGGGACGACCCCCATCGGCTCGTGACCGAGGATGTCGCCCTCCTCCATCGTCGGCATGTAGCCGTCGTAGAGGTGGAGGTCGGAGCCGCAGATGCAGGTCGAGGTGATCCGGACGATGGCGTCGGTGGGGTCGACGATCGCGGGATCGGGGACGGTGTCGCACCGGACGTCCCCGGAGCCGTGCCAGACGAGCGCGCGCATAGGTCCTCCTGACGGGCGTTCGGAATGGTGGCTCACTGGGGGATACGACCGGTTCCCTGATTCCCACCAGACCGCACTGATGCAACGGCGGTGCCACGGACAGAATGGCTTGCAAACGCAATGGTATCTGTCGGAAATGCTCATTCGTTCGAGACGTCAGAAGAACGACGGCGATCGGTGCAGAGTCTCGCGATGTTTGATCCTAGGGAGTCGTCAGTTTGGTGACCGCCCACCGGCGGCCGGGGAAGTCGAACCACCAGTCCGCGCGGCTCAGCGTGCTGTAGCCGAGCACCATGTCCATGGACAGATCGATCGTGGCGTTGACCCGGGAGAGATCGACGCCGGCTACCGTGTGGGGAGGGAAGGGGAGTCCGCCGATCACCGTGGCGGCCATGACGAAGGTCGGCGACGGCATGGTGGCGCCGGTAGAGTCCGTGCCGCGCGATTGCCCGACCTGCCGGAAGAAGTGCGTGTGGCGGCGGACGAAACCGAGGTCGACGACGGTGATCCCGGCGCCGGTGTCCCAGGCGGCCTGGGCGACCGCATCGCCGAACCGGACGTCGACGTAGGGATGGTTCGTCGGGTCGAGGACGAGGGGCTGGATCGACCCGGCGAGCGGGTCGGCGGGTGGGTCGACGAGAAGGCGAAGCTCGGCGAGGCGGACATGGCAGCGGTGGTCCTTCAGAACGTCCATGCCGATCAGGTTGCCGGTGTGCGGGCCGTGCGGGGAAACGCGCGCCACCGCGACGTCGGTCTTGGCGATGGGACCGAGTTCGAGACGCGGAACCGTGATCAGGTCGTGGTGCGGTCCAGCGGCAAACAACCCCGAAGACCTGCTCGTGCCGACGGGCACAAAGCCGGACGTGTACTCGTCGATCTGGACGCACGTGCGCGCCGACCCGGTGTCGAGCAGGAAGCGATACGGGCGACCGTCGACGGCACCGTCGACGAAGACCAGGGACGCGTCCGGGTCGTCGTCGTCCGGCGTCACGATCAGGTCGATGCCGTCCATCGTGCCTCCACCGACGCGTTCAGGTCAGGTCTTCGCGGAGCATGTCCATGAGGAGACCGTCGTGCCAGGTCCCGTCGGGACCTCGTTCGTAGCGACGCATGATGCCGACGGGGCGAAAACCGACGCGCCGGTAAGAGCGGATGGCGCGGTGGTTGTCGGCGGCGGGATCGATGGTCAGGCGGTGGTGACCTCGGACGTCGAAGAGGTAGCGGGCGAGGGTGCGGAGGGCATCGGCACCGAGACCGCGGCCGTGCCACGCGGGGTGCAGGAAGAGATCGATCCCGGCACGGCGGTAGTCGGGGTCGTTGTCTTCCGAGTATTGGATGTAGCCGATCACCCGGCCATCGAGTTCGATCGCGAAGGGGACCGTTTCGTCGCCGCGGTGGACGATCTCGCGACGGACGCGGTCGCGGTCCCAATGCCCCCACCAGCCGGCGACGGCGGGATCGGCGAGTATCTCGGCCAAGCGCGGGACGTCGGTGTCCACCGGCGTCCGGAGGAGGACGCGCTCACCGGATATCGTTTCCGTGTTGGCAGTGGTCATCGTTGCGCCCTCGGCTCTATTCACCACGCGTGGCTCATCCGGCAAACGACGCGGGTTGGACTCCCGCCGACGCCAGTTCCTGGCGGAGGCGGGCCAACTCGGCGCGGTAGGCGTCCTCCGGCGCCTGCTGACCGGGTTTGGGGTGCTCGCCGCGGCTCAGGTGGTATTTGCGAAAGGCGAGTTCGGCGGCGACCTGGAAGAAGTGCTGGAGCGTCTTTTGGAGGGGGCGACCGCCGCGAATCCTGGCGGTGTGCAGGGCCTGGCGCCGCAAGGGTTCGGTGGTGAGGGTCCGGTATTCCTCGGGGGTGAGAACGCCGTACTGTACTTCCGGTGCCAATTCGGTGCGGAGGATCTCCAACTCGCGCCGGCTGGAAGTGCGGGCGATCAGGTAGAGGATGATCAGGGACGGCAGGGTGAAGAGCGGCATCTCGATCAGGATGACCGACCAGATGCTGGCGTCGCCGCCCTGGATCCCGGCGATCACGATCAACCCGGTGTTCCAGAGGAAGTGCTGGAACACGGCCAGACCAAACCCGACGATTGGCACGACGATTCGCCCCGTCCCGCGGTGGTAGCGGCTGCGCGACCAACCAAGGGCGGCGCCGGTGGTCCCGGTGTAGAGGGCGTGGCCGAACCCGTCGATCACCGCGCGGACGATGAACAGTTCGCCGAGCCCGCGCGCACCGTGTTCGAAATAGGCCTGACCGAAGTAGAGGATGTTCTCGGTCATGGCGAAACCGAGCCCGATCAGCGCCCCGTAGACGAGCCCGTCGAGGACGTTGTCGAACTCCTGGCGAAAAAACCAGAGCAGGGCCAGGAGGGCGATGCCCTTGAAAAACTCCTCGATGAAGGGGGCGCCGATCGCGATCGAGAGGAAGGTGGCGCCGTCTTCGCCGACGCTGGTGATCAGGATTTGGTCGAAGATGATCTCGGCGATCAGGCTGAAGAGGACCGCTCCCACCGCGCCCCAGCCGAACGCGGCGAGAATCGCCCGCCTCGGTTCCTTCTCGTACCGATCGAGCGACAGCACGACCCAACTGTAAAAGAGGGCCGGTACCACCGCCGCACCGACGCTCAACGGCAACGCCACCGGATCCCAGACCGACGCCGCCACCAGAAAGACGACGCAGGCAACGGCGACGAAGACGACGATGCCGAGCAGGATCTTCAGCGCCAATCGCCGCTTCCGCTTCGGCGGCGGCACCGTCGCCACCGTCCCTGCCTCCGGGCGGAGGGGGAGCCCGCACATCCAGCAGAAGTCGGTGTTGTCGGCTACCGGCGCGCCGCACCGGGGGCACGTCCTCGTCACCCCGAACGACCCTTCACGCATCCAAACGGTTCGGATTTCCGCTCGGTAGTGTCCGCAAAAGCCGGCGAGGCGGCAAGGCGGCGAGGCGGCGAGGCGGCAAGGCGGCGAGGCGGCGGGGCGGCAAGGAAACGTACGACGAGTCCTGGCTATCCGCGCCTTCCCGCCTCCCTCGTCCTTGCCGCCTTGCCGCCTCGCCATCGCCGCCTTGCCGCCTCGCCGCCTCGCCGCCTCGCCGCCTTGCCGCCTCGCCATCGCCGCCTACAATCCCCCCGGAGGTGCGACATGGAGACACTCGTCAACGAGCGGTGTACGGTCTGCCGGGCGGATTCGCCGCGGGTGACGGAGGCGGAGATCGCGGAGTTGAGCCCGCAGATTCCCGAGTGGAAGATCGTCGAGGTGGAGGGGGTGCCGCGGTTGCAGCGGACGTTCCGGTTTCGGTCGTACCCAGAGACCCTGGCGTTCGTCCAGCGGGTCGGGGAGTTGGCCGAGGCGGAGGGGCACCACCCGGCGATGCTGGTGGAATGGGGAAAGGTGCGCGTCTCGTGGTGGACGCACGCGATCAAGTGGCTGAACCGCAACGACTTCATCATGGCGGCGAAGACCGACGCGCTGGCGGCGGAGACGGCCACGTCCGCGTCGAGTTGAGCGCGACGCGGGGACTTTCCAGGGAGGGATCAGGCGTGCGACTCGGGATCGTCTCGGACAGTCACCTTTGCCCGGCGGGTACGCCGCCCGGTTTCTGGCACAACGTCTTGGACTACGACCGGGCGGAAGAGCGATTGGCGGACGCGATCCGGTTTCTACGCGATCGCGATATTGAGGTAATCGCAATGCTCGGCGACCTCACGAACTTCGGCGACGAGGCGTCGATTGCCCTCGCCGTGAACGTCCTCGCGCAGGCGAGGGTGCCGGTGCTGGTCGTGCCGGGGAACCACGACTGCGAGCTCGGCGTGGCGGAGTTCGGGGCGCACGTCGATCGCCTCGGTGCACCGGCTGTCGCCATGGCCGGGGCCGAACGCGACGTAGACGATGTGCGCGTACTCGGCCTGACGGACCTGATGCCCGACGCCGACGGCAAACTGGTCATCGCGGACATCCAGAGCGATACCTGGGGCGACGATCCCATCGTCGTCCTGACGCACTTTCCCCTGCTCGACCGGCGGGCGGCGACCGAAGCGGCCGGCCTGAAGTACGCGGGCGGTTTCCGGGACGCGGGCGTGATCGGGCGCCTGCGCGACCGCCCCGGACCGGCGATCGTGCTCCACGGTCATCTCCACATCCGCGACACGACGGCGGCAGGGAACGTGCTCCAAATCGGCTGCGCGTCCTTGATCGAGCCTCCCTACGAGACGACCATCGTGGAGATCGGACAGCGCGACGGCGGGTGGCAGGTCGCGGTCGAGCACGCGTCGTTGGCGGCATCGGACGTGCGGCTGCCGGTGATGGCGGCGGCGGGCGGGACGTGGGACTTCGACGGCTCGGCCTGGACTCCTGCCTAGGCGCAGTTCGCTTCACGCAACCGTCCGTGCGCAGCGCGACGACGCGGCCAGAACCACGTTTGACCGACGGATCCGACGGAGGACGGGCAGATGAGCGAACGCGTCATCCGCGAGAACGGACTCGACATCGCGACCCAGGCGTTCGGCGACCCGGCGCACGCGCCCGTTCTCCTGATCATGGGGGCAATGGCCTCCATGCTCTGGTGGCCCCAGGAGTTCTGCGAGCGTCTCGCCGGCCGCGACCGCTACGTCATCCGCTACGACAACCGCGACACCGGCCGCTCGACGAAATATCCGCCGGGACACCCTCCCTACACGTCCGACGATCTGGTCGACGACGCGATCCGCGTCCTCGATGGCCACGGGATTCCGGCCGCGCATCTCGTCGGCATGTCCGGCGGCGGCGTGACCGCCCAGATCGCGGCGCTGAAACACCCGTCGCGCGTGCTCTCCTTGACGGCGATCGGCAGCACGCCGCTGGGAGCGGACACGTCGTCTCTTCCTCGGAGCAGCGACGCCTACCGACGGCACTCGGCCGCGGGCGAACGCGTGGACTGGTCCGACCGCACCCAGGTGATCGATGACCTGGTCGAGGACGCCCGCATCACCACCGGCGCGGCCCGTCCGTTCGACGAGGCGCGATTCAGGGAGTTCATCGCACGGGACTACGACCGGGCGGGCGGCTACGAGAGCGGGTTGAACCACTTCCTGATGTCGGTCGGAGACGAATGGAAAGGGCGGCTTCACGAGTTGAAGGCGCCGCTCCTCGTCATTCACGGCACGGCCGATCCCCTCTTCCCGCTCGAGCACGGCCTCGCCCTGTCGGACGCGGTCGCGGGCGCGACACTCGTCCGCATCGAAGGCGGGGGGCACGAACTGCACCAGGCCGACTGGGACACGATCATCGGCGCCATCGTCGACCACACCGGCGCCGGGTGAACCGCCCTCCACCGCCAACGACCGTTCCCATCGGATTCCGCATACCCACTTGGAGAATATCGATCGCGGCGTTACCATACCCTGCCACTCGTTGCCGGGACTCCTTCTCGGCGGGCAGCGAGGAGACCCCGTGAAGATCATTTTCCGGATCATGCGCTACCTGAAGCCGTACTGGCGGCGGGTCGTCGTCATGTACGTCGCCCTGGCGATCGCGCTCGGCATGCAGTTGCTGATCCCGGCGGTCCTGGCGCGGGCGATCGACAACGGCATCCAGGGGAGGGACAGGCACTACCTCGCCTGGGCGGCGGCGGCAATCGTCGGCCTGGCCGCCCTCCAGGGTCTCTTCACCTTCACCCGGACCTACATCTCCCAGTCATTGGCGGAGCGGGTCGCCTACGACATCCGCAACGAGCTCTATGCCCACCTCCAGCGGCTCTCCTTCTCCTTCTACGACACCGCCCAGACCGGCCAGGTGATGGCCCGCGCCACCGACGACATCACCAACATCCGGGCGATGCTGGTGATGACCCTCCGCGCCCTCGTCGTCGCGATCGCCACCTTCGTCACGGTGACGATCATCCTGTTCCGGATCGATTGGGTCCTGGCGATCGTCGGACTGGCGGTGATGCCGTTCCTGATCGTCTGGTCGACGCGGTTCGGCATCGTCATCCGGCCGCTCTTCCTCGGGGTGCAGCAGCAGTTCGGGGTGATGACGACCGTCTTGCAGGAAAACGTGGCGGGCAGCCGCCTCGTCCGCGCCTTCGCCCAGGAGCAGGTCGAGAGTCGCCGTTTCGAGGAGGAGTTGGAGGAGCTGTTCCAGCGGAACATGGAAGCATCCAAGCGCTGGGCCTTTTCCTATCCGCTGATGCTCCTCTTCTCCGGCGTCGGCCTCGGCGCGACCCTTTGGCTGGGCGGCTACCGCGTCATCGCCGGGGCGATGACGATCGGCACCCTGGTCGCCTTCAACCGCTACCTGACGATCATGGCCGAGCCGGTCCGCTGGCTCGGTTTCGTCGTCAACCGGATCGCCCGCGCCATCGCCTCCGGCGAGCGGATTTTCGAGGTCCTCGACACCAAACCGCGGGTCGCCGATCGCCCCGGCGCGGTCGCGCTGACGCCGATGCGCGGCCGGGTGGTCTTTGAGAATGTCTCCTTCCGCTTCGGCGGTGCCAAACGGGACGCGCTCAAGGACGTCTCCTTCACCGCCCAACCGGGCGAGACGATCGGTCTCCTCGGCCCCACCGGCGGCGGCAAGAGCACGGTCGTCAACCTCATTCCACGTTTCTACGACCCCACCGCCGGCCGGGTTCTGATCGACGGTCACGACGTCCGCGACCTGACGCTGACTTCCCTGCGTAACCAGATCGGCGCGGTCTTGCAAGAGACCTTCCTCTTCTCCGTGACGATCCGGGAGAACATCGCCTTCGGCCGCTCCGACGCCCCCCTGGAAGCGGTCATCGCGGCGGCCAAAGCGGCCAAAGCCCACGACTTCATCCAGGACATGCCCGACGGTTACGATTCGATCGTCGGCGAGCGCGGCGTCTCGCTCTCGGGCGGGCAAAAGCAGCGGATCGCGATCGCCCGCGCCCTGCTGCTCGACCCCCGCATCCTGATCCTGGACGACGCGACGAGCAGCGTCGACAGCGAAACCGAACACGAGATCCAGGAAGCGCTGGTGACGCTGATGGAGGGAAGAACGACCTTCATCATCGCCCAACGCCTGAGCAGCGTCCGCGAGGCCGATCAAATCCTGGTGCTGGACGGCGGCCGGATCGTCGAGCGCGGGACGCATGTCGAATTACTCCAGGGGGACGGTTTCTACCGGGAGTTGTACGATCTGCAAATACGGGACCGGATAGCGGTGGAGGCCGAGAGCATCGCCGAAGTCGTCAGTCGTTAGTCGTTAGTCGTCAGAACGGAGTCACGCCTTTCGAGTTGTATGTCTCAAGTCGCAAGAACTGCTGTCTTGGAACCGAGACCCGAGTTCCGCAACCTGTTACTAACGACTGACGACTGACGACTTCGTCGCAAGGTCGGGCAGGGTTATGGTCGTCGGGACGCACGCCGGGCGTTTGCCGCTGCCACGGACACCCCTCGTCGGACGGTCGCGCGAGCGTGCCGCGGTCCGCGATCTGGTGCTGCGCCCGGACGTGCCGCTCGTCACCCTGACCGGCCCCGGCGGCGTCGGCAAGACCCGGCTCGCCCTCCAGGTGGCGTCCGACCTCGGCGACCGGTTCGCCGACGGCGTCGGTTTCGTCCCGCTCGCCGGGGTACGCCAGGCCGGTCTCGTCCCCTTCGCGATCGCGGAAGCCCTGGGGATCGCCGTCGAGGGCGAGCACTCTCCGGCCGAGGCCTTGACCTCCTTCCTGCGCGACAAGGAGCTGCTCCTGCTGATCGACAACGTCGAGCACGTGCTCGAAGCGGTCCTCCCGATCGCCGACCTGCTAACGGACTGCCGTTCCCTCAAGATCCTGGCCACCAGCCGCACGGCCTTGCGCCTCTCCGACGAGCACGACGTTCCGGTTCCACCCCTGGCGCTGCCCGATCTGCGCCGGTTACCCCCATTGCCCGACCTGGCCCAAACCGGTGCCGTCGCCCTCTTCCTCCAGCGCGCCGACGCCGCCGGTCCGGGCATCATCCTGACCGAAGCAAACGCCGAGGCCGTCGCCGAGATCTGCGTCCGCCTCGACGGCCTGCCGCTCGCAATCGAGCTGGCGGCGGCCCGCACCCGCTTCCTCTCGCCGCACACCCTCCGCGCCCGCCTCACCAACCGCCTCCTCCTGCTGACCGACGGCGCCCGCGACCAACCCGTCCGCCTCCGCACCATGCGCGACGCCATCGCCTGGTCCTACGACCTCCTGACACCCGACGAACAATCCCTCTTCCGCCGCCTGGCGGTCTTCGCCGGCGGCTTCACCCTGGAGGCGGCCGAGGCGGTGAGGGCGGAGGGCGGAGGAGGACGGTTCTCCTTCCGCCCTCCGCCCTCCGCCCCCGTCCTCGACGGCATCGCCGCCCTCGTCGAGGCGAGTCTGCTGCGGCTCGTCGGCGAGGATGACGAGTCGCGGTATGCGATGCTGGAGACGATCCGGGATTTCGGGTTGGAGGCGTTGACGGCGAGCGGGGAGGCACCGGCGGCGCACCGACTCCATGCCGATCTGTTCCTGGCCCTCGCCGAGGATGCGGTCGGGGCGCTCGCCGGCCCCGAACAGGCGGCGGCGCTCGCGCGGTTGGAGCGAGAGGGAGACAACCTGCGCGCCGCGCTGGCCTCGACGATCGACGCCGGGGACGCGGCGCCGGCACTCAGGTTCGCCGCGGCGCTGTGGCGATTCTGGTTGGTCCGCGGGTACGCCGGCGAAGGGCGGGAGTGGCTGGCGCGCGTGCTCGCGATACCCAACGACGAGACGCCCTCGCTCCGCGCCACCGCGCTCTTCGGAGCCGGCGCCCTCGCCGCCACCCAGGGCGATTACACGGAGGCGGCGGCGGCGTACGAGGCGGCGCTTGCCTTGCGGCGGGCGGCGGACGACGGGCGGGGGACCGCCGAAGTCCTCTGTGGCCTCGGCCACCTCGCCACCCTGCAACGCGACGCGGCGACGGCGACGGCCCGCTTCGACGAGGCGCTGGCGATCTCCCGCGCGGCGGCGGACGAACGCGGTGCCGCGGCCGCCCTGACCGGTCTCGGCCACCTCGCCACCGACGCGGGCGAACTCGAACGGGCGGCGGCCCTTTACGACGAAACCATCGCCGTGCAGCGCGCCACGGGCGACACGAAGGGCATCGGCGACGCGCTCAACAACCGGGGGACGGTCGCGCGGAGTCAAGGCGACTATCCGCTGGCGACGGCGCTCTACGAGGAGAGCCTCGGTCTGCGCCGAGCATTGGGCGATCGGCAAGGGGTCGCCGCCTGTCTCAACAACCTGGCGGTGGTCGCCTACCACGTCGGCGACCGCGATCGCTCCGCCGCCCTCAACGAGCAGAGCCTGGCGATCGAACGCGAGCTCGGCAACAAGAACGGCGTCGCCGCCTCGCTGCACAACCTCGCCGTCATCATCGCGGAGGGAGGAGAGACCGCGCGGGGCGCCGCGCTCTTTGCCCAGAGTTTCGACCTCTACGACGAATTGGGCGATCCCCACGGACTCGCGCTGAACGCGCGCGAGTTGATGGTCCTCGCCGCCGACCGGCGCTCCGCCCAAGCCGCTCGCCTGCTGGGAATCGCCGAACGCCTCGACCCGGCCGACTCCACCGAGGAACCGGTCTACGCCGCGGCGATCGCCACCGTCCGCGCCCACCTCGGCGACCAGGCGTTCGCGCGCGAGGTCGCGGTCGGCCGCGCCTTCTCGCCCGACCTCGCCGCGCTCGAAGTCGGCTCGCTCGTCGATGCGCTGGCGGCGACCGGCGCCCCAGCGGCAACCGCTCCACCCGCCCCAACGATCGGGCGGCACGACCTGAGTCCGCGCGAGTTGGAGGTGCTGACTTTGTTGGTCCAGGGCCAGACCAATCCCGAGATCGCCGCCACCCTCTTCATCAGCCGCAAAACCGCCTCCAAACACGTCACGAGCATCCTGACCAAACTCGGCGTCGACACCCGCACGGCGGCGGCGACGTACGCGGTGCGCAATGGACTGGTGTGAAGACGGACAGGCGGACGGGCGGACAGACGGACAGACGGATGGAGCTTCTGCGAGATTGGGGAAAAGGTGCACAATAGGGACCGCACGACGTCGTTGCCCTTCTGGATTCGGCCATGGTCGTCGCGACGTTGGGAACCCGGGCGAAGGATCTGCCGCTGCCACGGACGCCGCTGGTGGGTCGGGTGCGCGAACGCGCCGCGGTCCGGGAGCTGGTGCTGCGCGAGGACGTGCCGCTCCTCACGTTGACGGGGCCGGGCGGGGTCGGCAAGACCCGGCTGGCGCTCCAAGCGGCGTCCGACCTGAGCGACCAATTCGCCGACGGCGTCTGCTTCGTCCCGCTGGCCACGATCCGGCAGCCGGATTTGGTCGCCTTCGCCATCGCCGATGCGCTCGGAATCCCCGCGGAAGGCCAACGCACGTCGACCGAGGTCCTGCGCGCCTATCTCGCCGACAAAGAACTCCTCCTCGTTCTCGACAACTTCGAGCACGTGGTCGAAGCGGCGCCGCTGGTCGCCGACCTGCTGACCGGCTGCCCGACCCTGAAAGTGCTCGTCACAAGCCGGACGGTGCCGCGTCTCTCCGAGGAACACGATCTTGCCGTTCCACCGCTGAGCCTGCCCACGCCGGGCCAACCGTTATCCGGCCTCGCACAGTCCGACGCGGTCGCCCTCTTCGTCCAGCGAGCACGGGCGGTCAGTCCCGATTTCACCCTCTCCGAGGCGAACGCCGACGTCATCGCCGCCATTTGCGTCGGACTCGACGGCTTACCCCTCGCCATCGAACTCGCGGCGGCCCGCTGTCGCCTGCTGTCGCCGACTGCCCTCCTGGCCCGCCTGCGCAATCGCCTCTTGTTGCTGACGGATGGCGCCCGCGACCGCCCTCTTCGCCTCCGCACCCTGCGCGACGCCATCGCCTGGAGCTACGACCTCCTCACCCCGGAGGAGCAGGCGCTGTTCCGCCGCCTCGCCGTTTTCGCCGGCGGCTTCACGCTGGCGGCCGCCGAAGCCGTCGTCGGCAGTACCGGGCTTCGGGCTTCGAGCTTCGAGTCCGGCGACTCGCCCTCCAAGCTCGAAGCCCGAAGCCCGAAGCTCGCCACTTTCGACGGCATCGCCTCCCTCGTCGACCAGAGTCTGCTTGGACGGAGTGGGCAACCCGATGGGGAGCCCCGGTTCGGTATGTTGGAGACGATCCGCGAGTACGCACGGGATCAGTTGGAAACGTGCGGCGAGGCCGTCGCCGTGCGGCGGCGCCATGCCGAGTACTTCCTGGCACTCGCGGAAACGGCCGAGCCGCACCTGCGCGGACCGGACCAGGCACGGTGGCTGACACGACTGGAGACCGAGCGTGCCAACCTGCGCGCGGCGCTCGCATGGGGTCTTGACCAGGACGAGCCGGTGTCTGCCCTGCGGCTCGTCGCGGCCCTCTGGTGGTTCTGGAACATCCGGAGCGATTTCGCCGAAGGGCGCACCTGGCTTGATCGAGCGCTGAGCAATGGAGCGGGCGGGGAGACGATCGTTCGCGCCCGCGCGCTGGTGGGCGCGGGCACGCTGGCGTACCACCAGGGCGACTACGATCGGGCGACGGTCTTCTGCACCGAAAGCCTGGCGCTCTCCCGCGCGTTAGACGACCGACCGGGCATCGCCGACGCTTTGCACATGCTCGGGAGCATCGCCTTCGATCGGGGATCGTACGATCTGGTGGAAGCGCTCTGCGGCGAGAGTCTGGCGGTGGCGCGCGCCGTGGGAGATCGGTGCCGGATGGCCGATCCGCTCCACACCCTTGGCAATCAAGCGCACCAACGGGGCGACTTCACCCAGGCCGCGGTGTACTTCGAAGAGGCGCTGGCACACCGGCGAGCGCGGGGGGATTTGCGCGGCATCGCCGACACCCTCAATGGTCTCGGCGGCCTGGCCCAGTACGGCGGCGACTACGTGCGCGCGGTCGTCCTCCAGGACGAGAGTCTGGCCCTTTGCCGGGAAATCGGCGATCGGCAAGGCGTCGCCTACGCGCTCAGCAATCTCGGCAACGCCGCGCGCAACCAGGGCGACGACCAACGCGCGGAAGCGCTCCTCGAAGAGGCCCTGGTCCTTTGCCGAGAACTGGGCGACCGGCATCTCACGGTCTACGTGCTCATCAACCTGGGCAGCGTGGCGCGCCAGCGCGGCGACCTGCACCTGGCAGCCACCCACTACGAAGAGACCCTGGCGCAAGCGCGTGACCTCGAGAACCAACACGCGGTCAGGCATACGCTGATCAACCTTGGCTGCGTGGCACGGGACCAGGAAGATCCGGCGCAAGCCGCGCGGTTCTTTGTCGAGGCGATTGGGTCTTGCGGCGACGGTGAAGACCGGCGCGCGATCACCTTCATCCTGGAAGGCATCGCTGGTCTTGCCGACCGGCTGCGACGACCGGAGCGAGCGATGCACCTCGCCGGCGCTGCCGCGGCGTTGCGGGAGGCGATCGGGCTGCCACTCACCCCGCTGGAACAGGCGGAGCACGAGCAGAGGGTTGCGTGGGCACGGGGGCAATTGGGCGCGGCACCGTTCGCGGCGGCCTGGGAGGCGGGCCGCGCGCTGACGCCGGAAGCAGCGCTGGCCGAGGCCGCGCTGCTCTTGCACGAACCGCTTCCCCGCGTTCAGACCGAACCGTTGCCGGCTCCCACCGCCCCCGTCGACCTGACCGCACGCGAGCGCGAGGTCCTGCAACTCCTCGCTCAGGGCCAGACCAACCCCGAGATCGCCAGGTCCCTCTTCATCAGCCGCAAGACCGCCTCCAACCACGTCACCAGCATCCTCGCCAAACTCGGCGTCGACACCCGCACGGCGGCGGCGACCTACGCGGTCCGGCACAACCTCGTCTGAGCTTCGAGCTTCGAGCTTCGAGCTTCGAGGAACCCGCTGCCCAAGCTCGAAGCTCGAAGCTCTTCACTTTCCTCTATGGGGCATCTGCCCTAGTCCGTCCCGAGTGCCCTGCGTCTCGCAAATGGGGCAGGTGTCCGATGCGCGGTGCCTGCCCACCACGTAGCCTGGCGGTGGTTCATCCGGACGGGCAGCCGCGCCGCGGCCGGTTGCGCGATAGCGTCCGGACCGGGATGAGCCAGGGATACGGTCGCCGGAGGGACCGGCGATGCGGTTTCGGTCGACGTGATCGATGGGAGGAACGGCGATGCAGACCAATGGTTACGCGCATCCCCATACGCTCGTCACCACGGCCTGGGTGGCGGCGCACGGCGGCGACGCGAACGTGCGGCTGGTCGAGGTGGACGTCGATACCGGCGCCTACGACGCCGGGCACATCAACGGCGCGGTCGGCTGGCACTGGCAGAACGATCTCCAACGCCGGCCGGTGCGCGACATCCCGACCAAGGACGAGTGGGAGGCGCTGCTGTCGCGCTCGGGGATCGCCAACGACACGCTGGCCGTCCTCTACGGCGACAACCACAACTGGTTCGCCGCCTTCGCCTACTGGCTGTTTAAGCTCTACGGGCATGCCGACGTCGCCCTGATGAACGGCGGGCGACAACGCTGGCTCGACGAGGGACGCGTCCTGACCCAGGCCGCACCCACGGCACGCACGGCGACGTATCGCGCGGCGGAACCGGATCGCCGCCTCCGTGCCTTCCGCGACGACGTCGCCGCCACGATCGGCGGTGGTGCGGTCGCGCTGGTCGACGTCCGCTCGCCGAGGGAGTTCGATGGCGAGCTGCTCGCCCCGGAAAACCTGCCGCAGGAGGGGGCGCAGCGGGGCGGCCACGTCCCCGGCGCCCGGAGCATCCCCTGGGCCTCCGCCGTGGCCGAGGACGGCACGTTCAAGTCCGCCGCCGCGTTGCAGACCCTCTACGGCGGCCAGGGGATCACGGCCGAGACGCCGACGATCGCCTACTGCCGGATCGGCGAGCGCAGCGCCCACACCTGGTTCGTCCTCACCGAACTGCTCGGCCACCCCAACGTCCGCAACTACGACGGCAGTTGGACCGAGTGGGGGTCGCTGATCGGGGCGCCGATCGAGGCCTAATCGCGATGACCGAAAGACGGGCAGCGAGGTCGTGGAGATATGCGGTCCACATCGGTTGCCCGAAGAAGCACTCAATTGCCGTGCATCGATCGTCGTTGGGTGAAGCGTGGTCATGGTGGTCGCAGGATGAGGGAGAGGCGCGTCGCGGGCCCCGGATAGCGGTGCTCGGATCGTGGCGGAGCCCGCGAACGCGCTCTCGGTGGCGGAGCGCCACCGACTTCTGCGAGCGTCTTCAAATCTGACGAACCCCAGATCGTCCAATCGAGTGAGTGACCTGTCGGCCAGGCCGCGTGCCGGGCCTGGGACACGGCTGCGTCGGTCACGGAATGACCGCGCGGAAAGGAAACGTCGCCATGTATCGGCCAGAAGTGAACACGACCGATCGGACGCCGACCACCTCGAGAATCATGACTGGAGGCCACTCGATGCGCCGTCTCTCGATCGTGGGCTTGTGCCTGCTGCTGCTCGGATTGGTGGGGCTGCTCGGGATCGCGCCGCGGCTGACCGACGCCCATCAGCATCCCTCATCGGGCGAAGCGATCGCGACGACCGAAGGCAAACCGTTCGAGGGATTCACGCTCCACCTCGACGCCAAGATGCACTTCCCCGGCGATCCGGCGATGATCGCCCACCACTACTGCAAGACCGTCGGCGGCGGCATGATCGAGTGCCTGATCTTCGACGGCGAAGCGGACGACGCCCACCTGGTGGCCGCCGAGACGATCGTCAGCCCGGAGGTCTACGACGGCTTCGATCCGGCGGAGCAAAAACTCTGGCACTACCACAAGACCGAATTGCCGAAGGTCGAGGCGACGCTGCCCGACCTGTCGCCGGACGAGGCGGCAACCGTCGTCGCGGCGGCCGAAGAGACCTACGGCAAGGTCTACCTGCTCTGGGATCCCAGCGCGAGCGATCTCCCGGTGGGGCAGCCGAGCGTGCGGATCATGCAGTAGGGTCGTTTGTGGTGGGACCAAGCCACGTTGGCGCGCTTGGTCCCGCTCGCATCTCACAAAGCCACGACTGGCGCGTCCTAATGATCCGGGCCAACCGCGGGCAATCGGCTCGCGTTCGGCGCTGCTCATGCGTTGGGTCGTAACGTTGCCCTCGGAGGGTCCTAATGACGATCGCGTTTGGGCGCCGCAGGCTGATATTGTCGCTCGTCGTCGTGCCGTCGCATGCCAAATCGTTCGAGGTGCCGTTGGCGGAGAACGCAACCGACCGCGAACTTGCTCGCCTCAACGGCGCCATGCGCGCCGCGGAGGACCGGGTCCGCTGGGAAGTGAACGCGATCCTCTACGGTGGCCCGTGGGTCCGGTGAACCGGTAGGCGGACCCAAAGGTCGCCGACTCCGGCGGCACGTGATCGCAGACCGCTTCTCTCCTCTTCCTCCCCCACCCCACGCGACGACCGGGACGGCTGACCACACAGCCGCCCGGTCGTCACTATCACGCCGGCAGCGTATGATGATCGGGCGAGGCAACCCGATCGTGCTCTCGGGGACAGGAAATCTTCGCCATGATGAACGTCGATCCGGACGATTTACCGGGGAAGGCGTACGACGCGCGGATCGTGCCATAGGCAACGACGACGACGCTCCCTTTCGATATTTGACGGGGTTTTCGTCGTGCCGTAGACTGGAACCCATGAGCTATACGTACAGACAAGACGAACTCATCAGAACGCGCGGTGAAGCGCCACTCCAACGTCCCCTGCTCCAACTCGAACCACTCGTCCGCATCTTCGGTGCCGCCGAACTATCGGCCAGACGGCGAGGCCTTTTCGATCCCAGTGCGACGGAATCGGCAATCGTCATTGGGGACGCCAAGCACGTTCTTGAGGCGTTGCCAGATTGCGCTTTCCAGACCTGCATCACATCGCCGCCATATTGGAGTCTGCGCAATTACGACATCGAGGGTCAGATCGGCCTCGAATCGTCGCTGACGGCGTACGTTGACAGTCTCGTCGCGGTTTTCGAGCAGGTGCGGCGTGTCGTGCGCGAGGACGGCACGCTTTGGCTGAACATCGGTGACTCCTACACGTCGGGCGGTCGGACCTGGCGTGCGCCCGACAAGAAGAATCCGGCGCGAGCGATGGATGTTCGCCCGCCGACGCCGGATGGGCTGAAGCCGAAGGATTTGATTGGGGTTCCGTGGCGCCTCGCGTTTGCACTGCAATCCGCCGGATGGTATCTGCGAGCCGACTGCATCTGGAATAAGCCCAATGCCCAACCCGAGTCGGTCAAGGATCGCCCGACTCGCAGCCACGAGTACGTCTTCCTCTTCTCAAAGAGCGAGCGCTATCTCTACGACAATGAGGTCATTCGCGGCCCGAACGAGCGGAACCTGCGGACGGTCTGGGACATCAACACGGAACCCAACAAGCACGCCCACGAGGCGATGTTTCCCACGAAATTGGTCGAGCCATGCCTCACGCTCACGAGTCGCCGGGGCGACGTGATACTCGACCCGTTCCTCGGCTCCGGTGCCGCGGGTCTGGTCGCACTGCGTCTCCAGCGGCGTTTCGTCGGCATCGAGCTGAACCCCGATTATGCGGCCGATGCGGAGAGGCGGCTCAACGGGGCGGTCATTCGTGACTGATCGCCCGCTCCTTCCTCCGCGCGCAACACGTCAGGTCGGCTTTCACGAACTCTTACTCGCAGCGCGCAAGACCTGGACGGTTGATGCGCTGAGCGACGTGCTGGCCGGCGTCGATCAAGAGACGGTCAAACGCCAATTGCTCGAATTCGCACCTGCCGACGTGCTGCAGATGCTTGCTCGACTCGGCATCCGCGACGAGCACGTATTCCCGACGCCGGTCGTGCTGGAAACGAAACCCTCCCTGGTCGGCTATTACCGCTTGCTGACCGGCATCGGACAGAAGAGTTTCTACCGCGGTCCGACCGGCATGTCGCCATTTCGCAAAATGGAGAGCGAGGGCATACCCCTGCCCGCAACGCGGCAGCTTTTGCCCGACTTTTGTGCCGCGATCGGGGATGTGCTCGCGGAATTGGTCCGAGCGATCTCGCCGGCCCTGTCGGCTCGTGATATTCCCGAATTGCAGTTCCTCACCCTCGGTTCAAACTTCTATGGGAGTGCCAACAACACGATCGGACAGGTTGCCATGAAGGGAGTCCTGGAGTCAATCGCGGTGGCGCTGGCGGGGTATCCTGTCGAGAAGAGAGCGAGGTCCCTGGTTGTCGCGTCCAAAGACGGAAGGACGTTTGCGGTCGCTCTCTCAAACGACCCCGACGTTGCCGTGCAAGAAACGACCGAAGGGCACCCACACAACGTCATCGCCATCGAGGTCAAAGGGGGATCGGACGCGGCCAACGTCTACAATCGCGGCGGCGAGGCAGAAAAATCGCACCAGGGCGCCAAGGCCACGTACGCGCAATGTTGGACGATCATTCGAACGAGCGGTATCGATTTCGAGAAACTCAAGCGGGGTTCGCCGACCACCGATGCCTGGTTCGACACGTCTCAGATCCTGACCCATAAGGGTCATGATTGGGACGACTTCGTCCGGCGTATCCGACGCGTCGTCAGCGGTGATGAATCGGCTCCGTGATCGCGCGCCGTGAAACCGATCGGCACCTACGGCCGGGAGAGGTATCCTTTCCCCGATACGGTGTGCCATTGCTCTCGATCAGGATAGTTGACAGGTTCTCCTCGCCATGATGCACGTCGATCCGGACGATCTGCTCGGGAAAGCGTACGACGCGCGGATCGTGCGGCGGTTGCTGGCGTTCGTGCGGCCCTACCGACGGCGGGCGATCGCGGCGGTGCTCCTGATCGCCCTCGCGACCGGTTGTGAGTTGCTCATCCCCAAACTCTTCAGCGTGGGCGTGGACGAGGTCACGGATCACAAGCGGAAGTGGGTGCTCAACCTGCTCGGCGCGGCGTTCGCGGTGACGTTGATCGTGCGGTTCCTGGCGAGTTGGGGGCAGTTCTACCTGACGGCCTGGCTCGGCAACCGGATCGTCTTCGACCTGCGCAACACGATGTTCCGGCACCTCCAGACATTGAGCATCGGCTACATCGACCGCCGCGGCGTCGGCCGGATCATGACCCGCATCCAGAACGACGTCTCGGTGATCCAGGAGTTTTTCGGCGACGGCGCGGTCGGCATCGTCTCCAACGTCCTGGTCCTGATCGGCATCGTCGTCTTCATGCTCGTCACCAACTGGCAGATGGCGCTGCTGACGCTGATCGTGCTGCCGATCATGGTCGCGATCACCGCCCGCTGGCGGGTGCGCGCGGTCGAGACCTACCGCCAGACGCGGCGGACGATGAGCATCGTCAACGGCAACCTGGCCGAGAGCGTCGCCGGGGTGCGCGTCAGCCAGGCCTACGTCCGCGAGCCGGAGAACATCCGCCACTTCGACCAATTGAATCGCGCCAACTACGACGCCTCGGTCCACGCGGCGCGGCTCTCCTCATTACTCTTCCCGACCGTCAACCTGATCGGGGCGACCGCGTCCGCGCTCGTGCTCTACTTCGGCGGCCGCCTGGCCTTCAACAACCACCTGTCGCTCGGCCAACTCGTCCTCTTCATCGCCCTGATCGACCGCTTTTTCGACCCGATCCGCGACCTCAGCCAGCAGTACAACATGCTGCAGGCGGCGATGGCGGCCGGCGAGCGCATCTTCGAGGTGCTCGACGTCGAGCCGGAGGTGCGCGACAAACCCGACGCGATCGCCTTGCCGCCGATCACGGGTCGCGTCGACTACGACGGCGTCACCTTCGGCTACGGCGAAGTCGAAGTCCTGCACGGCGTCGATCTCCACGTCGCGCCGGGGCAAACGATCGCCCTGGTCGGCGAAACCGGGGCCGGCAAGAGCACCATCGTCAACCTGCTGATGCGGTTCGCCGACGTCTGGGACGGCGCGGTCAGGATCGACGGGCACGACGTCCGCGACGTGACCCAGGCGTCGTTGCGCAGCCAGTTCGGGATCGTCCTCCAGGACACCTTCCTCTTCGGCGGCACCGTCCGCGAGAACATCCGCTTCGGCCGACCGGAGGCGACCAACGCCGAGGTCGAGGAGGCGGCGCGGGTCGTCGGCGCGCACGACTTCATCGTCGACCTCGCGGACGGCTACGACACGCCGGTGCAGGAGCGGGGCGCCAGTCTCTCCGTCGGCCAGCGGCAACTCCTCTCCTTCGCCCGCGCCCTCCTCGCCCAACCGCGCATCCTGATCCTCGACGAGGCGACGAGCAGCATCGACACGCAGACGGAGCGCCAGATCCAGGCAGCCCTGCGCAAGCTGCTCAAAGACCGGACCTCCTTCGTGATCGCCCACCGGCTCTCGACGATCCGCGAGGCCGATCAGGTCGTGGTGATGCGCGACGGCCTGATCGCCGAGATGGGGACGCACGACGAGCTGATCGCGCGCGGCGGCTACTACGCCGGGCTCTACACCATGCAGTGGCAGGGCGGGATGGCCGCGGACTGACGGTCGCGCTGGTTACCAAACGCGACGTTTCTCTCATCGATTCCTCAGCTTCACCCAAGCCCCTCTTCAGTCTCCTCGATTAGCTTCGTCGCGCAGCGCCGGCGGTGGTCCGCACCGGTCGGGCGCGCCTGTGATGACGGCGCCACCTCGCGCGACGGTGGCACATGCAGGAGGAGGGAACCGGTTCGGCCCGGTTGACAACCGGCTTGGAGCGGGGGACGCCTGGTTCCCCGCGAGATCGAGCGCCCCGACCGCGCGGCCCATGGAGAAACGACGATGGATCGAAGGACATTCGTGGTCGGGGGCGGCGCCGCCCTCGCGATTGCGGGTCTCACGGTGCAACGAGCGGTCGAGGCCCAGGACGCCACGCCGACGCCGTCGACCGGCACGGCAACGCCCGGTGCGACCCAGAACCAGAACCAAGCCCAGACGCTCTACGAGGACTTCCTCACCAATCTCGCCAAGAATCTCGGCGTCGCCGACGCGAAAACCGTCGACACCGCGATCCGGGATTCGCTCAAGCGACTGGTCGACGACCAATTCAACGCCGGCCACATCTCCGCCGATCTGGCCAACGCGCTCAAGTCGAGGATCGACAGCGCCGAGGTGCCGATCCGCATCGGCGCGTTCGCCCTCGAAGCCGGTGAGCCCGGCGAGCGGGGTGTCCGCCGTCGCGGCCCGCGCGGCGGGTTCGGCGGCAACGGAATGGGCGGCAATCCGAAAGGGAACGAGGGGGCCAACCAACACGAACCCCCGGCCAGCGCCACCCCCACCACCTCGGTCTAAGTGACGATCGCGCCAGCGCCGTTTCTGGGGCGCTGGCGCCCGTTCCTCGTCCTTGACGAGTCCCCCCGCAAACCGGTCGCGATTCCGGGCAAACTCCCAGACTTCCCCCAGATTCCCTTGAGACGCCACTGGCAAACTCGTCGCGAAGTCCAGAACGAGACAGCGGACTTCTCGAATGGAGTCGTACGGTAGGACCGACCTGCCGCAACGAAGGCGGGTTTGTGCGACGTGCAGGAGTTTGCTCAGTGGAATCCTCAGTTGTGAAGGGACGGCTCGTCATCGACCGGCGGCGCTTGTTGGCCGGGACCGCGGCGGCGGGGCTGGTCGCGGCGGTCGCCCCGCGCCTGGCATTCGCCCAGGCCAGTCCTGACAGCGGAAGGAACGCGACACCCTCCCCCAACGGCACCTCGTTGCCCGCGGGCGAGGCAGGCTGGGTCAAATACAACCTGAATACCATCACCTCCGATCAGAACCTCTCGATCCCCAACGCCGGCGACCAGATGACCCACGAATTCGACGAATATCGCCCGTGGACCACCATCGGCCAGTTCCGCAAGGAGATCGGCAAATACGTCGACGCGGACGTGGTCGCCGGCTACGAGTTCTACGTCTTCGCCCCCATCGATCCGACCGACCCCGACGCCGACACCTTCCAGCAGCTCCCGGGACTCGACGCCGACGAGGCCGAGCAACTCGCCGGCGGCGGCCCGTACGCCGACGACGCCTCCTTCCTGACCGCCCTCGGCCAACTCGTCTCGGCGGAGCAGGCGTCGCTCGCGCCCGCGTTCCTGGCCTCCGCGGCCGCGCCCGAGGCGAGCTGGATCAAGTACGACCTCAACACCATCACCGCGGACCAGATCCTCTCGATCCCCGGCGCGCCGGAGCAGATGACGCACGAGTTCGACGAATACCGGCCGTGGACGACGATCGGTCAGTTCCGGAAAGAGATCGGGAAATACGTCGGCGACGACGTGGTCGCGGGGTACGAGCAGTACGTCTTCGTGCCGATCTCCCCCAACGACGCCGATGAAGCCACCTTGCAGCAGTTGCCGGGCGTCGACGAGGACAAAGCGAAGGCCCTGGTCGCCGCCCAACCCTTCGCGGACAACGCGGCGTTCCTGGCGGCGCTGGCCGGGCAGGTCTCCGCCGAACAGGCCGCATTGGCCACCGCTTACCTCGCAACCTCATGAACGACCGCGCGGCGCTCCGCCGCCTCGCAACGTTCCTGCATCTCCTGGCGGCGGCGCTGTTCGTCGGCACCATCGGCGAGTTGATCGCGGCCAAGCACTACGACAGCGCGATGCAGCTCGTGCCCTTCGCCCTCTGTGCCCTCGGCCTGCTCGCGGTGCCGGCCCTCCGCACCCGGCCGACGCGACCGGTGGTGCTGGCGATCCGTGCCCTGATGGTGGTCACCGCCGCGGGCAGTCTGCTCGGCGTCTACGAGCACGTCATGGGCAACCTCGACTTCGTCCGCGAGGTCCGGCGACACGCCGATACCATGACCGTGGTGAAGCAGACCCTGCAGGGCGCCGATCCGATCCTGGCGCCGGGCGTCCTCGCCGTCGCCGCCGCGGTCACCCTGGCCGCGACCTACGCAAGCAGCGTCATCAGCACCACCGCAACCTGGCCGGCGCGGCAACATCTCGCGCTCGGTCGAAGCGATGGCCGCGACTGGGTACCGAGCGACCGCTAACACCGAGTCTGGTGGTGGCGACCTCGTCTTCGCCGGGATCGCCTCGCGAACGCAGAAAGGAACACCGATGACACAACGATCGATACCGACATTCGACCGGGTAACCGCCGTGCCGACGCGACGCACCGTGCTCAAAGCCGGCGCGGCGGCGCTCGCCGTCGGCGGCACCGGGCTCGGCGCCGGTCTCGCCAAGGCGCAAGATGCCGGTGAGGCCGCCACCGCCGCGGCCTCACCGGCAACCTGCGTCCTCACCGCCGAGATGACCGAGGGGCCGTACTTTCTTGCCGGCGACCTGATCCGCAAAGACATCACCGAGGGTTCGGCGGGCGTCCCCCTCCAACTCAAGATCGCCGTCCAGGACGTCAACACCTGCGCCGCGCTGGCGAACGCGGCCGTCGACATCTGGCACTGCGACGCCCAGGGCTACTACTCCGGGATCTCGGGCGAGAATCCGGGCGGCGGCGGTTCTGCCACCACCGCCGAGAACCTCACCACCACCTTCTTGCGCGGCATCCAACTCACCGGCGACGACGGCGTCGCCGAATTCACCACGATCTACCCCGGTTGGTACACCGGCCGGGCGATCCACATCCACATGAAGGTCGTCGTCGACGGCACCGCCGGCAAGAGCTACGACGGCGGCCACGTCTCCCACACCGGCCAACTCTTCTTCGACGACGCCGTCAGCGACCAGGTTTACGCCGGCGGTGGCGCCTACGCCGGTCGCGACGATGCACAGCGGCTCCGCAACGACGCCGACAACATCCTCGGCGACCACGCCGGCGAACCGGGCTACCTGCTGACCCTGACCGGATCGGTCGACAAAGGCTTCGTCGGCACGATCATCGTCGGCGTCGATCCGACGGCAACACCGTCGGGTGTCGGCGTAGGCGGCGGTGGGAATGGCGGACCGCCGGGTGGCGGGCCGCCGCCGGGCGGTCCGGGCGGCACGCCGCCGCAAGGCGCCTAATCGCGCATCATCCCCCTGCCCGGCCGGTCGCCGCGCGGCGACCGGCCCGATCCCAATTTCGTCTGTCCCCCTGTCCGCCTGTCCGCCTGTCCGCCTGTCCGTCTCGTCTACTGGCAGACCCACTCGTTGCGACGGCCGACCGACCACATCCAGGCCGCAGCGTTGGCGTTGGCGACGGGGTCGAAGATGTCCTGATCCGCGTACGGCGTCGTTGCCCAGGTACTCGGCAGGAATTGGAACAGCCCGCTGGCATCGTAGGGCGGCGTCACGTTGTTGGGATCGAGACCCGATTCGCAGGTCGCGACGCGCAGCATGTCTTCGCGCGACTGGCCGTAGGCATCCGCCGCCGCGTAGATAATGGCGACGATGTCGGATTCGCCGGCGTCGGCATCCGCGGTCGCCCCGCCCCCGCCATCCGACGGCGCCGCTGCCGACCCGCCGCCGAAGTCCAGATAGTCACCGTACGCGTATCCGGCGATCCCGTCGAAGCTGACGGGGTAGAACCCGTTCTCGGGGTCGCCGCCGATCCCGACGGTCGATCCGGCCGGCATCACGGTCAGGACGTCGCTGTCGGTGCTCGGACCGGCGCGCAGGTTGAGACCGGTCGTCACGGTGGCGCTCCCGCCGGCGCTCTCCGCCGAGTCCGCCGCGCCGTTCGGATCGGACGAGGCATCTGCCCCACCGGACGCTCCGCCAGGACTACCGCCCGATCCCCCGTTGTTGCCGTGCCGGTTCCCATGTCGCCCCTCCGCCGCGGCGACGGACGGCGCTGCCAAAACCGCGGTCGCCACCGCAAGAACCAGCAAAAGGACGACACCGAGGCGAGCGCCGGCCGGAATCCGGCCCGCGGACGTTCGTGTGGACATGACCTGCTCCTGTTTGACGCGATGCGATGCCAACGGGCACAGACCGGCACCAGCCGCCGGGAGGCCCGCGACCGCATCGGGACGATTTCGGGGATTGGGATGCCGAGACAGCGGCAACGCCGGCGCCGTTCCCTCGACGACACCGGTGGCCCACCACGCGCCGCGCAGCCATCACGCCACCAGCCAGTGGAACGTGACGCGGCGTTCGCCGGCACCGCGGGAGTCCCTCCAGCCAGGGGGACGATGGTGCCAGCGACGAACGGATACCAGCGATGAACCCGATCTGTCAAACCGCGATACTTCGCAACCTCAAGATCGGCTCGGATCTTTCTCTAAGAAATCTCACGGTATTGCGGCCGCGACCGAGTTCCGAAGCCGGTTCGCACCTACCTCCCAGGGTTCCTTCAGATCGCCGTCGGAAGATTGGTCGGGGCCGGTGTTGCCGCCACCCGGACACAGCCGTCCGGTTCGCCGGACCCGGGTCCCCCGTCCTCGTGCCCGTCGGGGGGGCGCGGGCGGGAACATGGCCGGTTCTCGCGGCTCCCCGCAAGCGAAGGCGCCGGCCCGTGATACGGGGCGGCGCCTTCGCCCCGCGGTCACCGGCGGCCAATCGATCTTCCCGGCCGGCGCCACGCTCGCGCGCGCTACCTCCATCACGAATTTTCAGGAAGCCCTCAGGTTGGGCTCAGGCAGGCATAAGGTGCGGGCGGTATCGTGATCGTGCGTCGATCCCTTCCTGATCGCGCATCCTCATCCCCTCCCCCGGTCCGGCCGGGTGCCGCACAGACCCGACCGGACCACCCCTCAATCCCTCCCCTCTCCCCTGTCGAACCCCGGCCCAGCCGCCGGGTTCGACGCGTCATGGGGACGCTCTCATCCCCGGTCCTTCTCCCGCCGCGGGAGAGGGCAGCACTTCGGATTGAGGATACACCGCTCGCCGACACGGTTTCCCCCTCTCCCTCGGAAGGGCCGGGGACCCTCTGGGTGGCGGGTCAGGGGGTGAGGGCCGCTACCCGACGATCTGCCCGTCTTCCATCTGCAGGATTACGTCGGCCCGGCCGGCGATCGCAGCGTCGTGGGTGGCGACGATGACGGTCCGGCCGTTTTCGGTCAATCCGCGCAGCAGATCGACGATCAGCGCGCCCGTCTTGGCATCGAGATTGGCGGTCGGTTCGTCGGCAAGGATGATCGGCGCGTCGTTCGCCAACGCCCGCGCGATCGCCACCCGCTGCTGTTGCCCGCCGGACAGTCGCGACGGGCGGTGGCCGTGCCGGTCGTTGGCGACGCCGACCTCCCGCAACAGATGACGCGCCCGCTCCTCCTGTGCCCGCCGGCCGAGATTGCCGCACTCCATCGGCAGCATCACGTTCTCCAGTGCCGTGAATTGCGGGATCAGATTGAAACTCTGGAACACGAACCCGACCTTCCGCCGCCGGTAGGCAACCTCCGCCCGGCCGGCCAGGGCGCCGATACGCACCGCGGCTGAATGGCCGGTGAATCGGCCGTGAATCGCGGCTGAGGACTTCCCGAAAAGCGTTCCAGCGAGGGGGCGCTGGTGACCGACGTCCGGGGACAAGTTGTCCGTACGACCGTCCCGCTCACCCCCTCCCCCTCGACAGATGGTCACAGGCGCGCGAAAATAGCCTGGGGACCGAAGACCTTTCGGAAAGAGGGAAGGCCATGGGACGTTCGCTCGCTGTCGTGCGCGTGCTCGCACTCGGGCTCGTATTCGCCGCCGGTTGCGGACCACGATTGGCACGGGCCGACAGTACGCAGCACCTCCACACCTGGGCGACGATCCGTGGGACGCAGGGAGGCACCGGCTGTTCCGCCGAGGCCAGCGTCGAGGTCCGGGCCGACGGCGCCGCGGTCGCCGGCGTTTCCGTCGCGATTGCCCTCTTCGACGGCAGCAACAACGTCATCTCGACCGACCAGGAGACGACCGGTGACGACGGCGTTGCCTGGCTGTCGGTCGACACCGGCGGTGTCGACAACGACTGGCTCGACATCAGCGTCGGTGACTCCTATCTCGGCGGGCTCTCGATCCTCCCGCAAGACGGGGCCGACTGCGGGGCGGGCACCAAGGAACTCGAACTCGAGACCGACGCCACTGTTCCCGACGCCGGTTCGGGCGACAGCGGCAGCAGCGCCGGCGGTTTCCCGACCCACTACCAGGACCACTCCCTCTCCTGCGAGTACGCCTCGGTCCAGATCGTCACCACCTGGTTCGGCTCGCCGATCTGGGAGGACGAATCGCTGGCGATGGTCCCCTCCGCCGTCGATCCCCACTACGGTTTCCGCGGCGACATC
>DATBFX010000395.1:0-3270 GCA_036558305.1 Thermomicrobiales bacterium | reverse complement strand
CTGGACACGGCGATGACGAAGGGCGTGGGGTGGCCGATGGGGCCGTGCACGCTCGTCGACCTGGTCGGGATCGACATCCACATCCATGCCGCGGAGGCGATGTACGAGGCGACGAGCGACGAGCGCGCGAAGCCGCCGGAGCGCCTCCGCGAGATGGCCGCCGAAGGCCGGCTGGGCCGCAAGACCGGCCGCGGCTTCTACGACTACTCGACTTAGCGTCGCCCGACGACCAAACGCACTGGGTAGCGCCGCTTCTTTCGGGCTCCCGCCTTGGGGCTTTGTGAGAGAACCTTTCCGCGGCGTTTCGACCGGACCTTGCGCAGGCGCCCCACGGAGCAGTGTCGCGCGACGATTTTCTTTCTGGCGCGAGCAAGGGTCATCCCCACGACTCGTGGCACGACGCAACGGACCGGCGCAGATGGAGGCGGAGGCGGAGGCGGAGGCGGCGGTGGCGGTGGTGGCGGAGGAGGCGGTGCGGGAGGAGGCGGATCGGCCGCATCGAGGTAGTGCCCGACCAGGCGAAAAACTCCGAAAAACGGATCCTCGTCCAGGAAGCGCGTGTAAACGAGCGCGACGCGGCCGGGCGGACCTCCACTCAGCGAGATCGCGGTAGAGAACTGGTTCTCGACGATCGCCGCCGACGAATCGGGCTGACCAGCGGCCGACACGGTCTTGGCAACCAACACCGTTGAGCCTTCCTTCCAGGCCACGACATAGTGGGAGGCGGTCCAGGCGACTTCAGATCTCTCGATTTCAGCGTGCCCGTCGGAGATCCGGATCGCGGTCGGATCGAGGATGTGGCCGGCGCCGTTGATCCGCGTTCCGTACGTGTCGAACACCGAGTCACCGTCGTCGCGGTTGTCCTCCCAGACCACGAAGAATGTCCCGTCGCCGGCAGCAGTCACGTTTGGGTTCGCCTCGGTGGAATCGGTCCGGTGAGAGATCGCGATGCCGTCTGGGTCCAGCACCTGACCGGTCGCACTGACCCGCGTGGCGCCAACGTCGAATCCCGAGTCCGGAATGTCCTGCCACACGATCAACCACTCGGAGCCGTTCCACGCCACGTGCGGATAAGCCTGCTTGCCTGCCTCGGTCGAGAATCGGGTTCCGTCGGGATTCACGACCGTGCCGTCGTCCGTGACCCGTGTGCCGTAGACCTCTTGTTCGTCGTACGGAGCGTTCGTCCAAGTGACGAGGAAACCGTTTCCGCCCGAAACATCGGTGTCGACCTGTGCCTGCGGCGCTAGCGAGATCGGGAAACCCTCTGGGTGCTCGACGACGCCATCCGGGCGCACGATCGTTCCCCAGAGGTCCGCATCGGTCGGCAGGCTCCCTTCGTTCCAAGTGACCAGATACCGCGAACCGTCCCACCCAACCGCGGGGCTCGACTCGTTACCCGAGGCGTGCGTGATGCGAATCCCGGTTCCGTCGAGGCTGTGGCCGTCGGGCGCGATCCGGGCGGCGTAGAGGTCGTCGTTCCCGTTACGGTCGTCCGTCCAGACGACGAGGTGGTTCGTACCGTCCCAGGCGACCGCGTCCGAGTACTGGATGTTCGGCGCGATGCTCATCAGGATCCCTGCCGGATCCTCGACCTCGCCTGCATTCGACACGCGTCGCGCGAGGATGTCCAGCCCCTGTCCCGCCTGGCCAAGGTGCGCATCGTTGTCGACGACGAGAAAGCCGCCCGGACGAGCACCGACAGCCGGCTTCTCGTCCTCCCACACGTCATCGACGACGAGAAACCCCCCGGGGTCGAGGATCGTGCCGTGAGGATCGAGACGCGTTGCGTAGCTCTGAGTCAGGTCGAAGTTCCTTCTCTCCTGCCACGTGACGAGGTAGTACGTGCCGTTCCATGCGATGTCCGGTTCGTCGGGAGCCCACGGGCCGGTAGCGATTGCGAAGCCGTCTGGGTCGAACACCGTCCCGGCGTTGGAGACGCGGGCGGCGTAGATGCCCGGAACCTGGAAGCGCGAGTCTTGCCAGGTGACCATGAAGCCCTCGTTGTCGCCGGCAACTCGAGGAGCGGACCCCTCGCCGCCGATTTCCAACCCGTCCGGATCGAGCACCGTGCCGTCGGCCGCGACCCTGCTCGCATACGTCGCCCCGGCAAACGACGCGCGCATGTCGTCCCAGGTGACAAGGTGCGTCGTGCCGTTCCACGTGGTTGCCGGGTCGAGCTGGGAATCGGCCGCCGACGAGACCGTGAACGGGGCCGACACGGTGCCGTCGGGCATCACCCAGGCGCCCCAGATGTCCATGTCTCCGTTCTGGGGCCACTCTTCCCACACCACCAGATGGCGCGTCCCGTCCCAGTCGACTGCCGGGTCCTGTTCGAAGACCGAATCCGTCGCTCTGATCGGAAACCGGCTTTGCAGGATCTCACCGGACGGGCTGACCCGCGCGCCGTAGATTCCTTCAGGGGAGCTTCCGCTGCCGTACTCCCACCAGACGACGAGAAAGCTCTGGCCGTCCCAGGAGACTTCGGGAACCGTCTGATCGGCCGGACCACTTGCGATTCGGAAATTCCGACCCGGCGCCGGAGGCCCGGTTGTCGAAGTGATAGTCCCGAATATGTGCCAGGTAGTCGAGCCGCGCTGGTCCTGCCATACGACGAGCTGAACCAGATTCCCGGTCGCCACCCTCGGGCTCCGTTGCTCGTTCCGCGCGGGGCTCTGGAACACCGGGTCCGAGATGGGAAGAGGCGGCCCGACGGACAGCTGCGGCGCGGCACTGAGCTTCGCCCGTGCCTCGGCTTTCCCGCCGAGAATGGTGACGCAGCCGAGGGCAAGAACGACGACGCTGATCGGCCGCAGGAAGCGCGTCTTCATCGGCAGAGATGGAGTATGACCCCCGGCCGCGGCCGTGACTAGAGTCTTGACTTAGGGGCTGCTGAGGCGATTCCAGACGTTCTGGACGAGGCGCGCGACGGCCGGGTCGCCGATCGACGCCCCGAAGTTGAGCGCGCCCGCGGCGAAGACCTTCGCGCCCGCCGGCGTCTCGTAGTACGTCATCTCCGCGGTGCGGCCCGGGCCCATCAGGTTCGGGATCGAAGCAAGCACCCGCGTCCCGGGCGGTGAGGCCGCGGAGCGGGCGTCGATCTCGATCCCGCCGTTTCCGAATCGTGAGCCGTTCGCGAGGCCGGTCCCCGCGAAGGCCCACGGAGCCTCGGCCGCGCCCTGCACGACGTATGGGCCCTGGTGCCCGCCGTAGTCGCCCGCCACGAACTGCACGCCCGAGAGGCCAGCCTCGGGCCGCCCGAGATTGCGCCAC
>DATBFX010000394.1:0-18053 GCA_036558305.1 Thermomicrobiales bacterium | reverse complement strand
AGATTGCCCCGGTTCGGCGCGGACTCGAAGATCTCCGCGCCGATACCGTCGGCGGCGAGCTTGTCGCGCAAGACGTTGCAGGCCGGGGTCTCGTTGCCGGTCGGCATGACGCCGGTATTGACGGAGGGAACGCGGACAAGTGCCTGGGTGAGGGCGATCACTTCGTCGCGGGATTCGTCGACGAGCGACAACAGATCGGCAAGGGTCGGCATCGTGCATCCTCCATCGTCGTGTCACCGGATCACCGGGCGTGGGGCCGGACTATACTGCAACGTCGGTTCGAGGGCACGAGGCGTCGATCATGGATTCGATTCCCCAGGCGGTCATTGTCGAGGCGGTGCGGACGCCGATCGGGCGCTACGGCGGGACGTTCAAAGGGGTCCGCCCGGACGACCTGGCGGCGCTGGTCATCCGCTCGCTCGTCGATCGGACCGGCATCGACCCCGCGCGCATCGAAGACGTCATCTTCGGCTGCGCCAATCAAGCAGGCGAGGACAACCGGAACGTGGCGCGGATGGCGGCATTGCTGGCCGGACTGCCGACGACGGTGCCGGGGCAGACGGTCAACCGGCTCTGCGGGTCCGGATTGCAGGCGGTCAACGCGGCGTTCCACGCGATCCGGGCCGGCGAAGGCGAGATCTTCGTCGCCGGCGGGGTCGAGAGCATGTCCCGCGCCCCGTTCGTGATGCTGAAACCGGAAAGCGGTTTCCCCCGCGGCGAGCTTGCCCTCTGCGACACGACGATCGGCTGGCGGTTTACCAATCCGCGGCTGGCCGCGGAGCACTACCCCTACTCCATGGGCGAGACCGCGGAGAACGTGGCGCAACGCTACGCCGTCTCGCGCGAGGATCAAGACGCCTTCGCGGCAGAGAGTCAGCGTCGTGCCAGGACCGCGATCGCGTCAGGTCGTTTCAGAGAGGAGATCGTGCCGGTGACCGTGCCCGATCCGAAAGGCGAGTCGATCGTCGTCGATACGGACGAGCATCCGCGGCCGGCAACGACGGTCGAGACGCTGGCGCGGTTGAAACCGGCTTTCCGAGACGAGGGCACGGTCACGGCCGGCAACGCAAGCGGCATCAACGACGGGGCGGCGGCGCTCCTGGTTGCGGAAGCGGAAACCGCCCGAAGTTTGGGCCTGACGCCGCGCGCCCGCATCCTCGCGTCGGCCGTGGCGGGCGTGGACCCGGCGTTCATGGGCGTCGGACCAGTGCCGGCCGTGCGCAAGGCGCTCGACCGAGCCGGGATCGCCGTCGACGACCTCGACGTCGTCGAGTTGAACGAGGCATTTGCGGCGCAAGCGGTGGCGTGTCTTCGCGAGCTCCATCTGGATGCGAGGAAAGTCAATCCGAACGGCGGTGCGATCGCCCTGGGTCACCCGCTCGGGTCGAGCGGCGCCCGGTTGATGACGACGTTGGTTCACGAACTCTGCCGAACCGGCGGCCGCTTCGGACTGGCGACGATGTGCATCGGCGTCGGCCAGGGGATCGCCACCGTGGTCGAGCGGGTATGATGTCCGATGATGGAAGGGGACGAGGCGAGGCAGCGAACGTAGGGGCACCCCCCTACCCGTAGCTCGGATTGTCTCGGAAGGTTCGACGATGAAGGTCCGAATCCGCTATTTCGCCATGTTGCGAGAGGCCCTGGGACGGGCGGAAGAGACGCGTGAGGTAGCGGCCGAGACGACCGCGGGGCAGTTGTTTGACGATGTCGTGACCGAGGTGCCGCGGCTCGCGGGGTTCAAAAAGTCGGTCATGCTGATGGTCAATCAGGAGTACGTCACCGGCGATCACCGGTTGCGCGACGGGGACGAATTGGCCTTGATCCCGCCGGTCAGTGGTGGACAGGGGACAGGGGGCTGCCTGTTTCGGATGACGACCGAGGCGCTCGATGCGCGCGCCGTTGAGGAAGTCGTCGCCGGACCAGACAGTGGGGCAATCGTCACGTTTACCGGGACGGTGCGGGACCATGCCCGCGGCAAGGGAGTCACCGCGCTCGACTACGAGGCGTATCCGCCGGCAGCCGAAAAGATGTTGGAGCGGATCGGCGACGAGATCCGGGAGCGGTGGGGCATCGAGCGGGTCTCGATCGTCCACCGGTATGGCTTGCTCCAGGTCGGAGAGGCGAGCGTCGTGATCGCGGTCGCCGCACCCCACCGGGACGAGGCATTCGCGGCCTGCCGCCACGCCATCGAACGGATCAAAGAGATCGTCCCGATTTGGAAGAAAGAGCACTATCACGACGGCGCCGTTTGGGTCGGCAGCGAAGCCGAGTATCAACGCGAACTGGGACGGGTGCCGGCCGAACCGGAGCCGGTCTCCGAGTCGTGAGAGCAGAACCTCGGTGATTTTCGAGCATCGGACACCCCCGTGTCCGCGCCTTGGAAAGGAACGTCGATGACCGACGCCGCGACGACGCGATCCTCGCTCGACGACGTGACGCCGGAGAACCTGGTTCGGCGTCAGCGGCCGAAGATCGCCGACGACGCGACGCAATTGATCGGGAATACGCCGCTGATCCGTCTTGCGCGCTTTGCGCCGGAGACGCCGGGGATTCTGGTCGGCAAACTCGAGTCGTTCACGCCGGGATTCTCGGTCAAGGACCGGATTGGCGTCTCGATGATCGACGAGGCAGAGCGGCGGGGAATCATCAAACCGGGGGTGACGACGATCGTCGAGCCGACCAGCGGCAACACGGGGATCGCGCTGGCCTGGGTGGCGGCCGCCCGCGGCTACCGGCTGATCCTGACGATGCCCGAGAGCATGAGTCTGGAGCGGCGCGTGCTGTTGCGGGGATACGGAGCGGAGCTGGTCCTGACAACGTCGGCGGAGGGAATGATCGGGTCGATCAAGGCGGCGGAGGAGATCCTGGCGAGAACGCCCAATTCCTGGATGCCGCAGCAATTTCAAAATCCCGCCAATCCCGAAATCCACCGCAAGACGACGGCGGTCGAGCTGTGGGAGGACACCGACGGCGAGATCGACGTCCTGGTCGGCGGTGTCGGCACGGGCGGAACGATCACCGGTGCGGGCCAGGTGCTGAAGCGGCTCAAACCGAGCGTCAAAGTGGTCGCGGTCGAACCGAAGGAGTCCCCGATCCTGGCCGGTGGGCAGGCAGCACCGCACAAGATCCAGGGGATCGGCGCCAACTTCGTGCCCGACGTCCTCGACCGCTCGATCATCGACGAGCTCATCCACGTCACGGGAGACGAGGCGATCGCCGCCGCGCGCGATTTGATGCGGACCGAAGGGCTGCTGGAAGGGATCTCCTGCGGGGCGGCCGCCGCCGCCGGGCGCCGGGTGGCGGCGCGCGAGGAGAATCGCGGCAAGTTGATCGTGGTCGTCCTGCCGGACACCGGCGAGCGCTACCTGAGCACCCCCCTCTTCGCCGACCTGCGCGAAGAGGCGACGGGGATGACGGTGAAGGAGAGCCGGTAGCCGCTAAAACGAGTCGACAGAGGACGGGCGACGGCAAACCGTGCACCTGTCGCCTGTTCTCCTTTGTGACACTTTCGTAACAGACCGGTCGCTCCCGCGTGACAGTCGCTCCCTAGATTATGTGCAGTTGAGAGCAGGCTGTGACGACAGGGGCGCGGTGGGCGATGGTGGCGACGGAGATCGGACGCAACGGGGAGCGGCAGGATGCATCCGCCTTGCCGGCCTGGGATACTCTGCGGGTGATGGGACGCATCCTCGTGGTCGAAGACGAAGCGGACTTGAACGACCTGATCGCCCGGCAACTCCGGCAAGAGGGGCACGAGGTCCTGCAGGCGTACGATGGGCTCGCCGGGTTGCAGCAGGTCGAATCGACCGAGCTCGATCTCGTCATCCTGGACTGGATGCTGCCGAAACTCGACGGCTTGGTCGTCGCACGCCGGATCCGGGAGCGGCACCTGGTGCCGATCCTCATGCTGACGGCGCGCGGGGAAGAAGCCGACATCGTGCTCGGTCTCGAAGTCGGCGCCGACGACTACCTGACCAAGCCGTTCCGGATTCGGGAGTTGCTGGCCCGGACCCGGGCGATTTTGCGCCGGGTGGAATTGCACCGGAATAATTCCACAACCGTCGTACCCGAGGCACCGGCCGTCATCGCGATCGGGCCGATCCAACTGAGTTTGGAGATGCGTACGGCAAAGGTCGACGGCGAGGAACTCGATCTGACGCCCAAGGAATTCGATCTCCTGGCGATGTTCATCCAGAATCCGGGGCGGGCCTTCAGCCGCGACTACTTGCTGGAGCGGATCTGGGGCGACGACGTCTTCGTCACCGACCGGACCGTCGACACCCACGTCCAACGCTTGCGCAAGAAACTGGGCGATCACGCCGACTCGATTCGGACCGTTTGGGGCATCGGATACAAGCTGCAACGCGACGTCTAGGACGGGAGCGACGGGATGAGCGGGGCTCCCAAACGGCGAACGACGCGGTTTCTGACCTGGCCGTTTCGCCAACTGCGCTTCTTGCTGGTCTGGCCGCTGATCTCGTCCTGGCGGCGGAAGACCCGCCGCAGCCTCCGCTGGCGTCTGGCGGCGTCGCACTTCGCCGTCGTGCTCTACAGCGTCCTGGCGATCGCGGCCGTCGGCATCGCCGGCATGGTCACCCTCGCCTACGTCCACGTGCCGACCCAAAACGAGGCCGCGGCCGAGGCGTCCGTCGTCGCCAAGAGCTTCCGGCAGATCGAAGAGAAGACGCCGCTGACCGACGCCGACCGCTCGGCGATCTTGAAGGCGATGGCGACCGGAGAAGTCGCGCCGAACGTCAACCAGTCGAACGTCAGCGTCTACGCGAACCTCGGCCGGGTCCTCGGCCACGTCAAGGAGATCTCGATCGTCGACCCGTCGGGTCAGATCGTCGCCTCGAGCGATCCCGCCCTCATCGGCCAACCGCTCGCCGCGGCCGGTTCGTTGCCGGCGACCGTCGGCGAACGTGCGCTCGCCGGATCGACCGACCTCCTGAACAACTCGACGATCGACCCGGCGACGCAAGCGCCGAGTGGGTCCTATCCGCTCTACGGAGCGAACGATCAACTCGTCGGCGCGGTCGTGGTCGAGAAGTTCGAGCGCACCTACCAACCCGGATTGCCGTTCTGGGTGCTCGTGGCCCAGTTCGTCGGCGTGATCGGCCTCGTCGTGCTGGCCCTCGTCGGCATCCCGGCGGTACCGATCGGGGTGATCACGGGCATCCGCCGTGCCCGGGCGATCAGTCGCCCGGTGGCAATGCTGGCGGCGACGGCCGACCGCTTCGCGCGCGGCGACCTGTCGGCGCGGGTGCAGGTCAAGGGCCAGGACGAGGTTGCCTCACTGCAACACAGTTTCAACGCGATGGCGGAGCGACTGCAGGGTGCCCTGGCGCGCGAAGCGGCGCAACGGAAGCGGGCGGAGCAGGCCCTGGCGGCCAACCGGGAACTGGTCGCCAACGTTTCCCACGAACTGCGGACACCGGTCGCACTCGTGCGCGCGCACCTCGAAGCGTTGGAGGGCGAACCCGAGCACGGCGAGGCGTACGTCAGGATCGCGCTCCGGGAGACGGACCGACTCGAGCGCCTGGTCGAGGATCTCTTCGCGTTGACCCGTCTGGAGAGCCAGGGTCTGCCGCTCGCGGTGGAACCGTTCGATGCCGGTTCCGCGGTGCGGGAAGCGATCGAGTCGCTAGCCGAACCCGCGCGGCGGGAGGCGGGGCTGACGCTGCTGGCGGAGGTCGAACCGGGCGACCTGACGACGATGGGGGATCGGGCGCGGGTCGTCCAGGTGATCCAGAATCTCGTCCGCAACGCCATCCGGTTTACGCCGGAGGGGGGCATCATCCTGGTCGGGGCGGCGCGGGATGGGGCTGCGGTCTCGATCACCGTGCGCGATACGGGCGTCGGCATTTCCCCCGAAGATCTGCCGCACGTCTTCGACCGGTTCTATCGGATCGAACGGTCGCGGAACCGGGGGAGCGGCGGAGCGGGACTCGGCCTGACGATTGCCCGTCAGTTGGTCGAGTCGATGGGCGGCACGATCGCGGTCGAGAGCGCCGTCGACGAGGGGACGACCTTCACGATCCGGCTGCCGCAGGCGGCGAGTCCAGCGCCGATGGCGATCAACGGGACCGGGACGATGACGGTGCCAACGCGTTCGTAGGGGCGGACCGGGTGCCCTCTGGGCGCTGTCCGCCCCTACGTGTTTTATACAGATTCCGGTTCGAGGTAGGTGAGATTCCAAACATAGGGGTACGCCGAACCACGATTGCCGTGTTGGAGCAGCATGAGCAATGCGCGGCGGTCTTCGGTTTCCAGGGAAAGACGTTGCGCGGCGAAAAGCTGGGTCAGGCGATCGCGGTCGATTCCCTCGGTCTCGGACAGGTGTTTGCGGAGATCGCGGCGGCGCTCGAGCGCCGCCGCGCGGAGTGTGGCGAGGGAGTCGATGAAGGGCGCTGCTGCCTCGCGATCGAGGCCGTTCGGCACGACGAGGACGTGGCTGACCAGGGGCTGGCCGGTGAGGATGAACCAGGCGCGGGTCAAGTCTTCCGAATATCCCGCCTCCGGGTCGCGGAGGGCTTCCGCCCCTTCGACGATTGCGACCTGGGCATCGGTCGAGTCGTTCGCTGACCACGCCGTCGGCATGATGCCGTAAAAGGGTTGGAGGGTCGCGCGCGCCAGGATTTCGGCGGTACCGCTGGTTTCGTAGAGTCGAACCGCGGTCGATGCGATCTCGTCGGGTCGGACCGGAACCCGCATCGTGATCGCCCCGTCGCCGGCGGCGACGACGGCAACCTCGGGTACGACCCGATGCGACTCGTGCAGCACGGCGACCTCGGCCGACGGAATCAGTCCGACGTCGTCCGCGCCGAGGTCGGTACCCCGGAGTTGCTGCCTGCCATCGATGGGTGCCATAGCGTCGACCCAGCCGAGCGCTTGGGGCAGCAGGTAGGGTGCGGTCACCAGGGTGTCGTGGACAACGATCCGCATGAGAGCGATGCTCCGAGGCGAGCGACGTCCGATCAGTCCGAGGACGGGAAAGCCGCCGACTCGCTGAGGTAGCGGAGCGATTCGAGCGGGAAGCGCGGGTAGGAACCGAAGATTTTGAGGACGGCGCAATTCTCGCGGATGTAATCGAGGGCGCGCACGATCTGGGGGTCGGTGCGGTGGCCCTCGAAGTCGATCAGGAAGACGTATTCGCCGAGCCAGAGTTTGGTCGGGCGGTTTTCGATCTTCGTCATCTGAATGTTTTGTTCGGCGAGCGGGGTCAGGACCTTATGCAACGCGCCCGGCACATTTGCCTTGATCGTGAAACCGATCGAGGTCTTGTCGTCGCCCGTCGCTTCGGCGTCGTGTTGACCGAGGACGACGAAGCGGGTGACGTTGGTGCGAACGTCCTGGATGTCGTGGGCCAGGATCTCGCCGCCGAAGAGTGCCGCCGATCGCTCCGTACCGATGGCGGCGCGCGAGCGGTCGCCGCTGGCGACGACTTCCTCGACGGCGAGCGCGGTGCTCAAGGACGCGACTTTTTCGGCTTTCGGCAGACAACGTTCGAGGAAGCGGCGGCTCTGCCCCAGCGGATTCGGATGCGAGCTGATGACCTTGATGTCGGCGAGCGTCGCACCGGGCACGGTGATCAGGAAGAGGCGAACCGGGACGACGAGTTCGGCCTTGATCTTGAGCGGTGTCTCGTGGATCAAGAGGTCGAGGGTGGCGCCGATTTGACCCTCGATCGAGTTCTCGATCGGCAGCACCGCCTCGGCGGCGAGTCCCGTTTCGACCGCGGCGGTGAGCGCGGGGATGCTGGTGAAGTCGATCAGTTCGCCGGTGCCGGCGTAGAGCAGTGCCGCGTCTTCGCTGAACGTGCCGCGCGGTCCCAAGAATGCCGTTGCCATCGTCGTCCTACCCTCCGGCGAAGAATTGTCCGCGCGAGCAGCCAACGCGTCCAGCGGTTTCGACCCTATACTTGCGGGCATGCCGAAAGAGAAGCGGCGATTCAAAAAGGAGCGGCCACCCGATCCGGCATCGACGGAGGCGGACTGGCGGCTGTTCATTGCCGTGCCGATGCCGGCGGCGGCGACGGAGCTCGTCGACCGAATCGTCGGTGAGCTGTCGAGACCGGATTGGCCGGTGCGGTGGGTGGCACCGGACTCGGCGCACCTGACGCTGCACTTCCTCGGCGACACCGCACCGGAGCGGGCAGAGCTGTTGCGAATGGCCCTGGCGTCGGTCGTGGCCAGGCACGAAACGATCTCGATGCACACGGCAGGACTCGGAGTCTTTCCCGACGAGCGCCGGCCGCGGGTGATCTGGCTGGGTCTGGGAGGGCAAACGCAGCGATTGGCCGCCCTGCACGGCGATCTCGCCGAAGCATTGCGCGCGCTCGATTTGCCGGTCGAGGAGCGGCGGCTGCGGCCGCACATCACGCTCGGACGCGTAAGGGACAATCCTCCCAGCGGTTTCCCGGTGGCATTGAAGCGGCGACTCGACGATCCGGCCCTGCAGGGACTGGCAGCGCGTTCGGCGGCTGCGGTCCACGTCGGCGAGGTACACCTGGTCCGGAGTTTTCTCGGTCGGTCGGGCGCGCGGCACGAGGTACTGGCGCGGTATCCGCTGCGTGCGACCGATCGCTAAGATCGCGAGACCGCGCCCTTTGTCCGTTATCATTCACGGCGGGGCAGTTGCCTTTGACGTGTCGTGTCCGGCGTGCCGATCTGCCTTTGATGTCCGACCATTTGGCTACCTCTCCGCGATCGGGTCGCGGCACGAAGGGCGATGACGATGAGCAGTTTGCTGACGAGATTGGCCGAGATCGACCGGCGGTACCGCGAGCTGGAGCACTTGATGGCCGACCCGGCGGTGGCGACCGATCCGGTGAAGCTCCAGGAGTACGGGCGGGAACGCGCCGAAATGGAAGAGATCGTCGCCGCGTACGCAGAGTACCTCGACCTGGAACGCGCGATTGCCGATGCCGAGACGCTGGAAAAAGACGACGATCAAGAGATCGCGGCGCTGGCGGCGGAGGAGTTGAGGTCGCTCCGCGGCAAGCGCGATGAGTTGCTGAACCGGATCAAACTGCTGCTGGTGCCGAAGGACCCGAACGACGACAAGAACGTCATCGTCGAAATTCGGGCGGGTACCGGTGGCGATGAGGCGGCGCTGTTCGCGGCCGACCTGTTCCGCATGTACACCCGCTACGCCGAGCGCCAGCGTTGGAAGGCGGAGGTACTTTCCTCGACGGAGACCGACGGCGGAGGATTTCGCGAGATCATCTTCGAGGTCTCCGGGCGCGGCGCGTACAGCCACCTGCGCTACGAGAGCGGTGTCCACCGGGTGCAGCGGGTCCCGGTGACCGAGAGCCAGGGACGGATCCATACCTCGACGGCGAGCGTCGCGGTACTGCCGGAGGCGGCGGAAGTCGACGTCAAGATCGACGAGAACGACCTGCGGATCGACGTCTACCGCTCGACCGGTCACGGCGGGCAGAGCGTGAACACGACGGACTCGGCAGTGCGGATCACCCACCTGCCGACCGGCCTGGTCGTGACCTGCCAAGACGAAAAGAGCCAATTGAAGAACAAACTCAAGGCGATGACGGTCCTTCGCTCGCGGCTCTACGAGATCGAGCAACAGCGTCTCGCGCAGGAGCGCGGCGACGAGCGGCGTTCCCAGATCGGCAGCGCCGAGCGCAGCGAAAAGATCCGCACCTACAACTTCCCGCAGGACCGGGTGACGGACCACCGGATCAAGGTCAATCTGAGCAACCTGCCGGGGATCCTCGACGGCCAGATCGACCCGTTCGTCCAGGAGCTCCGTGCCGCCGACGAGGCCGAACGCCTTTCCGACGCCGGGTTCGACGACCAGGCGGAGGCAGCGGACTAATCCCGGTTGGCGCCTCAGATCAGCGCCAGGACACGGGCAGGACTTCCCGACCCGCCCACGTGCGTCAACCCACCGACGACGATCGTTGCGCCGGACGGCGGCAACTGACCAAGGTTGGCCAGCGCCTCGACGCCGTATTTGCCTGCCGGGAGGACGGTCAGATGGGTGGGGAAGTCGGTGGTGGGTCCGTGATCGAGGCTGAGGGTGTCGACGCCGATTCCGACGATGTCGCGTTCGTGGACCAGGAAGGCGGCGGCGTCTGGGTGGAATCCGGGGTAGTGCATCACCCCGGCCGTATCGGTGTTGAGAAAGGTCGGCGGATCGGCCGCGCGCCGATCCCAGCCGGAGTCCATGGCAATGAACGCACCGGGCGGAATCTGGCCATTGCGGCGCTCCCAGGCAAGGAGGTCGTCCAGATTGAGCAAGGTGTCCGGATCGGAGACGGCGCGCTCGGCGATCTGGACGACCACGAGCGGCGCGACCAGACGTTCGGCGGGGATGATTTCAATCGTCGCGCCCTCGGATGCAAAGTGGGCCGGGGCATCGACGTGGGTACCAGTATGTTCGTCGATCGTCAGGACGGCTTCGTACCAGCCATCGGTCTGGACCGTGGCAATGACGTCGAACTTCATCGGAGGTACACCGGGAAAGAGCGGAAAATCGGGCGTCAGGCGGTGCGTCAGATCGACGACACGACCGCCGAACGCGTTCAGGCGCGACGGAGAGACTACCCGACCGGAATCGGTCTGAGCGGCTGCCTCGGGATCTTGCGCCATGGCTACGACGTGGGGCGCGCACATAAGAGGATGATACGCGAATGTCAGAGCGGCCCTCACCCGCGGCCCCTCTCCCTTCCGAGGGAGAGGGGAGCTATCCTCCTCCCGCAACGCGCACGACGAGGCAACGTCTCCGATCGGCGCGACCCCCCTCCCCCTACGTAGGGGGAGGGGCCGGGGGTGGGGGCCGCTTGCGCGCAACACCGGACACATTCGCGGACGCAATCGGCCGAGCCGCGAATCTCTTCGCCGGCAGCGGTAGTCCATCGCCGCGGCTCGACGCCGAAGTCTTGCTGTGCCACGTCCTCGGTCTCGATCGCACGCAATTGTTCGTGCGCCTGCGCGAGCCGCTGTCGCCGCAAGACCTTGCCCGGTTCGCCGAATTGATCGAGCGGAGGCGCACCGGGGAACCGGTTGCCTATTTGACGGGTAAGCGCGAATTCATGGGGCTGCCGTTCATGGTTGGTCCTGGGGTCTTGATCCCCAGACCGGAGACTGAGGTGATCGTGGAATGGGCACTTGGCTGGTTGCGCGGGCGACCGCCGGCGACGGTCGTGGACGTCGGAACGGGTTCGGGCGCGATCGCACTGTCGATCGCGGCGATGCGGCGGGGGTCCGGCGACCGGGTCATCGCGGTCGATCGGTCGGAACCGGCGATCGGATACGCGACGGCGAATCGGGAACGGCTGGGGCTGGTCGACACCGTCCAATTGGTGCGCGGCGACCTGGTCACGTGGTGTGCCGGGCCGGTCGATCTCGTGCTGGCGAATCTCCCCTACCTGCGGCCGGAGCAACGTGCCGGCAACGCCGACCTGCACGCCGAGCCGGAGATGGCCCTCGTCAGCGGCGACGACGGATTAGCGGCGATTCGGAGACTCCTCGCGGATGCGCCACGCATTCTGGCGCCCGGCGGAGCGATCGCGCTGGAAATAGATCCCTCTCAAGTCGTCGCGGTTCGGAAGATGGCTCGTGCGGCGTTGCCGGAGTCGCGGATCGATGTCCTGCAGGATCTCGCCGGGCTGGACCGCGTCGTCGTTGCGGATCGTAGCACGCGACCTTGAGGGGATTGGACCGGCGATCGGTTCCGCTACAATCCGCTTCCGAGGAGACAAGCGACGCGTGATCCCACACGATTGGCTGCGGGGGCTCTTGTAGCCCGAACTCGGTCTCGGAGGTTGTTCATGGCTCTCTTCGTAGTTCGCCATCAGCACGATGCGGAGCGGTGCCCGGCGAAGGACCCAAGCCTGGGCGCGATGCTGCTGAACCACTTGAGCCGGCCGAACGTCAGGAAGTTCGGTGTCGAAATCAAGGGCGAAGCCGTCGTTCAGGGTGCGCACACGCTGTTCATGATCGTCGAATCGCCCGACCAGCAATCGGTCAACGCCTTCATGGAACCGTTCGGGATGGCGGGCAGCGTGGAGGTGTTTCCGGCTTCGACCTGCGCCAGCGTCGTCGCCAGCGGCGGCTGCGAGGCGCTGCCGCCGGTCGTGGACAACGTGCCGGCGGTCGATCCGGAAGAAGCATGCCAGCACGCGATCGAGGCCGGTCTCGTCGTCCATCGCGCGCATCCGCTCAACTGCGAGACGTCAATCCCGGCCCTGATCGGCGGCGTGGTGATGCCGAATGCCCATTTCTACGTGCGAAACCACTTTCAGATCCCCGAACTCGACAAGGGGACGTGGCGCCTCCAAATCGGCGGCCTGGTCGAGCGACCGCTGAGCTTGACCATGCGCGACCTGCTCAATCTCCCCTCGCGCAGCCGGCCGGTGACCTTGGAGTGTGCCGGCAACGGCCGGGCGCTGCTGCAACCGCCGGTCGAAGGGGAGAAATGGCGGTTGGGCGCGGTCAGTACCGCGGAGTGGACGGGCGTACCGCTCGTCGAGGTGCTCGATCGGGCCGGTATCAAACCGGGCGTCCGCGAGGTCGTTTTCCGCGGGGCGGATCAGGGGACGCCGACCGGCGGGACCACGACCGTTCACTTCGAGCGGAGTTTGAAACCGGATCTGGCGCGAGATCCCGATGTGCTGCTGGCCTACGCGATGAACGGAGAACCCCTCCCGCTCCAACACGGCTACCCGCTCCGACTCGTCGTCCCCGATTGGTACGCCGTCGCCTCGGTCAAGTGGCTGACCGAAATCGAGGCGTTCGACCACGCCTTCGACGGTCACTTCCAGGTGAATGCCTACTACCTGGAACGCGAAACGGGTGGCCAGACCGTCCGCGAACCGCTGACGTTGCAGCGGGTCCGCGCCCTGATCGTCGAACCGGGGCCGGAGCAGGAGATCGCGCGGGGCGAGATGGCGATCCGCGGCGTCGCCTGGTCGGGCGCGGCGTCGATCGCGCGCGTCGAGGTCAGCGTCGGCGGTGCCTGGGAAGAAGCCCGCCTGATCGGTCAGCGCACTCGCCACAGTTGGCAGTGGTGGGAACTGATCACGCGCGTGACGGAACCGGGACCGGTGGTACTGCGAGCACGGGCGACCGATCTCGCCGGACGCACGCAGCCGGACCAGCCGGAATGGAACCGATTGGGTTATGTCAACAACGCGGTCCAGGAAGTGCCGATTCAGGTGGTGTAGGGCCGAGTTTGCGGTGCCATTGAGCTCCGTTTGTCGCAGGAGCCGCACGTCCCGTAGGGGCGGACCGCCGTGTCCGCCCTCGTGCATGAGCGCAAACGTGGCCGGGCGGACACGGAGGTCCGCCCCTACGACGTTACATCGGTAACTCGCCGCGTCACACGGCCGGCCAGACCCGCGATACAGTGCTCCCACGGTCGCTCGCCCATCACCCAGAGACGCAGTTCGTTGCAGTAGCCGACGACGATTTCCAGGAACCGGGCGCGCTTCATCCCGACGGCACGAAGCGCACTCCCCCATCGTCGCCAGAGGGGGAGCGCGATCCACGTGCCGTCGGCGAGGAGTTGCTGACCGGCTTCGGGCGACTGCTCGAGCAAGGTCCGCGTCTTCTTCTTCAGGGCGACCGGTTCGGGAGGAAGCGGCAGGTCGGGACCGGGCACGCTAGTACCTCACCGGCTCGTGTTCAACCGGGGCACGGTCGGTGTCGGCGTAGTGTTCGAGGTGCTCGGCGAAGTCGATGAAGAGCGGGGCGAGCGGGTCGAAGGGGCGCTTGAGTGTTTCGAAGGCGATCTTCTTGTCGAGGGCATCGAGTTTTTCGAGCGACTGCGGGCGGTCGAGTTCGCGAACCTCCAGGCGATCGCGGGTGCGGTCGAAGGCGGCCTGACCGGCTTCGGTCCAGATCAGGACGCTGGAGTACCCATCGGCGCTGCCGACGCTGCCGACGGAGATGTCGGCGGCGTGGCCGAGGAAATCGGCGCATTCGTCGCAGCCCTTGAGGGCGGCGCCGTGGAAATCGCGGACCGGTTCTTCGACGAGGGTGCCGCCGTCGCGGTCGTAGACGAGGAGCTTGCCGTGGATGATGTCGACCTTGCCGACGTTTTCGAGGGGGATGTCCCGTTTGGCCTGGATCTCCTGCAACATCAGCCCCTCGTAGTGGAAGCTCTTGGTGCAGAGGAGACCGATGGTCAACACCACGGCATCGACCCGCGACGCCCCCCAGAACCAGGGCCGGGCCTGCATCGCCCGCAACGCCTGGAACTCGCAGGGGGTGCCGACGACGGCAATGCGGGGATTGGGCGGCAGTTTGTACTTCTTGAAGTCGAGGTGGCCGAGTCCCATCGTCTGGTTGTAGAAGCTGCCGGCGCAGGAGATCACTTCCTCGGGGGTGCGGGCGACGAATGCCTCGCCTTTCCATGGTTCGCGTTCGCTTTGCCGCGCCAGCAAAGCGCCGTCGATCTCGCCGGCTTCGAGGAGGGAAATCAAGATGGCGCTGACGACCCCGCCGTCCTGGGCGCCGGGGATAACAGGGTCGACGCGGGCGGTGAAGCGCTCAATGGTCGAGGTGAGACCGTTGAGCGGGCGCGGCCCGGCGGTCATCTTCCAGGTCGCTTCGTAGCGGAGACCGCCGCGGGGGCAGAAGTCCCAGCAGAGGGAGCACCCGGTGCACATCTTGACGAGCTTGGGCAGCCCATCGGCGCCGATACCGATCGAGTCCGAGGGGCAGGCGGCGATGCAGGCGCCGCACTGGATGCAGCGGTTGGCATCGATCACGGCGCGCTCGAGTTCCCAGAACCAGGTCTTGCCGGGCGCCTCCTCGATGTCGTTCATCTGGTCCCGGATCGCAAAGGTGGTCATGACGCGGTGCCTCCGCCGTTTCGCATCGTCTCGCGCAGCTCAAGGTTGGGAACCCGGCGAGCCCATTCGTAGAAGCGTTCGCCGTTGCGGCGCTCGGTGTCGTAGCGGTTGAACAGGTGGACGAGACCGTCCGGCACATCGGCGACCGGTTTGGCGCCTTCGACCCAGTCGATGAAGGCGGCGTCGCGGCCGAGACTGCCGCCCAGACCGACGTCGACGCCCTCGACGATGCCGTCGGCGGTCTTGGCGGTTTCGCCGCGGAACCCGACGTCCGCGATCTGCGGTTGGGCACAGGAGGCGGAGCAACCGGAGAAGTGCATCCGGACGATCTCGGCCCCTTCGAGGTGGACGCGGGCATCCAACTCGCGCGCCCACTCGAGGGCGCGCGCTTTGGTTTCGACGATGGCGAAGCGGCAGAACTCGCTGCCGGTGCAGGCGACGGCCCCGCGCTCGAACGGCTTCGGATTTGGCGACTGCTTGTGCAGTTGCGGTTCGGCCAGCAGCGCCGAAACCCTCTCCTCCGGGACGCCGGTGATGATCAGGTTCTGGTCGGTGGCGAGGCGGATCGCGTCGCCGTACTCCTCCGCCAAACCAGCAAGTTCGACCAGATCGGTGCCCGCCATGCGACCGACGGTGACGTTGAGACCGACGTAGAAGAGACCGTCCTGGATCTGGGGGTGAACGCCGATGTGGTCGCCCCGGTAGTGGTGGGTCAGGTGCTCGCCGGCCGGTGTCAGCGGGAATTGGGCACGGACGGCGAGTTCCGACCGGAAACCCTCGGGCGTGAGTTCCTGGACCAGATAGCGCATGCGGCAAGTCCACCGGTTCTCGCGGTTGCCGAGCTCGCCGTAAAGTTGGGCGATGGCGCGGGTGATCTCGACGGCTTCATCAGAGCGGACGAAGACGTCGATGTCGGACCCCATGCGCGGGCCGTCGGAGAGACCGCCGCCGACGAGGACGTTGAAACCGAGCGTGCCGTCGGCGAGGCGGGCCGGCACCAGGCCGATGTCGTTGATCTCCGCCTGGGCGCAGTCGTGCCGGCAGCCCGTGACGCTCATCTTGAACTTTCGCGGGAGGTTGGCGTATTCGCGGTTGCCGGTGAAGTAGTCGGTGATGGCGCGGGCGACCGGGAAGGCGTGGACGACCTCGTCGCGGTCGATGCCGGAAACGGGGCAGCAGAGGACGTTGCGGGAGCTGTCGCCGCAGGCCTGAAGGGTGACGATGCCGACCTCTTCCAGCCGCCGCCAGATCTCGGGGACCACGCCGATCTTGATCCAATGCAGTTGGATGTCCTGGCGCGTGGTCAGATCGAGGTAACCGTCGCCGAAGACGGGATTCGGGGCGGGTCCGCGCGCGTACTCGTCGGCAATTCGGCCGATCAGCCGGGCCTGCGCCGGGGTGAGCTGGCCGCCCGGAATCTTGATCCGCAACATGAAGGCGTCGCCGCCTTGGCGTTGGGGGTAGATACCGACCCATTTGAGACGCTCGGCCTCACCGTCGACCGCGGCGATCGCGGCGGGTCCCTCCTTCGCGTAGACGTCGATCACCGCGTCGCGAACGTCGAGCGGGTGGCGGGCGAGTTTCCAGCGCTCGACCTGGTTGAGTTGCTGGTTCTCACGCAGGAATCGCATCGCCAATCTCCCTTCGCATCTGTTCATTCGACGAGTTTGGGAGGTCGATCACAGGAGTTTCACCCCCGTGAGCAACAGCACGAGCGCCAGGACGGCCCGCAGCATCGACGCCGGTACGCGGGTCGTCAGGCGGCTACCCAGGAGCACGCCCGGCACCGAGCCCGCGAGCAGTTGCATCATCAACCTGACGTCGATGTTTCCCGCAATCCCGTGGGCGAACGCGGTCACCGACGTCAGCGCGATCGCATGCACGATGTCGGTGCCGACGATCGTGGCCGCGGGGAGCGGCGAGCCGAGCGACAGCAGCGCGACGACGATCGACCCGGCGCCAACAGACGTCATTCCGACGAGCAGACCGACGACCGCGCCCAGCGCCACGACGACCCCCGGCCGTGACCCGATACCGCCTGCGCCCGGCGCCGTCGCGGCCGGTGTCCGGTTCCGCAGCAAGCCGAACGCAATCGCCAGCGCCGAAAGGATCAGCACCCCGCCAAGCGTGCGGAGCACGACCGCGTTGATCGTTGCGACCGGGTAGTGGCGGCGCAGGTACTCCAGCAGTTGGACGCCGATCACACCGGCCGGAAGGGAACCGAGCGCGAGCAAGGCCGCGATCCGATAGTTCACGGTCCGCTGGCGAACGTGCTCGAACCCACCGAACATCTTGGTGATCGAGGCGAAGGCGAGATCGGTGCCGACGGCGGTCACCGGTGGCACACCGACGACGAGGATGAGGAGCGGCGCGAGCAGCGCGCCGCTGCCCATCCCGGTAAGCCCGACGAGTGTCCCGACGAGGAGACCGCTCAGGCACACCTGGCGATCGATCCGCGCGCCAAACAGCGACCACTCCTGGAACGCGGCCGTGGCGACGACGACGACGAGCGCCAGGCGGATCAGGAGCGCGTTGTTGCTTGCCGGCCCGACGCCAAGCCGCGGCAGAACGGCGGCCCGCGTCGCGCGGATCGCGGTGGCGCTGTCGCGGGCCGTCATCGCGCCGCCTCGATGAGGATGGTCGCGACCTCCGGTCGACTGAACTCGCGCGGTGGGCTCTGGCCGGCGGTCAACATGGCGCGGACGGCCGTGCCGCTGAGGGTCACGTGGTGCTCCTTGCCGTGCGGGCAGGTTTTGGCGGAGGCCATTGCGTCACACAGCCGACAGTAGAAGGTGTGCTCGAAGAAGAGCGGTTGGATGCCGATCTCGCCCGGTTCGAAGTCGGCGAAGATGCGCTGGGAGTCGTAGGTGCCGTAGTAGGAGCCGACGCCGGCGTGGTCACGACCGACGATGAAGTGGCTGCAACCGTAGTTTTTCCGCATCAGCGCATGGTGGATCGCTTCGCGCGGCCCGGCGTAACGCATCGCGGCCGGCAGCACCGCGAGCGTGACCCGGTTGGCCGGGTAGTAGTTTTCGAGGAGGACCTCGTAGCAGCGGAGGCGAACGTCGGCGGGAACGTCGTCGGACTTGGTCTCGCCGACGAGCGGGTGAAGCAGCAGACCGTCGACGGTTTCGAGGGCGACCTTCTGGATGTACTCGTGCGCGCGGTGGACCGGGTTGCGGGTCTGGAAACCGACGACGGTCTGCCAGCCACGCTCGGCGAAGCAGGCGCG
>DATBFX010000393.1:0-8534 GCA_036558305.1 Thermomicrobiales bacterium | reverse complement strand
GCCACTCCTTGCTCGCGGACCACCCGTACGATCGGCAGATACATGTTGTCGTACCAGTCGGCAACCGCCTCCGCCGGGCTCGCGTCTCGCCCGCAATGCTCGCTCAACCACTCCCGATGGAGCAGGATCTGATCCCAGATCTCGTCGTAGCGACCGAGACTGGTCGGGCGGATGTCGTGGTCCGGCCGCAACCGGTCGAGGTCGGTGTTGCGCAGGAATTCCGCGTACTCGACCTGGAGCAGCAATTCGGTGGGCGCCATCGAGGCATACAGCGGCACCCGGATGTGCCCTTCGTAGACCTCGGCGTCGATGAATTCGACGCCCCGCTCCCGCGCCACCGAGACCCGGTGGTTGCCGTCTTTGACGAAGTAGACGTCGCCGACCTTGTAGAGCTGGGTCGGCGGCAACTGGACGTCCTGATAATAGGCACGGTCGATGTTTTTCCAGCGACCCGCTGTGTGGCCCCGGCGCGGCAGGAAGGCGCGGTCGAAGTCACGGAAGCGGTCGACGCTGCCGACGATCTGATCGATCGGTACGGTCTGAAACCCGCGGTAACTCTCGGCCTCGGGCGAGACCCGTTTGCGCACCTCGTGGTACGGGATCAGTTCGTTCGGTTCGCGCCGAAAGATCGAGAGGATCTCGCGAAAGAGCGCCTTTTGGCGCGCGCGATCGAAGTCGTTGTTGACCTGTTCATCCATCATCTGATTCCCCGCCGATGGGGTGGGGTCTAGGACGTCTCGGCGAGCGAGCGAACGGGGGTCGGCACGGCCGGCAGCTCGATGTCCACGACCCGATACGGGTAGACGTTGACGACCGAGGTCGCCTCGAACCGCGCCGTATTCGGCTCGTTGCGGTCGTAGAGATGCACGTGCCCATGCAACTGGTAGGCCGGCTTGAACCAGCGGAGGAACGACCGCATCGCCTTGAACCCACGGTGCGCCGGATCGGAACGGTCGTTGACGTCGCGGGGCGGCGCGTGCGTCACCAGCACATCCAGCGCCCGCCCGTATCGCAGCTTGTTCCAAAGCAAACGCGGCGTCATCTTGGCGATCTTCCAGTAGATTTCCCGCTCAGAGTATTGCTCCGTACCCACGTCGCAGTACTTCGGCGACCCCGGCAGTCCGGCCAGGATCAGTCCTATGTAGGGGTCCCGCACGACCTTTCCACCAAGATCCACACAACCCATCGGTTCGTAGTGCTTGCCCCGTTCGCCGAGGCGCGTCAACTCCTCCAGGTGATTGCCGAGAACAAAATAGACCGGTTTGTCGAGCGCGTCGGCCAGGAACTCCAAATACCTCGCCGGAATATCCCCGCAACCGAACACGATCTGAACGTCCGGCATCCGCTCCTTCAGCGATGAGCTGTGGATGCGGGGATCGATCTGATCGGAAACGGCCAGGGCACGAATCGTCATCGAGTTTCGATTACCAGTCGACCGCGGTGTCGCACCGTCCCGCGTCGGACGGCGTACCGCTAAGAGTACCGCAAATGGCGGGCCCGTGGCCTTTCTTTCCCCCTTGTGCGCCATCCCGACCACCTGTAACGTGGTGATGGTCGAAGGTCATACGCAAGGAGGAGACGCATGCACCGTCTATCGTACGTCGTCGCCCTCGTCGGCCTGGTCGTCGCCGGTTTCGCCCTTGCCAACCGGCAACCGGGCACAACCGCTCAGGAATCGACCCAAGCTCCAATCGTCGGCGCCTGGTTCGTCACCACGCTCCTCGACAACCAGCCCCCATCGCCCAACATGACCAGTTTCTACGCCGACGGCACCGCCCTCACCTCCAACCGACCGGTCTACCCGCCGGCCACGGCCGGCGGCACCCCCGAAGCCCGCAGCGCCGGCCACGGCGCCTGGCACGCCAACGCCGACGGCACCGTCGACCTCAGCTTCATCGTCCTCGTTTCGGACACCAGCGGGACCTACCTCGGGACCCGCACACTCGATGCCCGCATCACCCTCGACCCCTCCGGCGACACCTGGTCCGCCCCTTTCACCGCCACCGTCACCGATCCCAACGGCAAGGTCCTGGCAAAGAGCGTCGGCCAGGCCAACGCCACGCGCATCACGGTCAGCCCGATGGAGTTGCCGGGGACGCCGGCTGCGGGTTAGGCGATGACGAAGGAGAGGTCCTTCGCTTCGTTCAGGACCTCTCCTTCGTCACGCAAACCACCTTACCCCTTCACCGCCCCCAACGTGAACCCCGCGATGAAGCGGTCCAAAAAGAAGTTGTAGACCAGGGCAACCGGTATCGCCACGATCACCGCCGCCGCCATCAGCGATTGCCAGAAAAAGACGTCGCCCCGGATCAACTCCGTCGTCACCCCGATGCTGATCGTCTTCTGCGACGACGACGTCACGAACGCGAGCGCATAGACGAACTCGTGCATCGTCAATGCGAACGAAAAGACGATCACCGTCAGGATACCGGGGATGGAGATCGGAATCACGGCCCGCCAGATCGCCCCGAGCCGACTGTAACCGTCGATCATCGCCTGCTCCTCGATGTCCCACGGGATCGACTTGAAAAACCCCATCAGCAACCAGGTGCAGAACGGGATGGTGAACGTCGGGTAGACCACGATCATCGCCCACCGGGTATTTCGCAACCCGAGCTCGGCCACCACCCGCGACATCGGGATGAACAGCAACGTCGGCGGCACCAGATAGACCAGGAAGATCCCGATCCCCAAACTCTCCCCCCACCGCCCCGCCAACCGCGTCAGACTGTACGCCGCCGGCACCGCCCCGAGCAGCGTGATGATCACCACGAAAAACGCCACCACCAGCGTGTTGATCAAGAACCGCTCGTAATTCGTCTTCTCGAACAGCAGCCGCACGTTCGCCAGCGTCGGCGGATCGTTGTACCAGAACGGATTGTTCTTCCCGTTGTAGAGATCCGTATTCCGCTTGAACACCGTAAACACCATCCACGCAAACGGCAGCGCCGCAAACAGCGTAAAAAACGTCGCCGCCGAATACAGCACCGCCCGCCGCCCAACCCGCTTCGCCGTCGCGTAGCCCTCGCTCGGTTCCTCAAACGTCGTCGCCACCATCGCCATTCACATCCACCTCGGCGCAACCGTCGCCACGCCCCGTTCTCAGCCCTCTTCAGAGGGCTTCGTCGATTGAGCCCGCGGGTGCCCTCTGGGCGTTAGCCTCGGGTCGGGACCGGCCGCAAAGGCACGATCTAGTTCGTCTCCGTCCGCCGCGCCAACCGCAGCATCAACGCCGCCACGCCGACCAGCACCGGGAACAGGAACAATGCAATTGCCGCCCCCTGCGACAGATTGCTCCCCCCGATCCCCTTGTAGAACGCCCAACTCGCCAGCACCTGCGTTTTGTCGACCGGCCCGCCCCCCGTCAGGATGTAGACCACCGTCATGTCGGTAAACGTGAAAACGATCCCGTAGAGGACGGCCACGGCCGCAATCGGCGTCAGCAGCGGCAACTGGATCCAGAACAGCTTCCGCCAGTAGCTGGCCCCGTCCACCTCGGCCGCGTCGTCGATGTCTCGCGGGATCGAGGTCAGACCCGCCAGCAGAATCACCGTCGTCAGCGGCAACGTTCGCCAGACGTGCACCGTCAGCACCGACAACTTGGCAAGATCCGGCCGCGCCAACCAGTGCATGTTGCGCGTCGGCCCCCAAAGCGTGCCGGGACCGAGCAGGTGCAGATCGCGCAGCACGGCATCGACCGGACTGTAGATGTTGTCGAGCATCCACAACCAGCCGATCGTCGCCAGCGCGATCGGCGTCGTCCAGGGCAAAAGGATCAGGTAACGGACGATCCGCTTCCCGTGGAAGTCGGCCGCCAACACCTGGGCCAGGATGTTGGCGAGGATGATGACGACGACCTGCGAGACGATCGCGAACATGAACGAGTTCTTGAGTGCCGTCTGGAACGTCTTGTTGTCGACGACTTTCCGAAAGTTATCAAGCCCGACCCAGTCGATACTCTGATCGCCGACCGTCACGTCGCTGAAGCTGTAGAGGATCGCGATCACGAAGGGGATCCCGACGAGACCGACGATGTAGGCGACCGCCGGCAGCAGAAGCAGCGGCCCCAGCAAACCTTGCCGATCGAGGAGGTACCGTCCGCGATGCTCGATCTCCGGTTTGCCACTTCGGACCGCCGTCGGGGTGCGCGGTGCCTGCGCCGCGGTGCTCATGCGCATCCTCCGGTCCGAAGTCCCGTTTGCGCATCGAAGATCTTCAGGTGAGGCCGCGACACCGCGAAGTCGTGCGCCCGCCCGAAATCGGCGACGATCGGCGAGGTCACGGGGAACCGCGCCACCGCCTTCGTCTCGCCGATCTCGCCGTAGAGCAGGCGTTCCGATCCCAGGTATTCCTCACGCTGCACCGTGAAAGGGAATCGGACCGTGTCGCCTGCATCGTTGCCGGCGTCGGTCGCCGGGACGAGGTGCTCGGGTCGGAACCCCAAGAGATGGCCGTTGCGCGGCACCAGATTCATCGGCGGCGACCCGAGGAACGTCGCGACGAAGGTGTCGGCCGGTTCGTCGTAGATCTGCCGCGGCGTCCCGAGTTGGCGGACGCGACCGCGCTCGATCACGGCGATTCGGTCGCCCATCCCCATCGCCTCGACCTGATCGTGCGTCACGTAGATGGTGGTCGTGCCGACGCTCCGCTGGAACCGCTGCAACTCGTCGCGAGCCGACGCCCTCCGTTGCGCGTCCAGATTCGAAAGCGGTTCGTCGAGCAGAAACACCGTCGGATCGCGGACGAGCGCCCGCGCCAGCGCGACACGCTGCCGCTGACCGCCCGACAACTGCCGCGGTTTCCGGTCCAGCAGCATCTCGATCCCGAGCAGCGACGCCGCCCATTCGACCTTCTGCCGCTGCTCCGCCTTGCCGACCCCTTGCGCCTTCAACGGAAACGCGATGTTGTTGTAGACCGACAGGTGCGGATAGAGGGCGTAACTCTGGAACACCATCGCGATCTTCCGCGCCCGCGGCGGCAACCGGGTCACGACATGCCCGTCGATCAGCACGTCGCCCGCCGTCGGCGTCTCCAACCCGCCGATCATCCGCAGCAACGTCGTCTTGCCGCACCCCGACGGCCCCAGCAGCACCAGGAACTCGCCGTCGTTGCTGGCCAGATCGATCCCATCGACCGCCGGCGGCCCCTCCCCAAACTGCTTGGTCAATCCCCGTGTTTCGACGGTAGCCATGGCCGGTTAGGCGGCAAGGCGGGTACCCGCCAGAGCGGGTGTTGGCGGCAAGGCGGCAAGGACGATCGGAAGTTGCTCAGGCATCGCATATGGCTCCTGGCGTCTGCATCGACGCCTCACTCAGGGACCGGGCCGACGAATCGGCACCGCCGTCGTGATCTCCTTGCCGCCTTGCCGCCTTGCCGCCTACGCGCTACCGCCGCCCATCAACCCTTCGCCCTTCCACTTGTCGAAGATCTCCGTGATCTCCTTCTCCGCCTGGGCGACCGAATCGGCGGCCGACTGCTCGCCGCGGGCGGCCCTGGCCATCATGTCGGGCAGGGTCGGCAAGGCGAAGATCTCACCCATGGCCGCGTTGGCCGGACCGGGGTGACCGAGATTCGTCGTCCAGGTCGTGGCGCCCTTCAGCACCGCCAGCTTGTTCGCCGGGTCCGAACCGTACGGGTCGTTGTCGAGCCAGCCTCCCTCGGCGGTCAGATTCGGCGCCAGGTTCGCGTAGGCGGGGAAGTTGTAGAACTTGCTGTGGTCGGTCGCCTGGTCGTAGTTGTCCGTCAGGTAGAGGAGGAACTCCTTGGCCGTGTCCTGGTTCTTCGAGTAGGTCGGAATCTGGTAGATGAAGACGGCGTGCCCGTGCGCCAGCGCCGCCTCGTTGCCCGCCGGTCCGACCAGCGGCCGCGAGAAGAAGATGTCCTTCGCCACGTCGGGTTGCGCGTCCTGCGCCGTTCGGTAGGCGGAGATCGAATTGAGGATGTAGGACGCCTGCCCGGCGATCAAGAGCTGGTTGTTCGACGCCGCCGTCCACCCGAAGACCTCGTCGGTCATCGCGTTCTTGAAGAGGTTGGTCATGTACTCGACCGCGGCGACGGTCTCCGGCGAGTTGATCGTCACGTTCTCGCTGGCGTCCTGGATCGCGCTGCCGTACGCCCACATCAGCGTCTGCGCGGCCATCCGGGAGTCTTGCTCGTTCGACATCCCGATGCCCATCTGGACACCCTGATCGGACTTGATTTTGGTCCCGCCGTCGAGCAATTCCTGCCAGGACGTCGGCCCGCTGGTCAATCCGACCGTGTCCCAGAGACTCTTCCGATAGTCACCCGGATCGGGCGCGAAACCGTGGCAGAACCCGTAGTAGACGTTCGTCGTCGGATTGAACGAATTCAGTTTTGCCATCTCGAGTTGCTGGCCGTGGCGCCGCGCCGCTTCCTCGGTCACGTCGCGCAGGTCGAGCATCGACTTCTCGTATTGCGCGAGCGAGGCGATGTGCTCGACCAGGTCGTGCCCGCCCTTGGCGCTGATGTCGGAGGCGATCGCCGCCGGCACGTCGGCCGTGTTGATGTGCTCGACGGTGACGTTGACCTGATTCGCCTCACCCCAGGCTTTGGCAAAGGCGTCGAACCACTCGTCGTAGCTGGGGACGAAGTGGCTCCATTGGAGGATTTTGAGTTCGGTCCCGGCGATGTTCGCCGTCGGCGTCGACGCTTGCGCCGCCGCCTCGATCCGCGACAGCGACTCGCGCGAGAGGGCCGTGCCGAGCGCCGCGCCTCCCGTCGCCTTCAGCATCGACCGCCGGTTGAGGGACCGCCGCAGGAAACCGTCGCGCATCGTCCGCCTCCTTCGTTCGTCACTGGACTCGGGAATCGGCAACCGCGCTGTTTGCGCGTACCGGCATAAACCACATCGCGGCGCGATCTGTCAACGGCGGGCCGGTGCCTAAGCCACCCGGTCCACCGCCCGCCCGAACGCCGCGATCACCTCGTCGATCACCCCCTCGTCCATCGCCGTCGACGTACAGAACATCAGGCGCGGCGCGCAGAACACGCCCTCATTCAGCAAACCGAGGTGGACCAACCGCTTCAGCGTCTGGTCGCCGCGCACCGCCATCCGGTAATTGGTCGGGGCCTCCTCGGTGAAGTGGACGCCGACGAACGAACCGTACCCGGTCGCCACACCGGTGACGCCGGCCCGCTTGAGCGTCGCGTCGAACCCGTCCCGCAATCGGTCACCGAGGACGTTGATCCTTGCCACTTCCGCCGCTGGGTAGTGCTCCATCGCCACGGCGCCGGCGATCATCGTGATCGCGTTGCCGTTGAACGTCCCCGACTGCCAGAGCGGTTTCGGCCGCGCCGGATCGAACTGCTCCATCACCTCGGTTCGCCCGCCGAACGCGCCGACCGGGAACCCACCGCCGATGATCTTGGCGAAACTCGTCAGGTCCGGCCGGACGCGGTAGTGCTCCTGAATCGCGCCCGGTTCGAGCCGGAAGGTCATCACCTCGTCGAAGATCAAGAGCGCGTCGTTCTTGACGGTCAGGGCGCGTAGGACTTCCAGAAAATTCTGTTCCGCAGGGATCATGCCACCGGCACCCATTACCGGTTCGACAATCACCGCCGCGATCTCGTCGCCGCGCTCGGCGAAGAGGCGCTCGGCCCCGGCGACGTCGTTGTACGGGATGATGAACACCGATTCGAGCGTGTTTTGCGGTACACCCTGCGTGTCGAGCGTCGGGATCGGCGCATCGTCCGTCCCGGCCGCGGCGAGATCGGGATGGACGCTGACTTCGAAGTCGTCGTACGTCCCGTGGTAACCGCCTTCCATTTTGACGATCAGGTCGCGCCCGGTGAAGGCCCGCGCCGCCCGCACGGCATTCATCGTCGCCTCGGTCCCCGAATTGGTGAACCGGACCAGATCGACCGAAGCGACCCTGGCGGTCAGGATCTCGGCCAGTCGCGTCTGCGCCGCCACCGCCGTCGCGTAGTTCGTCCCCTTCGGCAACTGCTCCGTCACCGCCGCCGTGATCGCCGAGTACGCGTGACCATGGATCAGCGACGTGTAGTTGTTGAGAATGTCGACGTACTCGTTGCCATCGACGTCGACGAACCGGCACCCCTGGCCGCGTTCGACCGTCAGCGGATACGGCGCGTGAAAGGCCACGGTCCGCGTATCGCCGCCCGGCATCACCTTCTTCGCCGCCGCGAACGCCTCGGCCGACCGCGGCGTGCGCCGGCGAAACTCGGCGACCAACTCGTCGGCGACCTCGGCGCGCGCCGAAGCCGAACGGGTCTTCGTGAGCTGGACCGCCATCGATGTTCCTCCTAATGCGGATTGCGTCTGCCGGATGGGACATGAAGTGCGGTCATGCTAGGCGCCAACCAACGCCGCGTCAACCCGAAGCAGGTTGCCCGCATCGACGACGAAGAGGTCCTTCGCTTCGCTCAGGACCTCTCCCCGTTCGCACAGGCGACTTTGGACTCCGGATTCGACCTGCAGGACATGACGTTTGACGGGCGCTCACACACCATCGCCGGATGCAAAGCGGATGAGCCACCTCTTACCCTACGAAACC
>DATBFX010000392.1:0-6977 GCA_036558305.1 Thermomicrobiales bacterium | reverse complement strand
GCCGGATTCGTTGTTGTTCCCCTTGTGACCGTAGACGCGGAAGCCGACGTTGATGCCCTCCTGAACCGGCAGAGCGTCGATCACCTGGTTCAGGACCTGCTTCGCGGCGTCGATTCGGGTCTGGCCGCCTTCGAGTTCCTCTGCCATCGAGCCCGAGGAGTCGAGGATCAACTCGACGTTGACCTTTTTGTACTTGACCTGGTTGCCGGCCGCCGGAGTCGCCGCCAACGTGGTTGGTGTTGCCGCCTGCGCATTCGCGATCCGTCTACCGCCGGCGAGTTGCGTGAATCCGGCGAGCGTCACGACGATCGTCATCAGAACCGAAGTGACGCAGAGAGTCGTCCGCCTCGATTTCCCAGCCATCGCCCCTTCCTTTGGTGATTTCAGCCCGGACAAACCGGGGCTTCCCTGCGTATCGGGAAGCGTAGCCTGACACACCTCGCACGACATGAGCCACTACGCGGAGATCGGTTATCGATCGGGGAGGGAGAGCGTGATGACCGTGACTTCGGGCGGACAATTGAACCGGAGCGGCGGTCGATAGACGCCGACGCCGCGCGCCGTATAGATGTCCATCCCGGCCGCCTGGTTGAGACCCATCACGTAGCGTTTCCCGTGGACCGGCAGACCGACCGGGCCGACACCCGGGATACGAATTTGCCCGCCGTGGGTGTGACCGGACAATTGCAGGAACGCACCTTTCGCCGCCGCCTGCTCGGCAAACTGCGGTTCGTGCCAGAGGGCGAGTGCCGCCGCGTCGTCGGGCACCTGCGAGAACGCGGTCCGCGGGTCGGGGTGGCCAAGCAGCGTTTCGTCGATACCGGCGATCCAGAGGGTATCCCCACCGTAGGCAACCCGAGCTGCCTGGTTGCGCAGAACCGGGATACCGACCGCCTCGAGACCTGCCGTCACCTTGGCCGGCGAGACGTACATGTCGTGGTTGCCGAGGACCGCGAATCCGCCCAACGGCGTTTCATCGACCAGTTCGCCGAACACCTCAACCGCCGCACCGATGTACCGAGGCGATTCGGAGACGTAATCGCCGCCGAGGAGGACCAGGTCGGGTCGTTCTTCGGCGAGCAGGGCAGTTGCGCGCGCCAGGTCGTCCGGTGAGACGAATGGCCCAACGTGCGTATCGGTGATGAATCCGATGCGAAGACCGGCCAACCCCTCGTGACCCGGCGGCACCGGAATCGAAACGTGCTCCGTTTGCGGTGAATAGGGATTGACGTATCGCGCCTGGTACGCCTCTACACCGCTGACGGCGGCGGCACCGAAAGCGCCGAGCAGCCCTCCCAACGCGAACGCACGACGGCTCATTCTCGGTCGGTTCCGGACGGAATCGGATTCGAGATTTTCCACGTCGTCATGCTCGCCCGAATCATCCAAGTCGATCGATCGTTGCACGGATCAGCAGTCCTATCGTCATCAAGGTTCCGAAGCGAAGATGCAAGCCGGCCGTTTTCCTCAGTGCCACGTTGAGCTCTCGTCCCTCCGCGGCGCTGAAGACCAACCGGACGAGACTGACCGCCGCCGGAGCCGCCAAGAGCACGAGCGCCACCGGCCAGAATTCGGGCCGCACCGCAATCCAGAGCGCGGTCGCAACGAACGCTCCGCCGACCAGGCCAAGATACTCGACGTTCGACCACGTGCGACCGAGCAGCGTCGCCAATGTCGCTTTGCCCGCGCGCCGGTCGAGCTCGATGTCGCGGATGTTGTTGGCATGAAGGATTGCCGCCACTAGGAAACCGACCGGCACCGAGGCCCAGATCGCATTCCAACTCAAATGCTCGGTCATCACGTAGTAGGCACCGCCGATCATCACCGGTCCCATGAAGATCAGGACGGTGATCTCTCCGAGCGCAACGTAGCCGAGCGGTTTCGGGCCACCCGTGTAGAAGAAGGCGGCGCCGAGACTTGCCAACGCCAGCACCAGGATCGGCCAACCGGTTTTGGCGACGATGACCAGCCCGAGGGCCGTCGCGATCGCGAAGGCCACGATCATGCCGCGCCGTACCTCGGCGGGCGTCAGCAGTGACTGTTGGATAACTTTGCTCGGTCCCAACGACTCCGGCGTGTCGATGCCCTTGACGTGGTCGTAGTAGTCGTTGGCGAGATTGGCACCGGCGTGGCATGCGATTGCGGCGAAGAGCATGACGACGAAGAGGACGGGGTCGAACTTGCGATCGACGAGCGCCAGTGCCGACCCGATCAGGATCGGGATGGCCGAAGCCGTGAAGGAAAAGTAGCGGATGGCCTGAAGCCAGATGCGCCACCGGCTCGGCGTGGTTCGGGGTGGCGTTGCGAGGCCGGTGGCCGTCGGATCGGTCGCGCTCATCGCCCAGAGATACGTCTCACGGTGGGTCCGGGTTTCACGTGATCGGTCGCCAGGGGAGAACGAGCCGCTCGATCAGGTCGAGTGAGAGCGTCAGCACCCATCCCAACAAACCCGTCACAATCAGACCGACGAACATCTTGCGGATCGCCAGGATGCTGTAGCTCTCCCAGATCAACTGGCCGATGCCCTGTTTTGCCGAAAGGAATTCGGCACCGACGATGACGATCAGCGAGAACCCGAGTCCGAGCCGGAGTCCAGTGAAGATCGCCGGCAACGCCCCCGGAAACGCGACCGTACCGAAGAGTTCGAACCGACTCGCTCCGAAGTTCCGGGCCACATCCCGGTAGGAGGGATCGATCGCCATGACGCCGGCCATCGTGTTGAGGACGACGAGGAAGAAGATCGAGATCGCGACGATCGCCAGCTTGGACGACTCGCCGGTCCCGAGCGCGATGATGACCAACGGCAAGATCGCGATCTTCGGCACCGCGTAGACCGCCGTCGCGATCGGCATCACGAACACGCGGACCGGCCAGAAGAGACCCATCGCCAAACCCAAGGCGACGCCGGGTATGGCACCCAACAAGAACCCGCCGATGATGCGGAAGAGACTGACGCGGACATCGGTCAGCAGTCCCCCATGACGGACGAGCTGGGTGAACGTGCTCCACAGACTCGACGGCGGCGGCCAGAAGAGGGGATTGATCCGGTCGGTGCGCGACAGCACTTCCCAGATCACGAGGATGAGGACAGGCGCGCTCAGCGTCAGGACGAGCTCGACGGCCCGTCTCCGGGAGCGACTCATGGTGCTGTCCCCGCCGCGGACCGTGCCGCCTGGACTTCCTCGCGCAAGAGGTCCCAAATCTCGCGGAAAAGACCGGCGAAGGCCGGGTCGGAGCGGACCGCCGTCAGTTCGCGCGGGCGAGCAAAGGGGACCGGCAGCGTCGCTTTGACCGTGCCCGGTTGCGCCGTGAAGACGACGATACGGTCGGCCAGCGTCAGCGCCTCGTCGATCGAGTGCGTGACGAAGACCACGGTCTTGCGCGAGGCTTCCCAGATGCGAAGCAACTCTTCTTGGAGGACGAAGCGCGTTTGTTCGTCGAGGGCGCCAAACGGTTCGTCCATCAACAGAAGATCGGGATCGACCGCCAAGGCGCGGGCGATCGCCACCCGCTGGCGCATGCCCTCCGACAGTTGGTGCGGATAGGCGCGCTCGAAGCGGGTCAGGCCGACCAACTCGATCATCCGCGCGGTCGTCTGCCGCCGCTCACGCCGTCCGACCCCGTTCAGTTTGAGTCCATAGGCGACATTCTCCCGGACCGTCAGCCACGGAAAGACCGATCGCCCTTGAAATACCATCGCATTCGTCGGCGACCCGCCATTGCCGTCTCGCAAGTCGAGCGTGCCGGCGGTGGGCCGTTCGAGTCCGGCGATGATGCGCAGGAAGGTCGTTTTCCCGCAGCCGGACGGCCCGACGATGACGCAGAACTCGCCCGGTTCGACGGCGAGGTTGACGTGCCGGATCGCATCGATCGTCCCGGCCGTGGTCTCGAAGCGACGGCCGATCCCGCTCGACCGAATCGCCGGCACGCTGCCGCCGGCGGCCTCGGTTGCGGGCCGGGCGGCAGGAGTTGCGACCGCCAGGGACCCGGCCTTTGCTGTGACCGCTATCTGGACCATCGCCCGGACGATGCCCCCGCGATCGTGCAGGATCGAGCGACTTGTGTAGCCGGAGTGACGGTGGAGAGATCCTTCGCTTCGCTCAGGATGACAAGGTAAACGTCATCCCTCGTTCGATCATCCGGAGCATGCGTGGGATCTCTTCGCGTCAGGACTGCCCTCGGAGTGGGGCGGGCTGCACTCAAACAGGTCTCCTCACCCTGCACTACGAACTCGCCTGATACGGTCCAAGTTTCGCCAGCGCTGCATCGACGTACTGCGTGTCGGCGATCTGTTTCGGATCGAGATCCTTATCGTATTCGAGGAGACCGCGTTCCCGGAAGAAGGTCTGGAGTTTCGCCAATCCGTCGAAGTTGATTTGGCCGTCGACCGCGTAGACCGGCTTGACCGACGCCGCGATCAGCGCCGCCGGGACCTTGGTGTACTGCTCGATGATCGCCAGGTTCGTCGGATCGAGGAATCCGTCTCCGGTCAAGTCGCGGGACGCCTTGAGATAGGCGGTGACCAGACCCGTCGCCGCCTCGGGATTGTTCTTCAGGAAATCCTCGTTGGCGAAGATCACGGTCGGCTGGACGTCCTGGACCGGAAAGTCCGTTGCGAGACGGACCGCAATCCCGTCCTGCTCGGCCTTCGTCGCCAGCGGCTCACCGACCATCGCGGCGTCGACCGCACCCGATTGTAGGGCCGCGACCGCGTCCGGGAACGCCAGCGTTTGGAGATCGATGTCGTCCAGGGTCAGACCGCCCGTGGAGAGTGCCTGACTCAGCCAATACTCGGTGGCACCGCGCGCGTTGACGGAAACCTTCTTGCCCTTGAGGTCGGCGACCGATGCGATCGCACCGGATTCGCAGGACGCCTTCGAAATCATCAGCGGCGTCGCCACCGGATTCCCCTCGGCGTGGCCGGGCGCGATGAGTTTGATCGGGAGTCCTTGCGCGATCGCGTTCCAGAACGCGGGACCGGCACCGCCGATGCCCAGGTCGAGTTGCCCGCTCGCCGTCAACACGACCGGATCGGAACCGCCGGGGAAGGGTTCCAGGTCGACGTCGAGCCCTTGCTCCGCGAAGTAGCCCTTTTCTTTCGCGACGAAAACGGGCGCGAAGATCGAAACGGGGACATACCCCATTTTGACCTTTTTCAAGTTGCTCGTGGGCGCCGTCGAACTCGTGGTGCCCGGTGTCGCCGCGGCAGGCACCTCGGCGGTCACGGAAGACGGCGTGCAAGAGAGCGCCGGCGGGGTGGCCTGCTGAGCGGCGGCGCGATGACCGCTGGAGAGGACGACGGGGGCGATGAGGAGGCCGAAAAGCAACGGGAGCAGCGCGGGGATCCGAGGTTGGGCGTGATCACGCTTCATGGCATCTCTCCGGCAAGACCGCCGCGGACGGCGCGCGAGGTTTCGTGTCGTACGAACACGTCCGGGCCGAAAGTTTACCAGGGTGACCGGGACCTTGTGATGAAATGTACGAATTCGGGAACGGCTGCCTGACCAGCCTCGAGCATGATCGGTTTCGATCAATACCCGCGTCCCGCCTTCACCCCTTCGAGTGAAAAGCTCTCACCGCGAATGAACTCCATCACGCGGCGCTCTCGATCGCGAATCCCGGCCACCGCCTCGGGCAAACCGTCGAGCACCTCGGCGGGGACGACGACGATGCCGTTGACGTCGCCGTGCAGGATGTCGCCGGTCTCGATTCGCTGCCCGTCCAACTCGACCGGGACGCCGACATCGAGGATGGAAAAGTTCCCGTGCGAGACGACGTGGTACGCGGCGTAGTAGTGCATACCGAGGGCGCGAACCTCGTTGACGTCGCGATAGCCGCCGTCCGTCACCATGCCGACGGCGCCGAGACGGTGCGCCAACGTCGCCATGACCTCACCGGCGTAGGCGCATCGACTCGGGCGACCACTGACGTCCTGCATCACGAGCACCGCCGGTCCGTCCATCTGTTCGAGCGCTTGCCACATCTGCCAGTAACCGTCGCGGCTTGCCGACTCGCCGGCCTCATTGCCGACCGTGACCGTCAGCGCCCGGCCCACCATGACGCCGAGATCCGGAAAAAGGCAACGGACCGCACCACCGACGAAGCCCTCGGTGCGATCGCGCACCTTGAAGACTTCGACGGCGTTGGCAACGGTCGGGCTATCGACCGAGCGCAGAAAGGCGAGTTGCTCCTCGGACAGCGTGGGCGGCGATAGAACGGCCAAGGTGGTCCTCCGTCGGAATTCAGCCCTCACCCCCAGCCCATCTCCCTTCCGAGGGAGAGGGGGAACGGAGTGAGCAATCGATGTTTGCATTGTCGTTCAAGAGGGTTTTCGGCGCGCTCCCCTCCCCCTACGTAGGGGGAGGGGCCGGGGGTGGGGGCCGCCCGGTTCTACACCGCGGTCAAAGCTAGCATCGGTCGGTACCGCCCAGCCTCGGTCGGTTCTTCGACCACGCCATTGCGCCGGTCATCGACGACTTGCATGATCTCCGCCTTGAGGGCGTCGACCATCTCCGTTTCCGGAACGGTGCGAACGATTTTGCCCTTGCGGAAGATCACGCCCTTGGCGTTGCCGGCCGCCAAACCGACGTCGGCATCGCGCGCCTCGCCCGGTCCGTTGACGACGCACCCCATCACGGCGACACGAATCGGCTCTCGGACTTGCAGGAGGAACTGGTCGATCTCGTTGGCGATCGTGAAGAGGTCGACCTCGACCCGGCCACAGGTCGGGCAGGCGATCATCGTCGCCCCTTTTTGCCGCAGCTCGAGACTCTTGAGGATTTCGAAACCGACGAAAACCTCCTCGACCGGATCGGTCGTCAGGGAGACGCGAATCGTGTCGCCGATACCGAGCGCGAGCAGCGTTCCCAACCCGATCGCCGAGCGGACCGAACCGGCCCGCGGTGTCCCGGCCTCGGTGACGCCGAGGTGGAGCGGGTAGTCGTTCGGCAAGGCGGCGAACCGGCGGTAGGCCTCCA
>DATBFX010000391.1:0-10188 GCA_036558305.1 Thermomicrobiales bacterium | reverse complement strand
GCCGACGCCCTTCATCGTCTGGTACAGGGCGATGCAGGCACGCTCTTCGGCGCCCACTCGATCCGGAGGTGACCCATGGGCGATCCTTCAGCGATTCTCGTCCGCCCGGGCGGAGCCCTGGCGCCGTCGCTCCACCCGCGGACGCTCCCCAACCCCCTGGCGCCGATCAACGCGACGCAAGCCTCCCCGAACGCCACGCCGAGCCGATCGGTCGTGTCAACCAAGCTCTATCCACCCAGTGTCCGGGCCGAATTCGTCGCCAGGCCGCACCTCTTGTCCTTACTCGACGGCGATCCCGGTTGCCGGTTGATCTCGATCTGCGCTCCGGCCGGGTTTGGCAAGTCGACCTTGGTCGCGCAGTGGCTGGCCGAGCTGCGGATGCCGCGGACCTGGGCCACGTTCGATGCCGATGACGACAACCCGCGGTCGTTTTTCGGTCTGATCGCCGCCGCTCTGCGCACGGTCGACCCGGACCTCGTGGCCGGCACGGAATCCCTCCTCGCGACCAAGGGACTGCTCCACCCCACCGTGATCGTCCACCGGCTGATCGCCGATCTCTCGGCGACCACCCAGGCATTCGTCCTCGTGATGGATGACGTCGGCGCCATCGAATCGCCGGAGATCCAACGAGCGGTGGATCTGCTGATCCAGCACGCACCGCCGGCGATGCGGATCGTGCTGATCAGCCGGACCGAACTCCCGCTTCGGATGGCGCGCTTTCGCGCCAACGGCGAACTGCTCGAGATTCGCGAGCAGGACCTCCAGTTCACGCGCGAAGAGGCGGTGCGGTTCTATAACGATTTTCTGGACCTGGACCTGACCCCGAGCGAGATCGGGGTGCTGTACGAGCGGACCGAGGGGTGGGTGGCGGGGCTCCAGTTGATCGGCGTCGCCCTGCGCGGCGAGGCGCGCGAGCAGATTCGGCGATCCGTCGAAGGTCGCGACGGCGACGTCGGTCTTGCCGACCACTACCTCTGGGGGGAGGTCCTTCAGCGTCAACCCGACGACATCCAATCCTTCCTCCTGCGCACCTCCATCCTCGATCGGTTCACGGCCAATCTGTGCGACGCGGTGACCGGGGGGCAGGGCAGCGACGACCTGATTCGCCGGTGCGAACGGGACAACCTGTTCGTCATCGCGCTCGACGGTATCGGCGCCTGGCACCGCTATCACCAGCTCTTCGCCGACGTGCTGCGCGATCGGTTGGTCCGGACCGTCACGGGCGAGGAACTCGACGAACTTCACCGGCGAGCCTCCCAATGGTTCGAACGCGCTGGGCTCATCGAGGACGCCATCCGCCACGCGATCGCCGGCCACGATTGGGACCGCGCGATCCGGATGCTCGAAGACCACTGCGCCGCGCTTTTCGAGCGGGATCACGTCGCGACGTTGCGAGATTGGCTGCAGGGCCTGCCGCCGACGATCTTCGAACGGTCGCCGCAGTTGGCGTTCTGGCTGGCGTGGGCGCTCGGCCGGTTGGGCCAGTGGTCCGAAGGGGCGAAACCGCTCCGATTCGCCGAGGAGGCCTGGATCCGGGCCGACGACCGGCCGGGTCAGGGCGCGCTCTTCCTCTGGGATGCGTGCCGCTCCCTCTACGGTTACGACAACCTGCGGGCGATCAACTACGCGCACCGGGCGCTCGACCTCTTGCCGGACGATCGATCGACCAAACGGATCTTCGCGCTGGCAACACTGGCAATCGCCTATCTCTACCACGGCGAACCGGCGAGAGCCGACCAGGCGTTTGCCGATCTCCGCTCCCTCTCCTTGGCAGCGGATCAACCGTGGTTCCAACTGTTCGAGATGGCCCATTCGGCGGGGACATTGGTGCAACGCGGCAAGTTGCTGGATGCGACGGTTTTGTGCCGCCGGGTGATCCAGGCCGCCGCCGATTCACCGGTCGAGATCTGGGTGCAAGCCGCGCTGTACTACCTCGGCGGTATCCATCGCGAGTGGGGTCTGCTGGACGACGCCGAGGCGCACTTTCGGCGAGGCGACGAGCTGGCCGAGCTGACGGGCGCCCTCCAATGGCGGGGCCGGATCAGGGTCGGATTGGCGCGGATCGCCTGGGCGCGGGGGAACGTCGAGGAAGCGTTCGATCAGCTCGAGCATGCCCGCGGCTTCGAGACCCAATTGGGCAATGACCAACTGGCGAGAGACGTCGGCGCCTGGCAAGCCAGGTTCTGGATGGCGTCGCACCAGATCGCCCTCGCTCGCCGGTGGGCCGACAGCCGCGTGTTGGAGTCCTCGCTCTTGCCCGCATACGAGCGGCAGGTGGAGTACCTGACGTACGTCAGGTTCCTGATCCGCGAAGGGCGGTCCGAGCTCGCGCTGAAGATCACCGAGATCATCCGCCAACAGGCAGAGGCGGCCGGTCGCGACGGCGACCTCGTCGAACTCTCGATGCTTGCGGCCATGGCGCACGCGGCGGGCGGCGACGCGGCCGTCGCCTCGCGGTTGTTGCACCAGGCCTTGGAATTGGGAAATCCGCACGGCTACGTTCGACTCTTCGTCGACGAGGGGCAGGCACTGGCGCCCCTCTTGCGGCACGAGGGGGCGCGCGACGGACAGCGTGCCTACGCGCAGCGCCTGCTGACCGAGATCGAGGGGGCGGACTCGCCGGAGGCGCCCGACCCGTCGGACTCGTCGGATGCGCTCAGCGAACGCGAGATCGAGGTGCTGCGGCTGGTCGGGGCCGGCCTGCCCAACCGCGAGATCGGTCAGCGCCTGTTCATCAGCGAAAAGACCGTCAAGAAGCACATGAACAACATCTTGCGCAAACTCGAAGCGGCCAACCGCACGCACGCCGTGGACCGCGCCCGCCAGCTCGGGTTGATTTGAGGGCACCGGGCCCGCTCCTATCCAACGCGCCGCGTGCCTCACGACGCCACGACGGAGATGTAGCGGATCCAGGTGCGGCTCAGAACCGGGTAGTGGTAGACGCCCCGGATAAAAGGTTTGACGACGTAGATGCGGACCAGATTGTAGAGGGGAATCAGGGCCGCGTCCGAAACGAGGATCGTCTCCGCCTGGCGGTATTGCGCGATCCGCGCCGTGGCGTCCGGCATCACCGCCGCTGCCCGCACCAGCCGGTCGAACTCGTCGTCTTTCCAATGGGAGTGGTAGAAGTCGGCCCGGGAGTCGAAGAGCTGGTTGTGCCAGTTGGCCGGGTCGCCCCAATCGGAACCCCACTGGTAGATCATCAGGTTGAACGGCTGGTCCTTGCGGGAATCGAACCAGTCCTGGAATGCCTTTTCCTCCATCGGATCGAGCGTGACCTCGAGGCCCAGGTTCTGCTTCCAGACCGCTTGCAGATACTGGGCCGTCGTCCTCTCCGCGAGATCGGCCGCGTGGCAGACGAGCGTCAACTTCGGCAGGTGCGCGCCCGTGGGAAAGCCGGCGTCGGCGAGGAGTTGCCGGGCGCGGCCGAGGTCCTCGCCGAGCGCGGCCGCCGGGTTGTGGCCGGGGATGTCGGCCGGCAGCATCGTCTGCGTCGGCGAGAACGCCCCCTTGAGGACGCCGTTCGCCAGCGTGTCCCGGCCGATCGCCAGCGAGAGCGCCTGCCGGAACCGGACGTCGGACGTCGGCGCGTTCGTCGTGTCGCAGACGAGGAAGCGCGTGGCCGAGCGCGGATAGACGTGCATCTGTGCACTCAGCGTGGGGTCGTTCTTGACGCGATCGAGGTCGGCGAACGAGACCTGCGCCTGGTCGAGTTCGTCGTCCTCGTACGGCACGAGCGCCTGCGAGGTGTCGTCGGCGAAGAGCGTGTAGGTGGCCCTGGTGATGACCGGCTGCTGACCGTAGTAGGTCGGGTTCCGTTCGAGCACCAGGCTCTGGTCGTGCTCCCACGACGTCAGCAGGTAGGGCCCGTTCGAGACCATCTTGCCGGCTTCGACCCAGCCATCGCCTTCCTTGTCGATGACGTGCTTCGGGACCGGTGAGAAGGTCCAGGTCGTGGCGAGGAGCGGGAAGTAGGGCGTCGGTTCCTCGAGTGTCACCCGGAGCGTCGTGTCGTCGACGGCGACCACGCCGAGGGCGTCGGGTCCCTTCTCTCCTCGGATGATCGCGGCCGCACCTTTGAGCGGGTAGAGCGCGGTAGCGTACTCGGACCTCGGGTCGAGTGCACGTTTCCAGCTCCACTCGAAGTCGTGCGCGTCGAGCGGCGTCCCGTCCGACCAGACGAGCCCCTTTCGCAGCGTGAACGTGTATTCGGAATCGTCGGCGTTCGGGGTCATCGTTGCGGCGAGCCCCATCTGGAGGCTGCCGTCGCGCTGGTCGAGGTAGACGAGGCCTTCGAACAGGTTCTGGATCTCCTCCAGCCCCCTGGCGCCGTGGGTGATACCGGGGTCGAGGCTGAGCGGTTCCGATTCCGGCAGCCGGACCACCTGCTCCTTGGCCAGCGTCTCGTTCTGGAACGCCGCGTTCAGCAGCCGCAACCGGTTGGCCGGCGCCGCCGATGCGCCGATCGCGGAGAGGCGACCGAGCGCGGCGGCGCCGGCACCGATGGCCGTCGCTCGTATCAACAACTTCCGGCGTGAAAACGCATCCTCGGCGCCGAGGTCCGTCGGTCGTCCGTCACGTTCGCCCTGCTGAGCGTGATCAAGGGTGGTCACGCCGAACCTCCTGCTGTCCTGCGCTCAGATTGGTCGCCGCTCGCCGGTCGGGGATGTGGGCGGCAGTTTAGCATCGGACCGAATTGAGCCGCCGTCTGGCGCTCGACGGCGCATCTTCATCCAATCGGCACAATTCGCCATCGCGATCAATTCTCCGGAAATATCATCGGTGACGGGCGTGGCTCGCTGGGAGCACCCCGGTTGTGCATGGGGAACTGCCGGCCGCGGCGAACCGCGCCCCTGTTGCCCCACCCGCGAATACGCCCTAAGACCGCTGACGCTACTACCTGACCGTGTCCATCCTGTGCGCATCGGAACCCACCTTGCCGGCTTGGGCTCAAGGAGGTAGGGAGGTCGCGAGCCTCGAACGCCTTTCCCCGTCTCGTGGCCGCTTCTGCGCCATGACGAGGACCGCAGGCGGAATGGTTCGGTGAAGAGGGCAGGGGCAACGAACATGGTTGCACAGGTAACCGCCGAGACAAGCCGAAGGGTGAGAGCGGCGGTCGACAGACCGCCGGTGCCGTCCGTCGCCGAGCGCACGGCCGAGGGAAAGGCCCTGCGGGAGCGGGCACCGCGACGGTCTCACGCCGGTTGGTCGCCACCCGCCGACCGGCCGGACCCGCTCGATCTGCTGCAGGCGCAGGATCGCAGTCGCGAACCCGATCTCATCCCGATCCGGTACGGACGGATGGTTGCCTCGCCGTTCGCCTTTTACCGCGGTTCCGCCGTGGTGATGGCGAGCGACCTCGCGTCCACGCCCACCTCCGGCTTGACCGTTCAGGCCTGCGGCGATGCCCACCTCTCGAACTTCGGCTCCTTCGCGACGCCGGAGCGCAACCAGGTGTTCGACATCAACGACTTCGACGAAACCCTGCCCGCGCCCTGGGAGTGGGACGTCAAGCGCCTGGCCGCCAGCGTCGTCGTCGCCAGCCGGGCGAACGGGTTTCGCGCGGCCGATTGTGCCGCCGCCGCCGCCGCCACCGTCCGCTCCTATCGCGAGCGGATGGCGGAGTTCGCGCCGATGGGTCACCTGGCCGTTTGGTACAACCGGATCACCGGACCGGACATTACCGCGACCTTGCCGCCGGACGTCGCCAAGGATCTTCAGCGCGGTCTGTCGAAGGCCATCGTGCGCGACCACCTCCAGGCGTTCACCAAAATGACCATCGTCCAGAACGGCCAGATTCGCGTGGCCGACGACCCCCCGCTCGTCGTCCACATGAGCGACGTGCAACTGGAAGAGCGCCTGCGGACGCTCGCCAGGACGTACCGGTCCTCGATCCGCGACGACTTGAGAGAGTTGCTGAACCGCTACACCTTCGTCGACGTGGCGCGCAAGGTCGTCGGCGTCGGGAGCGTCGGCACCCGTTGCTACATCGCCCTCTTCCGGGGCAACCACGACGGCGACCCGCTCTTCTTGCAGATCAAGGAGGCGTTCACCTCGGTTCTCGAACCCCACGCCGGGAAGAGCAAATACCCCAATCACGGGCAACGCGTCGTCCGCGGGCAGCAGTACACCCAGGCGGCCAGCGACATCTTTCTCGGGTGGGGCCGCATCGAGGGCGTCGACTTCTACGTCCGCCAGTTGCGCGACATGAAGACGTCGGTCGACGTCACGCTCTTGCCGCCCGACCGCATGGTCCTGTACGGCGCCCTGTGCGGCTGGGCGCTGGCGCGCGCCCACGCCCGCTCCGGCGACGCGGCCCGCATCGCCGGCTACCTCGGCAACGGTAGCGCGTTCGACGACGCGGTCGTCTCCTTTGCCACCGCCTACGCGGACCAGGCCGAACGCGACCACGCGGCGCTCGTCGCCGCCGTCAAGAGCGGCCGGATCAGCGCGGAAATCGGCCGATAGCGTGCCTAGCAGAGAACCAGGGAGGTCCGCCACCAAGTGACCGCCACGCAGAACGCCGTATCCGGGCGATCACCGATGTGACCGGCGCATGAGGTCGGGATCGAGGGAGGCACCATGTCAGACGCAGCGAAAGACGCCTCGAAGGATGTGGCCTGGTACCGGATGGCTCCGGCCCAGGTTGCCGAAAAGCTGGGCGTCGATCCGGCAAAGGGATTGAGCGCCGCCGAAGCGCAGTCGCGCCTGAGCACCTACGGTCCCAACCAGATGGCGGCCGCCAAGAAGGAATCGGGCTGGCAGGCGTTCCTGCGCCAGTACCAGGACCTGATGCAGTTGGTCCTCCTGGGCGCCGGCATCATCAACCAGTTGGTCACCCACGAACTCGGCACGACCGTGGTGCTGATCGGCCTGACGGTCTTCAACGCCGTGATGGGGTTGCACCAGGAGGCGAAGGCCGAGGCGAGCCTGGAAGCCCTCCAGGGGATGATGAAAACCATCGCCCGCGTGCGCCGGGACGGCCAGCCGGTGGAGATCGATGCCGCCGGGATCGTGCCCGGCGACGTCGTGCTGATGGAAGCGGGCAACCTCGTCCCCGCCGACGGCCGGTTGTTCGTGGCGGCAACCGTCGAGATCGAGGAAGGCGCGCTGACGGGCGAGAGCGTCCCGGTGTCCAAAGACATCGAAACCATCGACAAGCCGGACGTCCCGTTGGGCGACCGCGCCTGCATGGCGTACATGAACACCTCGGTGACGCGCGGTCGCGGTGAGATGATCGTCACCGGCACCGGCATGAACACCGAGATCGGTCACATCGGCGCGATGCTCAACGCGACCGAGGCGGAAAAGACCCCGCTGCAGAAGAAACTCGACTCGCTGACGAAGATCATCGCCGGCATCGCCGCCCTGGCGTTGGTGGTGATCGTGGTGGTCGGGTGGGCGCGCGGCCAATCGACGCACGAGCTCTTCATCACCGGCATCGCCCTGGCGGTCGCGGCCATCCCGACCGGTCTGCCGGCCGTGGTCACCACGCTCCTCTCGCTCGGCACGCGCGAGCTCGCCAACCGCAACGCGATCGTGAAGCGCTTGCCCGCGGTCGAGACGCTGGGGTCCACCTCGGCGATCTGTTCGGACAAGACCGGGACGTTGACGCTCAACAAGATGACCGCGCGCGAATTGGTCGTGCCCGGTCACGACAACCGCTTCAAGATCACCGGCGAGGGCTACAGCACCCAGGGACAGATCATGCGGCCGGGCGGGGTCGAGCACGACCTCGATCCGTACCTGTTGCCGATGGCCCTCTGCGCCGATGCGACGCTGGACGGCGAGCAGTTGATCGGCGACCCCACCGAGGGGGCGTTGATCGTGCTGGCGGCCAAGGGCGGACTCGATCTCGACGAGACCCGGCGCACCTACCCGCGCATCGCCGAGGTCCCGTTCGACGCCGCCTACAAGTTCATGGGGACGTTCCACAACATGACGGACGGCGGCGGCAAACCCGTCGTCCGCTGCTACGTCAAGGGCGCGCCGGACGTGCTGATCGCCCGCGGCGGTTCATTCCGGGCGACCAACGGCGAGCAGCTCGCCGTCAACGACCAGAACCGGCAGGTCGCCCTGGATGAGAACGACCGTTTGGCCGCGGCGGGGCAACGGGTCATGGTGGTGGCCCAGCGCGACTTCGACCCCGCGACCTTCGATCCGAACGGCAACCTGATCGATCTCGTCCAGGACCTGACACTGCTGGCGATGGTCGGCATCGTCGATCCGCCGCGCACCGAGGCCAAGGCGGCGATCGCCGAGTGCAAGAGCGCCGGTATCCGCGTCCGGATGATCACCGGCGACCACGCCACGACCGCCGCCGCGATCGGCGCGGAGCTCGGGATCGAAGGCAAAGCGATCACCGGCGCCCAATTCGCGGCGATGAGCGACGATGAGCTGGCGAAGCAGATCACCGACATCGGCGTCATCGCCCGCGTCGCTCCCGAGGACAAGGTTCGGTTGGTGGCGACGCTGCAGAAGGCGAGCCAGGTCGTGGCGATGACCGGCGACGGGGTCAACGACGCGCCGGCGCTGAAGAAGGCCGACATCGGCGTCGCCATGGGCATCACCGGGACCGAAGTCTCCAAGGGCGCGGCGGTGATGATCCTGACCGACGACAACTTCGCGACGATCGTAAAGGCGGTCGAGTTCGGCCGGTCGCTCTACGACAACCTCCTGAAGTACCTGCGATTCCAGATGGCGTCGCTGGTCGCCTTCATCGCCGTCTTCCTCGGCGCCACCATCTTCAACATCGCCAACGGCACACCGCTCAATCCCTTGCAGATCCTGTGGTTGAACTTCGCGATCGATATCCCGCTGTCCATCGCGCTCGGTTTCGACGTCCCGACACCCGGCTTGATGCAGCGAAAGCCCCGCCCCCTTGAGGCGCCCGTTTTCACGCGGGCGCAGTGGGTGCGCATCACCATTCAGGGTCTGGTCATGACCGTCGCCGCCCTCGGCGTCTACGCGGTCGTCGACGACGACAAGCTCGCGCCCGTGCCCGCGACCATGCTGCTGACGACCCTCGCCTTGTCGCACGTCGTGTTGGCGCTCTGCGTGCGCGACGAGTTCGGCAGCATCTTCAATCGCGAGGCGCTGGTGCACGGGCGCCAACTGCGACTGATCGGAATTGCGCTCCTGCTCGCGCTCCTCGTCACCGAAATCGACTTCCTCCGGCGCATCTTCAGCACAACCTCGCTCACCTTCCGCGAGTGGCTGGTCTGCATCGCGCTCGCGTTGGGCCTGCTGGTGATCGAAGAGGTGATCAAGTTCTTCCTCGCGCGCCGCGGTGCTCAGCCGGTGCCGCAGGCAAGCGTGCAGGCCGCGCCACAGCCCAGCCCGCAGGCCGCCTGAACGAGCAAACGGAATCGATTCACGGAGGAGGCACGTCATGGCAGCCGCGGCGGAGAAGAAGGGCAAGAAGGGGAAGAAAGCCAAAGAAAAGGCGGTCTCGTCCAACGGGCGCGATGCCGACCAAACCCAGGCCCGGATGACTGCAAAAGAGTTCGAGCGTGAGCTGGAGCCGCTCCATGTCGAGTTGGTGAAGCTCCAGGAGTGGGTCAAGGCCACCGGCGCCAAGATCTGCGTCGTGTTCGAAGGGCGCGATGCCGCTGGGAAGGGCGGAACGATCAAGCGCATCACCGAGCGGGTCAGTCCGCGTGTCTTCCGCGTGGTCGCGCTGCCGGCCCCGACGGAGCGCGAGAAATCGCAGATGTACGTCCAGCGCTACATCACGCATCTCCCGGCGGCGGGCGAAGTGATCATCTTCGACCGCAGTTGGTACAACCGCGCGGGTGTTGAACGGGTCTTGGGCTTTGCGACCGATGAGCAGATCAAGGAGTTCCTTCGCTGGGTCGTGCCCGTCGAGCGGGCGATGATCGACTCCGGCGTCATCCTGATTAAGTACTGGCTCGAAGTCAGCCAGGAGGAGCAAACCCGGCGCTTCGAGGATCGCATCACCGACGGCCGCAAGATCTGGAAGCTCAGTCCGATGGACCTGGAGTCGCACAGCCGGTGGTACGACTTCTCCCGCGCGCGCGATGAGATGTTCGCCATCACCGACACGCCGGAAACACCCTGGTACGTCGTGGACTCCAACGAGAAGCGCCGGGCGCGGCTCAACTGCATCAGCCACTTCCTGAGCCTCATTCCGTACGAAGAGGTGCCGCGACCGAAGGTCAAGCTGCC
>DATBFX010000390.1:0-11588 GCA_036558305.1 Thermomicrobiales bacterium | reverse complement strand
AGGATGTTATCCGATGACCGAATTCTCCGACGCCGAGCTCTACCGCCGTGGTGCCGAGACCCTCCTCGCCTCCTGGGAGGCGTACGCCCGTAGCGCTCCCGGTGCCGCTCTACAGCGCGCACCGGGCGTTGCCGCCGCCGTTTTTCCCAACGAGCCCGAGCGCGGCATCTACAACAACGCGCTCCTCGCGCGCGAACTCGCGGCTACCCAACGCGCCGACGCCCTCGATACTATGGAAACGGTGTACACGGCCGCCGGCGTCACGCGTTTTGCCGCCTGGGTGCACGAGAGCGACGCGGCGATGCGCGGCGATCTCGAACGGCGGGGTTACACCTTCGACTCCGCGACGCGGGCGATGGGGATGGCGCTCGACGAGGTCCGCCTTCCCCGGCCGGAGGTCGAGTGCGGCGTGCTGGACTGGTCCGGGTATCTTCGCCTGTTCGGGTTGCCGCCGGACCTCCTCCGCGGGGCCGACCTCTCCGCGTTCCGCCTCGTGGTCGCCCGCCTCGACGGCGAGGATGTGGCGGCGGCGCTGGCGTTCGACCACGACGGCGATTGCGGGATCTACAACGTCGGGACCGTGGAGTGGGCGCGGCGGCGCGGGCTGGGCACCGCCCTGACCGCCCTCCAACTGCACCACGCGCGCGAGCGCGGCTGCCGAACGGCGAGCCTGCAGGCGACGCCGATAGCCGAGCGCGTCTACGCCGCCGCGGGTTTCCGCGACCTCGGCCGGTTCCTCGAGTACGTGCCGTAGGGGCAACGGACAAACTGGCGTGGACAGGTGTTGAGCCAAGCTATCCGGTCGGCCGCACCGAATTGCGTCCGCGCACCCCTTGACTCTCCCCCTACGGGAGAGACGAAGATACTCGGTATGGGAACGTTGCTCAGTATCGGCGCCTTCTCGCGGATGACCTTTCTGAGCGTCAAGGCGCTGCGGCATTACCACGACGTCGGGCTGTTGTTGCCGGCGGCGATCGATCCGGAGAGCGGGTACCGGCGCTACGAGGCGTCGCAGGTGCCGACCGCCCAGGTGATCCGGCGGCTGCGCGACCTCGGCATGCCGCTGGAAGAGGTGCGGGTCGTCGTGCAGGCGCCGGACGTCGACACGCGCAACGCCGCGATCATCGCCCACCTGCACCGAATGGAGCGGCAGCTTCAGCAGACCCAGGCGACCGTCGCCTCTTTGCGCAACCTGATCGAGGAGGCACCGGCCCCCATCGCCGTCGAGTTCCGCGCGATCGACCCGACCGCCGCACTCGCGGTCCGCGCACGGATCGGGACGGACGAGGTCGTGGGCTGGCTGGCCGCCGCGTTCGGGGAATTGCGGGCGACGCTGGCGACCGCCGGCGGGCGGCGGCTGGGCGCGGACGCTGCCCTCTACTCCGGCGAACTGCTCGAAGACGAGCGCGGCGAGCTGGTCGCCTTCGTACCGGTCGAGGGCGCGGTGCGTCCGAGCGGGCGGGTCGAGCGGGTGATCCTGCCCGCCGTCGAGTACGCCGTCGCCGTCCACCGGGGGTCGTTCGACAGCCTCGATCGGACGTACGCGGCGCTGGGGACGGTCGTCGCCGAGCGCGCGATCGGCGTCGAGGGACCGATCCGCGAGGACTACCTGGTCGGGGAGCGCGACACGCCCGACGAGAGCAAGCACGTGACCGAGGTCTGCTGGCCGGTCTTCCAGACCTTGGCCAGAGAGCACGGCTGACCACGAGTCCCTCGGCGTGGGCCGAGGCAGACAGGAGAGATAGGGAAGGATCGCGGGATGAAGACGGGGGTGGCACACATCCAGTTCAACGTCGCGGCCGGGAATCTGGCGTTCTACAAGGACCTGTTCGGCTTCCTCGGGTGGCAGACGATCTACGAGGACGACGGCATGCTCGGCGTCTCGGAGAAGAACGGCGAAAGTCTGTGGTTTGCCGGCGAGGTGAAGGACGTCGCAAACGACTACGACGGGCCGGGGATGAACCACCTCGGCATCGGCGCGGAGACGCAAGCAGACGTGGACACGGCGGCGGCACACCTGACCGAAAAGGGCGTGGAGCTGCTGTTCGAGACACCGCGCCACCGGCCGGATTTCGCCGGGTCCGAGGAGGAGACCTACTACCAGATCATGTTCGAGACACCCGATCGCATCCTGCTGGAGGTCGTCTACACCGGGCCGAAGCAGGACTGAGCCGAGGACGTTCCTCCATCGGCACCGAACGCCGGTTGACCTCCCCCCGTCGCGTGGCATCATCGCCGGCAACCGATTCACTTAGCCGAAGAAAAAGGTGCTCCGTCCGGGTCTGGCAGGCCCGGAGGCGGGGGATGAGATGGAGATCGCCATCGTCGGGGGCGGCATCGGCGGCCCGGCGCTCGCCCTCGCCCTGCACGACGCCGGGTTTGACGACGTCGAGGTTTACGAGTCGACCCCGGCGGTGAAGGAGTTGGGCGTCGGTATCAACGTCATGCCCCACGCCGTGCACGAGTTGGCCGAACTCGGCCTCCTCGACGACCTGACCGCCGTCGGCATCCCCACCGCCGAATTCGTCCTCTCCTCCAAGCACGGGCAGCGGATCTGGGGCGAACCACGCGGCCCGGCCGCCGGCTACCGCTGGCCGCAGATCTCCATCCACCGGGGCGAGTTGCTCGGGGTCCTTTACCGTGCCGTGCTGGCCCGGCTCGGACCGGCGCGCGTCCACACCGGCCACCACCTCACGCGCTTCGGGCAGGCGGGGGATCGGGTCTGGGCCGAGTTCGTCGACCGGGCGCGCGATGCCGCCGTCGGGCGCGGCGAGGCCGACCTGCTCGTGGGCTGCGACGGCATCCACTCGGTCGTCCGGCGGGACGCCTCGCCACGACATGGGGTGCGTATGTGGGCAGCATCGGTGACGGCCGGGGTTTGACAGGCTGACACCGGGGCGCTAAGACAACGGCCAGCCCCGCCCCATTGAGCGCGCCTCGAAGGGCGCAGCGACCCAACCGACCAACCGACGTCCAACCCGCCGTCAACCCCGCCGCCGGGCTGACCGTGACGCTCCCGGTGGCCCTCGCCCCGGCCAAGCATACCCTGGCGTCCAATACCATCCAGTTCGGCGCCGGGTTGATCTTCCTGCCCACCCGGCTCGACATCTTGCAGCAGTCGACCGACCTGCAGGTCTGGTCCTACTTCATCTCCGGCCCGCACTGGGTCGGCGTGGTGGGCGATTGGATCACCGGGGCTTCCGTCCTCATCGGCATCGTCGTCGCCCCGAGGCTCAAGACCAAGCAGCCCGTCGAGCACAACCCCTGGGCGCCACTCTTACCTTTCCGGCGCGCAGCGCCGGAGCTCTTGACGGGGCCTTACATAAACCAATATGATGGAGCGCAGCATCGCACAACCAGCCACGGGCTTCGCGCCCGATCCAACAGGGAGAATCGCGATGGGATTCGCACGCCTGGCGACGCTCTTGGCCATCCTCGGAATGGTGGCCGCCGACGCCGCCACGGCCGTGGCGGCGTCGGACAACGTCGCCACCTTCCATTCCAACGGCAGCGGGGCCACCGCCGACCTCCGGTGGACCGACGGTTGTGTCCGCTCGATCGTGTTCATCTCGGTCTCGGAAGGGCGGCGCGGCCGGGGCTCCGCCGGCGGCGGCGTGGACCTGCGCGATACCTGCACGGGGGAACTGCTCGTCTTCGCCAGCGGCTCCACGCAAGACGCGGCCGTCTCCATCGCCCCGCGGCTGAACGGCGCGGCGGCCCAGGGCGTGATTCCGATGCTCGATCTCGTCTCCGGCGCGACGATCAACGTGGCGTTTGATGTCGCCTGGACCCCCTCGGGACCGCTGACGCGTGACCGTGATCATTACAGCCTCGACGACGGTGAGGTCACCGACATTACCCATTTCATCAACACCTCGCGCGAGGCCACGGCCACCGGCACCGCCTCGGACGGCACCACCGTCCTCCTGCCTCCTGGCACCAGCGGGCCGGGCTTCCTGGCGTGGGCCAACAGCGGCGAAACGATAATCACCATGCACCAATAGCAACCAATCGAAGAAGAGCCGGGGCCAAAATCCCGGCTCTTCATGGGCCCCGCTTGCTTCGGTGACGCGAACGCGCACCCTAAATTGGTGGGGGGCGATTCCCGATTAATTCCTTGCTTCCGCTCTGGAACGATGTCCTCGCTCTCGCCTCTGCGCGACCGTACATGCCTCGCTGCAGCCCTTCCTGCCGGACTTGGCGGACCTGGTTTGGCGACCGGTCCGGCGCCTGGCGCCCTACCGGGAGCGGCGTCGCCGTCAGGCCGGAGCGCAGCAGGAGCGACTCTTGGCACCGGAGTCCGATTCGGCGACGGGGTGATCGGCCTTGGCCGGACAGCAGCCGTACCGTTCAGGCAACGCAGAGGGTGTCAACCGCCCCGCAACGCCGGCGCCTTCCGTCACCGATCCTGCCCACATACGCGCCCCTTGTCGTGGTGAGGTGTGTCCGGCGGGCTCTCTACCCAAACGAAGGCCCGCCCCCCTGGAACGGCTACACCATGTGGCGCGCCGTCACCGAAGGTGAACCGTTCCTGTCCGGCCGCTCCATGATCTCCGTGGGCCACTTCGGCCGCCGCATGGTCGTCTACCCGATCTCCCGGCGGCACGAAGAGCGGGGCCGGGCGCTGATCAACTGGGTGGCCGAGTTCAAGATCGCCGGCTGTCGACCGATGCCCGTGCAGGACCGGGTCCACACCGCCCGGCTCGAAGACGCCCTCGCCCCGTTCGCCGCCTTCCTCGACGTGCCGGCGCTGATCCGCGGGGCGGCGACCATCTATCAGCACCCGATGGCGGACCGGGACCCGCTGCCGACCTGGGACTTCGGGCGGATCACGCTCCTGGGCGACGCCGCCCACTCGATGCATCCGACCGGCGGCAACGGGGCCTCGCAGGCCATCCTCGACACTCGGGTCCTGGCCCGGGAGCTGGCCCTGCGACCGCCGATCGAGGCGGCGGTAGCGGCCTACGACGCCGCGCGCCGCCCGGCCGCCGCCGCCGCCGTCGTCGCCAACCGCGCGGGAGGTCCGGAGCGGCCGTTGGAGCTGGTGGAGGAGCGGGCACCCGACGGATTTGCGAACATCGACGACGTCGTCAGTCGGGAAGAACTGGAGGAGATCGCCAGGGCGTACAAGCGCACCGCGGGCTTCGACCCCGAGACCCTCAACAATCGCCCCTCGCCGTCGGTGCGCTCCGCGATTTCACCGCAAGGAACTCGCCTCCAGGATCGGGAGCGCGAATGAGCCGACATCCTTGACGCTTGTGTGCGGTCAGACATGGCGGAGGCGTGTTCGGCGGCTCCGGGCTTCACCGGCGGCGTCGGTGCCCGATCGGGGGCGTGTCGTGTGCGACCCGGCTTGACAGGACCGCGTTCGGGTGTAGCGTAGGAGGAGCCGGCCGGGTCGAGCGAGGAAACGCGCCGCGTCTGGTTGGCGGTCGCGATTTGGGGGCTAGATGACCGCGGGGAACACCACCCGCGTCCGCCTCGCCGAACTCGTCGCCTCCCTCTCGCTGGCCACCGATTTGGGCATGGGCCAGCCGCTGGAGCAGGCACTGCGCACTTGCCTGCTCGCCGTCACCGCGGGACGGGAACTGGGACTGGAGAACCGGGTCCTCTCCGACGTCTATTACCTCGCCCTGCTGCGCTTCGTGGGCTGCACCTCCGACGCCCACGAGCAGGCCGCCCTCGTCGGCGGCGACGAGATCGCCTACTACGCCGGCGTGGCGCCGATCGTGATGGCCGGTACGTCCGAGTATCTGGCGTTCCTGGCTCGGCGATTCGCCGCCGATGCTCCGCCCCTAACCCGCATGCGCATCGTGGGCCGCATGCTTGCGAGCGGTGTCGGCGCTGCCAAGGAGTCGATCGCCGTCCACTGCGAGGTCGCCCGCATGCTGGCGGCGCGGCTCGGCCTGCCGGAGTCCGTGGGTGCCGGCGTCGGCCACGTCTTCGAGCGGTGGGACGGGAAGGGGTTGCCCGGCGAACTGGCGGGTGAGGCGATCCCCGTCCACGCACGCGTCGTCGCGACCGCGCGCGACGTCGACCTCTTCCACCGCCTCGGCGGCTGGGACGCCGTGGCGGAGGTCCTCCGTCACCGCCGCGCGAAGGCGTACGACCCCGCGGTCGTGGGCGTCTTCCTGGACCGAGGCGAGCGGTGGCTCGCCGACGCCGCGAGCGCGCCGGTCTGGGAAGTGACGCTCGCCGCCGAGCCGTCCCCGTGGGTGCGCGTCGGCGACGTCCGGCTCGATCGGGTGCTGGACGCCTTCGCCGCCTTCGCTGACCTCAAGTCGCCCTTCACCCGTGGCCACTCGACGGGGGTGGCCGCGCTGGCCGAGGGAGCGGCGCGGCACGCCGGGCTGGGCGAGCCGGGGGTGACCGACTTGCGTCGGGCGGCACTCGTCCACGACCTGGGGCGGACGGGTATCCCGAACGGTATCTGGGACAAGCCGGGGCCGCTCACGCGCGCCGAGTGGGAGCGGGTGCGGCTCCATCCCTACCTGACCGAGCGCATCCTCTTCCAGGCGTCCGCGCTGGCGCCCCTGGCCGCTCTCGCCGGCGCCCACCACGAGCGCCTGGACGGTTCCGGCTACCACCGCGGCAGCCCGGCCGCACTCATCCCTCCGGCGGCCCGCATCTTGGCCGCGGCCGACGCCTACCAGGCCATGACCCAGGAGCGGCCCCACCGGCCGGCGCTGTCGCCCGAGGCCGCGGCCAGGCAACTCTCGGCCGAGGCCGACGTTGGTCGGCTCGACGGCGACGCCGTCCGCTGCGTCCTCGCCGCGGCCGGGCACGGTCTCCGCCGCCGCCGCTGGCCGTCCGGACTCAGCGAGCGCGAGGTCGAGGTGCTCCGCCACATCGCCCGTGGTGCCACGTTTAAGGAGGTCGCCGGCCGCCTCTCCATCTCGCCGAAGACCGCTGAGCATCACGTGCAGCACATCTACGCCAAGATCGGCGTCTCGAGCCGGGCGGCGGCCGCGCTGTTCGCGATGGAACACAACCTCCTCGTCGAATGACGCCGCGTCCGCGATCACCCTACAGCCTCAAGAAAATGGGGGAAACACCCGATGGCACGCGGCCGGCCGCGGCCTACGCTGCCGTCACTGGGCGCGTCCCCACGAGTAAGGCATCACCAGCAAGGAGGCGTTGCCATGGTCAATCCATTCAACCGCGATCCGTCGGCACCACTCCGCGCCACCGTCCTGTCGCGCCGTACCGCCCTGCGCCGACTCGGCGGCCGTGGCCTTACCGCTGCGCTCGCCCTGGCAGCCGGGAGCCGCCGGGTTGCCGCCGCGGAACGCACCCGTTCGCCGACACCTCGCCAATCACGTCGTCACGCCGTTCCGTCTGAGGAGGGATCTGCCGTGTATTACTTTGACCTCGAGCAGGATTTGCGCCTGCACTACGAAGAGCAGGGCGAGGGACGGCCGGTCGTCTTCTTGCCCGGTTGGGCGGGGAGCACCCGCGCCTTCCGCCACCAGCTTTCCCTCTTTGCCCAGCGGCATCGCGCGATCGCGATTGACTACCGCGGGCACGGGAAGTCGACCCAGACGCCGGTCGGGCACAGCTTGACCGGCTACGCGCGCGATCTCCGCGCCTTCCTGGTCGTGCGTGACCTACGGGGCGCCGTCCTCGTCGGCTGGTCGATGGGTGCCTTCGTTGCCTGGGAGTATCTTCGGCAGTTCGGCTCCGATCGCCTGGCCGGTTTCGTCAACGTCGACCAACCGCCCTGCGACAGTCAGCGGCCCGACTGGCCGCACGGGTTCGATCTCCTGGACGCGTGCCGCTTCGTGACGTCGCTTCAGGTGGACCAAGCGGAAACGTCGCGCCAGGTGCTCGACCTGGTCTTCAAGGAGCCCCCGGCAACGACGGACGTGGAGTGGCTGCTGGCGGAGATGCTGCGCGTGTCCCCGCCGGTCGCCGGGGTCATGCTGGTCGATAACATGGCCTACGATGCCCGCCCGTTGCTGCCGCGGGTCACCCTGCCGACGCTCCTGTGTTGGGGCCGGCACAGCGCACTGGCGCCGCTCTCGACCGGGGAATTCATTGCCCAAACGCAACCGAATGCCCGGCTGGTCGTGTTCGAGGAAAGCGGCCATAGCCCGTTCCTCGAGGAGCCGGCGCGGTTCCACGATGAGGTAGCGCGATTCATCGCTGACTTGTAGCGTCACCGGAAGCGCCCACGTGGTTTGGCCCGGGCGGAGGGGCGCCGCTGGCTGGGGCACCCGGCCCCACGCCCCCGGCTCAGCGGCAGACCGTGACCACCTCGTAGTAGACCTCCGTCGTGCCGTTGGCCAGGGCGCGCGTTCGTTTGACGGCGATGTCTCGGCAGGTGCGGGGCGCGATGACGCCCGCGATCAGCGGCTCGGGAAGGTTGCCGTGGACGATGACGCGGGAGGCGCCAACGGCCGCTCCCGCGTCGTGCAAGACATCGAGGGTGGCCCGCCGCGCCGCGACCCGGTCGCTCTCGCCGTTCGGCTGGAGAAAGACGCCCGTCAGTTGGCCCTCGGCGTCCATCCCGAAGGCGAAGGTGATGCCCCGCGCCGATGCGCCGGCGTAGAGTCCCTCCGCCTCCAAAACGGTGTAGAGCCCCGCGACGCCGGTTGCCCGCTTCGCCGTGAAGGCGTGCTCGATGCCGTCGATCGTAAGGATACCGGTCGCCGTGGCGCCGTTCGCCTCCCCTTCGACGGTCGCGCCGCCCTTGGACGTCAAGGCGAAGGCGTTGCCGGTGAGGTCGCCGGCGAACCACTCGGCCAGACCCGCCCCGTCGCAGAGGTAGAGGCGAACCCGCCCCGCCGCGGCGCCGGGCGCGGGCGGTTCGGCGACGACGGCGAGGAGGGGGGCCGGGCGGTCGCCGGTCGTCGGGTCGAGCGCGCCAACCCATTCCCCGACGGCGAGCGCATCGTCCTCGGCGAGTGCCGGTCTCGCCCCGGCCGCGGCGATGGCGACGCCGCCACCCAGCAGCCCGCGGAGCGCGGCGCGGCGGGAACGGAGACGGTGGAACGCGCCTGCTGAGCCGGCGGCGAACGAACGGGTGGTCTGCACGGCGGCACCTCCTTCGGCGCGGGTACGGCGGGGGCCGCTGCCTCGCCCCGCCCCGCCCCGCCACACGAACCGTTGGCGGCATCATCGGTCGGTTCCGGTCGGGGCGCATCGGCGGTCCTACCTATTTATCGTTGCTTCTTCGCCTGGGGATACGGCGCGCCGAACCCCACCGCCGTCCGGTTCGGGTCGTGCGTGAAGACTCCGTCCGGTTCTCGGTAAGCTCCTGTTCCGCCGATCCGGGCAAGGGTGACGCCGACGAAGTACGGGACGGGTACGGCGGCGTCGATGAGGAGCTTGGCGGTCGGGGCATGGAAAGCGATCGCGTAGGCAACCGCGTAGGCGAGTCCAGGACTTGCCGCGATGGCGACCCCGACCCAAAGGAGGATCGTCGGCCCGAACACACGCTACGGCGACTGTTTGAAGATGTTGACCGCGCGCGAGAAGAGGAGCAGGATGGTGAACGCCGACACGGCGGACTCCAGGAGCATCAATCGCTTTGCCATGTGCGTCAGCGGCAGCGTGTCGGTCGGGCTGAACGCGATCGAGTTGGTGAAGGAGACGTACAGGTAGTCGAAGAGGCGCGGGGACCAGCCGGGTTCGGCCACGCTGGGATCGGACAGTTGGGGAAACAGGAAGTCGGGCGGCGGCGGATTCGGTTCCAGTCGGCGCGCCGGTCCGCCCCGGTCGATGTGCCAGAACCACAAGCCGAAGGTGATCGCGTTCGTCGTCCAGACGGTGAGCGCCTTGAACAGCAACTGTCCTCCGCTGGACTCGTCGCCGCCGATCAGAGATGCGATGACGGCGAGGAGCAGGAGCGCGTTCGCGAGGCTGACGAAACCAAAGAGGGCAGACGTCCAATCTCTGCGGTGGCCGATCCGCTCGAGGCCGTGGCGAGATCGGTCGAAGACGAGCGGCACGAGCAACACGGTCTCGGGGACAATGCAAAGCAGCCACACCCACCAGTGCCTGTGCCAGATCGTCCAATGCTCTTTCCGACTGACCAGGCCAGTTGCCAACTGCAGCGCGATGACGGCGGCGACGGCCGGCGCCGCCTCGAAGCGGGATTCGAACGCTTCCTGCCGCTCGGGGTCGGGAGCAGGGCGTGGGTCCATCGGAGCGCCGGTCACTTTCCCGCCGAGGTTCCAGCGTGCGTCGAAACCGCATCGATCTGCCCCATTATCAAGCTGCCACCGGCATTCCGCCTCCTCCTTTCGAGACGGACCAGGCCGGTCGATCGCTCCGCAGGGCCGCGATTGCCAATTGCCGGTGGCGTGCCGTGGAATGCGCCGTCGGGGCACGGCATGCCGTGCCCCGACGATCCATCCGTTGACCAAGAGTGCGGTGGCAACATGCCCTGGATGCGATCGGACCGGTCGCGGTTCAGACGCGCTCGAACGCCGGGGCGAAGAGGGCGTGCACCGGGACGATCTCGACCGCCGGTTCGCCGCGGACGCCGACCCGTTTGACACCCGGCATCAACCGGTCGGCGACGAACGCCTGGAACGCCTCGGGGGTCTCCCAGATGTCGGTCACGCGCAGACCGCGGTCGTCGAACCCGGCCACGCGGAAGAGACCGCCCGCCGCCGGGGTTCCCTCCCAATCGACGAGCTTGCGCACCGCGTCGTAGTGCTCCGACGTGACCCCATCCCACCGCATCATCACCGCGACCGCCATCGTGGCACCTCCCCGTCGTCCGTGCGTCTGGCCGCCCGGTCGCGACCACCGAGACGAGTACGCAAGGGCGACCGCGTCGGATTACGCGACCGAGTACCTCAGGAGACGCGAGCTCGGTCTCGCGGACGTCTCACCGGTCATCCTCCGGCTTCGTGCCCCAGGCAATCGAAAGCGCGCCGAGTTGCACGCGCAAACCGAGCCTGTCGGCCTCGAACCACCCGGCACGGAGTTTGCCGTCGACGATTTGCCAGATGGCCATCTCCTGCATTGTCACCCGTTTGCCGGTCGGCGCGATCCCGCGGAAGGCGCCGAGGTGCGTTCCCCGCAGCGTCAACCGCGCGGCGACCCGGTCTCCCTCGGCGATGAGGTCGTCGATGGTCGAGGTGAGATCGGGAAAGCCGGCGCGGAAGGTCCGCACGTTGCGCTTGACCGCTTCCGGTCCCCGACCGACACTCGGCACCTCGTAGTCGGGATGGACGAGTTGGTCGACGATCTCAAGATTTCCGGCGTTCCAGACTTCGGCAACGAACCGCCGAATGACGGTCTTGTTCGCTTCGAGCGCCATCGAACTGCGCCCCTCCATGCGGATGTGGCCAACGCCGAAACTCGCCCTCGCGGATCGGCGGCGAGTTCGGAGTATTGCCCCATGCACGGATGAGCGCCAATCGCTTCAGGCTGCCGCCCGTTCACCAGGAGCAGGAATCGCCCCGAGTTGTTGCATCAGGCCGAGCAGGTCATCGTGGTGCCACATCTCGGCGATCTTGCCGTCGACGACGCGGTACATCTCCAGTCCCTCGACCACGACCTGTTTGCCGGACGGAGGCAACCCGGCAAAGGGACCGCCCTGCGTCAGATGGTGGGTGTGGTACACGACGACC
>DATBFX010000389.1:0-38058 GCA_036558305.1 Thermomicrobiales bacterium | reverse complement strand
TTCCGGTGCTCATGTGGCTCATTCTGTTCCTCCGAAGAAAATTGGGGTGTTCCCGTCATCCGTTCCGGGGCTTTCGGGCCGCCATGCTTTTCTTTCGCCTGGCCTCGCGCGCGACCGATGCTCGGAGGTGCTGGAGGTCGGTCGCAAAGAGGGTGTCTGAGAAGGGGGTGTGCTCTGGGGATACTCGCAGTATAACGGTTCTTCGGAGGCGGTGTGATGTCCCGCCGCGCCTACCCGACCGATCTGACCGACGCCCAGTGGGCGATCCGCGAATCGCTGGTGCCACACCCGCAGCCCAGCGGCCGTCCCCCGGCGCATGCCCGACGCGAGCCGATCAACGCCATGCTCTGCGTGCTACGGGGCGGCATTGCCTGGCGCGCCATGCCCCATGGCCTGCCGCCTTGGCAGACCATGTACCATTTTTCGGCTGATGCTCGCCGGAATGGGCCGATGAGGGCTATCCCACTACCCGCTCATGCGAGTGAACCGAACGTGCCGTGCAGGCGAAGACTGGAAACAGGAAGGTGCCGGATGAAGGCGATTGTGGTGACGGATCAGGCCGCGGGAACGGCTGGGATGACCTTGGCGGAACGGTGGGAGCCGCAGGCAGCGATCAACGACGTCGTCGTTGAGGTTCACGCGGCGGGATTCGTCCCGACCGAACTGGCGTGGCCCTCGACCTGGACCGATCGCGCCGCCCGTGACCGAGCGCCGTCGATCCTCGGGCACGAGGTGGCCGGAGTGGTCACCGTCCTCGGCTACGGCACGACGGGGCTGTCGGTGGGCCAGCGGGTGTTCGGCCTCACGGACTGGCATCGCGACGGCACCCTGGCGGAGTATGTGGCCGTCGAGGCGCGCAACCTCGCGCCGCTGCCGGGCGACGTCGACTTCACGGTGGGCGCGAGCCTGCCGATCTCGGGCCTGACCGCGTGGCAGGGATTGTTCGAGCACGGCCGCCTTCGGGCGGGGCAGAGCGTCCTCGCGCACGGCGCGGCCGGTGCGGTCGGATCGATGGTGACGCAACTCGCGCGCGAGGCCGGCGCTTACGTCATCGGCACCGGACGCGCCGCCGACCGTCAAGCGGTGCTCGACTTCGGTGCGATGGATTTCGTCGACCTCGAGAACGACGCGCTGGAAGATATCGGCGGAGTCGATCTGGTGTTCGACGTGATCGGCGGCGGCATCGGCAAGCGGTCCGCGGGCCTGATTCGCGCCGGAGGAACACTGGTGTCGGTCGTCGGGCCGACCGAGGCGCGGCCCGCCGACGGCTTGGCAGTCGACATTGTTGTCGAGTCGGATCGTGCCCAACTGAATGAGATCGCCCAGCGCGTTCGCGACGGACGGCTGCGGACGAACATCGGCACCGTCGCGACCCTCGACGACGCCGTCGCTGCCCTCAACCCGACCGGGCGACGCAAGGGAAAGACGGTCATCCGCGTTCGTCCGTAAGGACTCGGGGACAGCGACTGGTTCTGCCCCGCTCGTGGATCGGCGTCAGCCGCGTGGCCAGGTCGGGCGATTCGTACCAGAAGACGTCATAGGACTGGTTCGCTGGGCGGTGATGATCGTCTCCTTCCGGCTCAACGGCCAGGAGTTTTGGGCACACGCCGCTTGCGTCTCCACCGCGACGCTTGGAGGTAGAGATTATCTTGCCGCCTCGTCGAAGATCGCGACGGTTCCGTCGATCACCTCCGGGGAAGGGTTGATGTAGTACTTGGCGTGGGCCGTGATAAAGTCCTTGGCCGTGGCGGTGGAGGCGTCGGCCCCGGCCTTGTCGGCAAAGACGCCGAAGGCGGTCAGGGCGCGGGTCTGGTCGTTGTAGAGGACGAGGTAGAAGACGTAGCCGGGGATCGCGGTCACCACGGGGAGTAACTGGACGCGGCTGTCGGCGATGAGCGTCTGGGCGTCCTGGTCGGGCTTGACCGTGAGGAGCCGGAAGACGCCGTACTTGCCCTCGACCGTCGTCGTCGACTTCAGGCCCGAATGGTCGAAAACCGCGATGGTGCCGTCGACCACACGCGGGGTCGGGTCGACGTAGGAGTCGGCGTGGGCCGCGGCGAAGTCCTTCGCCTTTTCGGTCGAGGCGTCGGCACCGGTCTTGTCGGCGAAGAGGCCGAAGGTGGCGCGGACGCGGGTCTGGTCGTTGCCGAGGAGGAGGTAGAGGTCGTAACCGGGGATGGTGCGGAACAGGGGGAGGAGCTGGTTGCGCCCGTCCGCGACGAGCGTCTGGGCGTCGGCGTAGGGTTTGAGCGTCCGGATCCGCACGACGCCGTAGTGCCCCAGCACGCCGGCGGCGGGGCTGGCCACCGGCGAGGCGTCCTGGGCCAGGGCGGGCGACCCGCGCCGGAGCCCCGCCGCCGTTGCGATGGCGCCCCCGCCGATCTTGATGATTGCCCGGCGATCGACGACGGATGGCAAGAGCTTCTCGTTCACCGCGCACCTCCGGTTCGACGGGCCGCGCCGGCGTCGGGCTCGGCCTCTTGGAGGAAACGACCGGCGGGATCGTATCAAGTATGCGATATGGATACATTAAGCTGGGTGCCGCGGGTCGGCAACGCGACTCGTGGTGCGGTGCGGCGGCACACCGGCTCGCGGAGGTGCCCGATGGCGGTCGAGATCGTCTACGAGACGCATTCCACGACCACGGATAACGAGGCCGGGATTGCCACGGGCCGGCTGCCGGGATGCCTGTCGGAGAACGGTCGCCGCCAAGCCCGCGAGCTCGGCGAGCGCTACAGCGGCGCCGACATCGCGGCGGTGTTCGTCTCCGATCTGGCGCGGGCGGAGGAGACGGCGGAGATCGCGTTCGCCGGCGGCGGTATCCCGATCTACCGCGATGCCCGGCTGCGCGAGTGCAACTACGGCGTGCTCAACGGGATGCCGGTGGCGCGGCTCGCCGCCGAGCGGGCGCGTCACCTCGACGAGCCCTACCCCGAGGGCGAGAGTTACCGGCAGGTCGTCGACCGGACGCGCGACTTCCTGCGCGACCTCGCCGCTCGCCGAGACGGCCGCACGGTCCTCGTCATTGCCCACTCGGCGAACAAGTGGGCGCTCGACCACCTGCTCGCGGGAGTTGCGCTCGAGGACCTGGTGGATGCCCCGTTGGACTGGCGAGAGGGCTGGCGCTACAGACTCCCCTCCGGCTGGACCGGCACCGGCCCGTGAGTGGTAGCGACGTTTGCCACTGCCGCCTGCACGCATTTGTCAAGGATGTCGGCTCTCCCACAATCCCAGTACCAAGCCGTGGCCGACAACGGGTGGGGCACCATCCTCGGGAGGAAAGCTGCGCTCGGCTTGACGGAGCTTCGAGTCCGTTCGGGGCCCCTGTCGATTTTGCGCTGGGCCGAACGACTATCTGACAGGTGGGAACGATCACGCGTTCGCCCAGGAGAGGAGCCGGGGGAGAGCCCCGGTGGGCTGGCAGCCGGTCAGATAGTCCGGCCGGACGCGACGACGGACCCGCCCGTCACCGAGCCTTCGTCGAGCTGCACGGAGCACGGCTCGCCACGGTATGCCGGCTCGTTCGCCCATTCGGCGGAGCCGTCGAGGGGCGAGGATGGGCGCCTTGGAGTGGACCGGCTCGACGATGGGCAGAGATCTGAAAGGCCGCCTCGTCGCCGAAAGGTTCGTCACGAACGATTGGAGTTGATGTTATGCGTAGCAAGATCACGTCGCACTTGTGATTCGACATCCGGGCCGAGGAGGCGACGAACTTCTCCGTGTCGGTGTTCGCAAGCGCCGAGGTGCTGGGAGACAGTCGCTACGAGGAGGGCGCTCCGGGGGAAACGGAGGTAGCGGTGGCCGACTCGTTCCAAATCGATTGAGCGTCTTTAGCGGAGGCAGATTATCCGGCGGCGGGCTGGCCGGATGCGTTGACTGGGGGCTTTGACCCGTTGCAGGCGCTGGCCGATTGTCGGCCAGCGTGCAGCTCCGTTGATGAGTATGGCCCGACGGTGTAGTGTTGACTCGATACAGTTGGTCCGTGGTCCGCGGTGAGCCGGATGCGATACCATCTCGAAGCTTCGCACGACCATATTGTTCTGAGGAAAGCGGTGACGCGGGCGGGCGTGCCCGACGATCTTGCGGTGTTGCACTCGCGTACCGGGCGGCCCAGCCCCGAGCTGATTCAGGGGCTCCAACGTACCGTCGGCAACGCGGCCACGCTGCGGTTGCTCGGTGCGTACGGGGTGCAGCGAGAGCAACGAACGCAAGAGGAGGAAGAGCAACGAGACGAGGATCGCCGCGATCGACGGACGACGACCAATCGCCGAGATCGTCAGGAGATGGGGTTGCGGGATGTGTTCGACGACTTTGATTCGGACTGGGCGGGCCGGAAGATCCTCGGTCAATACCTCTACGGCGGGGGCAAGGACGTCGACGTGCGCGACGATCCGGCATGGACGGTCTACATGGCCCGCAGCGACCGGCTGCGCGGCCAGGTCTGGGTGCAAGTGGTGGCGGCGGCCAGGGAGCTCGTGGCACGCCACAAACCCGGTCGCCTGCCCACGGTGACGCGCTTCCACGCCGAGGTCGAAAACGGTGAGGGCATCATCGGCTACCAATACCTGCACGGCACCAATGAGGATGCCGGCGACTTCCTGGTCGTCGGCTTTGGCGAGGTCACGCAATTTCAGGGGCCGCACAGGGAACTGGTCCCGAATCGAAATCCCTTCGTGCCGCCAAAGGTCGAGGAGCAGGGCGCCGGGGCTCGGGTCGACTTCGAGCTCACCTATGTTTGGAACGACATCATCGATCCCAACAGCCAGTACACAACGGATCAGATCAAATCGGCGCTCGCCTACGTCTTCACGCTGGGCCAGCCCAAGAGCTACCGGCTCTCGATCGGTTGGCGCAACACCTGCTCGGTCTGGTTGCCGGCGACGGGCGGGCAGCAACTAACGGGCGGTTACCCTCAACTGTAAGGCACCTTGAGGGGATTTTGACTCACGCGGTCTCCAACTCGTGGGACGCGTGTTTGGCGGGCGTGCGGCGACCCCAAAGCTCCGTTGGGCGCGGCAGGTTGCGATGGGCATCGAAGATGCATGGCCGTTCTGTGATGGACACGCCGCATGAGCGGGAGGTGGAACAATCTTCCCATCCGATTGTCGAAATCGCGCAACCCCGATCGACAAGATCGTGAGGTCGAAAATCGGCCTCCACGGACGGTTGGATGACGACGGATAGGAGACGAGCATGGGTCAGAAAATCACGCCGTTCTTGTGGTTCGATAACCAGGCGGAGGAGGCGGCGAACTTCTACGTGTCGGTGTTCAAGAATTCGGAGGTGCTGGAGGTCAATCGGTACGAAGGCGGGCCGGGCGAGCCGGGGACGGTCGTGGTCGTCTCGTTCCGGCTCGACGGGCAGGAGGTCAGGGCGCTGAACGGCGGGCCGGAGTTCAAGTTCACGGAGGCGTTCTCGTTCCAGATCGACTGCGAGGATCAGGCGGAGGTGGACTATTTCTGGGGCAAGCTCGTCGAAGGCGGCGAGCCGAGCCAGTGCGGGTGGCTGAAGGACAAGTACGGGTTGTCATGGCAGGTGGTGCCGCGCCGCCTCATCGAGTTGCTCGGCGATCCGGACCGCGCGAAGGCGAACCGGGTGATGCAGGCGATGTTGCAGATGGGCATGATCGACGTGGCGGAGTTGGAAGTGGCAGCGGCCGGGTAGGGCGGAAGGCGGGAGAGGGCGGGGAGTGGAGGCGAGGTGGGAAACGTTCTGGATGTCACGGTCCGTTGTTCTCGGGGCCAGTGACTTGAAGGGATTGATGCGAAGTGCGACGCGCCGCGAGCCGAGACTCGCGGCGCGTCGCACTTGTTGGAGAGACTATTGCCGTCCTGCTCGAAGCGACGGGTCGGGGTAAGGGAAGGGAACCACTCAGTTCCCTGAGGCATGGGCGAGTCTCGGTGTCAATTCCTTGGAGTATGCCCTTTCGGCAAGGGGGGCACCCGTGAGGTTGTCGTCGCCGCCCTCGCCGACGATCAATTCAAGGTCGGCGGCGTAGTCGCGGCCGTAGTGGTCGATCAGGGAGCGGACGAGGGTCATGACCTCCGCCTCGTCGTCGAACTGTCCGTAGTAAAAGCGGGTGCCAACGTCCCAGAGATGGTAGGCCATTGTCGTCTACTTCCTTTGCCGTCGACCTACTCGATGATGATGTAGTCGTCCGACAGGTACCGTTTGAGTTCTTCGAAGTCGCCGAACAGGTCGTGGTGTCGCGGATTGCGTCCGGTTTGCTGCCAGGCGATCCCCGCGCCTTCGGGGATGTCGTAGCGGACGATGAGGTTGCCCAAGCGTCCGCGGGCTCCTTTCGCCTGCGCCACCGCCGCGTCCTCGATATCGAACGCCGACAGACCGTGGTCCCAAGATTCGCGCAGGTCCGCCGGAAGGGTGGGCGGGTAGTCGCCGCGCTTTTGGCGCTGAGTCCGGTAGTCGCCATCTGGTGGGGGGAACGCCGTCGCGATTCGGTAGAAGGATCGAATCCGCGGCGCGCTCACCTCCGCTCCCCTCGCCGGACTTCGCGGTTCCCACGGCCGTCACCCGCAGCAAAGGTAGACCGACACGGCATAGACGTCAAGCGAGGGTTTCGCGGCGCTCGTAGTCGATCGAGCAAGGTGGGCGATCGGGTTGTCGTGCCAGGTGGTGCCGCGTCGCCTGATGGAGCTCCTGGGGGACCCGGATCGCGCGAAGGCGAACCGGGTGATGCAGGCGATGCCGCAGATGGGCAAGATCGAGGTGGCGAGGTTGGAGGAGGCAGCGCGGGCGTAGGCGGCGAGGCGGCAAGGCGGCAAGGAAGTAGAGGTGGAAGGGCACGGGGCGGGTTCTCCGTGTCTCCGGCCGCGTGCGTGGCCTTGTGCGGTCGATAGGGTCGGATTTGCGAGGGCGGACCTTCGTGTCCGCCCTCGCGGTGTCGTGCGGGCAGGGCCGGTCGGAGTCAGGGAGCCGCGCGATCGCGTTTGTGGTGTTTGCTACGGGATGGGAACGGTTTGGGAAGGGTTGGTGGCTATGGTGGAGGAGGGTGCGGGTGCGAGAGGAGGTCGATCATGGGGTCCGTGGTCCGCGATGTCGGTAGGTATCGTGCCGATCGATCCGGAGAGAGGTTGTCTCGGCGGGTCTTGCTTCGATGTCTTGGTGTCGCGACAGGGATGGCGACGGTTGGCGTGGGGCGGGCTGCCAAGGCGGTGACGCCGACGCCCTCGGCGGAGAGCGTCGCGCTGTCGGGGAGATGTGGGGTCGACGATTGGGGGGTGCAGGCGCTCTGGGCGTTCGGGCATGGTCGGCCGCCAGTTCCCCTGTTGCAGGCGCAACCTGGGGCCAACTGGTTGTCGTACGTGCACCCGACGTTTCCGGCGATCTACTTCACGCGGCCCCCGAATTGGGCGCTGTACACGACCCAGCAGCCGTATTGGGTCGAGCCGCCGTCGGTGCTGCTCGTCGCTCCCGACGGCGATGCGGCGTTTCTCAGCACGGCGATGGACGGGGTCGGTGAGACCGCGCTGGCGGTTGCCGCCGGCGGGATTCGCGAGGTGTCGCCGGCTGGGGTCGCGTTGCCGATCGTCTGCGCCGATGCCGGCCAGGACGCGCTCGGCGATCAGGTTGCCGTGGTGGTCGCGAGCGACGATCTCCAACACGCCATCGCGGGAGCCTACGTCATCGGCGGGGTTCCGAGTTGCTCGGCGTGTTACGCCTGGGCCGGTGGTTTCGAGGGGTATACGCGAGGGGTCTTTCTGCCGATCGTCTACCAGTTTCTCGGGCGCGGCCCCGCCGACAAGGAGTGGGACTTCATCGGTGGCTCGGGCGGTGACGACGATGACGACGACGATGACGACGACGACGACGGCGGCGGGGGTGGCGGCGACGATCAAGGTTGAGCGGAGTGGGTTCAGTCCTGCCCCGGTTCCCGGCGGGGCCCGGATGGGTCGGGATGCCGCTGCCGCAACGCCAAGATGGCATGGGATCGAAGAGTCGGGATAGCGGTGACGATCTGGTCCTCGTTTGTCGGTGTCGGTCATCGATTGTGCACCTTTTCTCGTCGACGTGTTGCGGGGACGGGTGCCTGCGTGCGTCTCCTGGTTCTGCTGGCATGGATGCGTCTCAACAGTCGTCCCGACTCGGGGCCGCTTCAATCGTAGGCGGACAGCGATGGGCGGCCGGCGTGTATGGGGGACCCGATTGCCGAGGCAGCCGCGACGTTCGTGTGGCTGGGCACCAATGCCTGCGACGCGCAAATGCGCCGACAGGACCGGTACTGGTGCGGTGACCGAGGCACGGGTGACGAGCCAGATACCGGCCGCCGTCTTGGCCGTCGACCCGTCGGTCGGGTTGGTCGGCGGCGCGAACGCATGGGTCACCGAGGCACCGGTGCGTTTCGCGGTCGGCGCGCACGTGTGGTATTGCAGCGGAGAGATGCGGATGATCCGCACGTCATGAGAGGCGGCGGCGACGGATCCAGAGGCGCAGTGAAATCGGTATTGACGCATTGGGAGATGGTGCGGGCAACCGCCGCGCGGACAACGGTCGGCAGGCGAGGGAACAGTCGAACCTCAGCCGGCTACTCGGTGTCTGACGATTGGGTCGCATCGTCGTACAGGGCATCGATCGCAGCCAGCAATTCTGACTCGTTGATGGTCATATTGAGGGACCGTTCCAAACATCGTTCGGTTTCATCCCAGACGTGGCGCGTCCACGTCCAGAGCGCTCGGGCGGCGCGGCGAACCTCGGAGCGGGCGGGCGCCGACGGCCAGGTTGCCAATATCAACGTCTGTTCGGTCGGCGAGAGGAGCGACTCGGCGTGGCGGAAACCGTATGAGCGACGGCCGCGCATCCTCGCCAGCAACTCGTAGAGCATCGCCGCGTTGGAGGTCACATTGCCCGCCGCCTCCCAGATCGCGCCTCGGGCGTTGTTGACAGCCGCGTAGATTTGGTCGCCGATCGCCCCCATGACCGTCTCTCGCGCCTCCTCCCAGGTCGGGGTCACGTCTTCCGGGACCGATGCCGCGACCAGACGCGCCATTGTGCCGTCGACGTCCTTGACGATCCGGGCGCCGACGAAACCGTGCCAGGGTTCCGCGTCGCCCTGCTTTCGCAGGTGGAGGTCGACGCGGCGCCAGTCGGGGCCCACCATCGCGTGCGTCCACGCCGGCGCCACGTCCATCGACCACTCGACCGTCCCGAGCACGGCGAGGAGGTCGCAGGTCTTGGCTGGCACGTCGGCGAAGGCATCGTCGGCGAGCCACACGTCGAGGTCGAGGTCGGAGTAGCGGTCGGCGGTACCGCGACCGAGGGAGCCCGTGTAGAGTACGCCGAGGACCGAGGGGTCGGCGAGGACGGCCGCTTCGAACCGGTCGAGCAGGGCTCCCAGGGAGGGATCGAGCATGCGCATCCTTTCGCTGGCTGGGCGCCGTTACCGAAGGGACGCCGATCGGACTCCCCTTCGGCGATCCCCGGTCCGACTGAGCACTGAAAATCCCTCTTGAGGCTTGGATTCGGGTCGAGTGGTGCGACTACCCCTTCACCGATCCCGCGGTCAAGCCTTCGACCATGAAGCGTTGGGCGAGGGCGTAGATAATGGTGACGGGGACGGCAGTCATGATGCTGGCGGCGAACATGTGGCCGAAGGGGAAGATGTCGCCGATGACCATGTTGCCGAGTCCGACGGGAAGGGTCCTCGACGATTCCGGGGTGATGAAGACGAAGGCGAAGAGGAACTCGTTCCAGGCGTTGGTGACGGCGAAGAGGGCGACGGTCAAGAGGGCCGGGGTGGTGAGGGGGAGGATGATACGCCAGAACGTCTGGAAGTGGTTGGCGCCGTCGAGGAGGGAGGCGTCTTCGAGTTCCTTCGGGATGGATCGGTAGTAGCCCATCAGGAGCCAGCAGGCGAATGGGAGTCCGAAGGCGGGGTAGGCGACCATGAGGACGCCGAGACGGTTGATGAGGTGGAGTTCGGTGAAGATGCGGTAGAGGGGGATGAAGAGCATGACGGTCGGCATCAGGTAGGCGAAGAGGATCGAGGTCGACATGACGCCCGCGCCGCGCCAGCGGAGGCGAACGAGGGCGTACGCGCCGAAAGCGGCGACGAAGACGGAGATGAGCGTGCTGACCGCGGCGACCTGGACGGTGTTCCAGAACCAGCGGGGGAACGAGGTCTCTTGCAGCATGTAGCGGAAGTTTTCGGTGGTCCAGGGTGAGGGCCAGAAGACGGAATCGAAGGTGCGGATCTGGTTGTCGGTTTTGAAGGCGGTGACGACGACCCAGTAGAAGGGGAAGAGGAGGAAGAGCAGGACGATGCCGAGGGCGGAGTAGACGAAGATATCGAGGAGCCGGCCGTTGAGACGGCGGAACGAGCGCTCGCGGTCCGGGTTGCCGCGGAGGTAGGCGGTATGGGCGGTGTTGGCGACGGTGCTGAAGGCCCATTCGATCGGGCGGGCGATGGTGAAGAGGACGAATCCGATGAGTCTGCCGACGAGGCGGAAGGGGAGACCGATTGCCCAAGCGATGGTTGAGAAGAGGCCGTGGCGCTCGGTTGGGGTGTCGGTGTCGGCGCGGAGGTAGCGGCCGAGGATGATGATGAGGACGAGGAGGACGGGGACGACGGACATGGCGACGGCGACGCCGGCGCTGTAGCGGAGGGAGCCGATCGCGTATTCGTAGGCGAGGATCGAGAAGATGCGGGTGGTGCCGCCGGGACCGCCGCCGGTGAGGATGAAGACGAGACCGAAGGCGTTGAGGGTCCAGATCAGCGAGAGGAGACAGGCGACGATGATGACGTAGCGGAGACCGGGGAGGGTGACGACGAGGAAGCGTTGCCAGGGGTTGGCGCCGTCGACGGCGGCGGCGTCGTAGAGCTCGCGGTCGATCGCCTTCATCCCGGCGAGGAAGATGATGGTGAAGAACGGGATGCCCTTCCAGACGTTGACGGCGATGATGGAAGGGAGCGCGAGGTTGTAGTCGCTGAGCCAGCCGATACCTTTGTCGATCAGCCCGAGTTTCATGAGGAGGGCGTTGAGACCGCCGAAAATGGGGTCGTAGAGACCGCGCCAGGTCATGGCGGCGACGATTTCGGGGACGATCCAGGGGAGGAGGACGAGACCGGTGAGGATGCTGCGGAAGTGGAGGCGTTTGTAGCTGAGCAGGTGGGCGGCGCCGAGACCGATCAGGAATTTGAAGAAGACGGAGATGATGGCGAAGCGGAAGGTGATCATCACCGATTCGCGGAAGCGGGAGTCGGTCCAGAGGCGCTCGTAGTTGGTGAGCCCGTACCAACCGCGGTTGGTGATGCCGGTGACGTTGTAGAAGCTGAGGATGAGGGCGCGGACGATCGGGTACCCGATCAGTCCGAACAGGAGCAGCACCATCGGGAGGGCAAACAGGTAGGCCACCGGCCAATCCCGACCAAGCGTGCGGCGCGAGTGTTTCCAGAACGCACCGGTGCGGGGGGCGGCGGGGGCAAGTTTGGCTGGTCGTGCGATCTGGATGGCCATGGCGTGTCTGCTCCCTGTGTCGTGGGTGGTGGACGGCCAGGCCCCCCTATCCCCCTGCCCCCTTTCCCCCTCCAGGAGGGGGAAAGGGGGAGAACGGTCGTCTCCCCTCCCCTAAGGTTGGGGGAGGGGTCGGGGGTGGGGGCCGCTCGATTACTCGCCCTTGAGACCGAAGTCTTGCCAGATCTGGACCCAGCGTTTGTGGTAGTCCTCGACGATCTTGGCGATGTCGCCGCCCTGCAAGACTTCGGCCATCATGTCCGTGTGATCGTTGCTGCCGCCGACGGAGTCGACGGCGGCGTTGTAGGGACCGGGCCAGCGGAGACCGGTGAAACCGGCTTCGTTCCAGACGACCGGTTCGGCGCGCTTGGAGTTGTCGACCGACTGGATGAGCTCGTGGGCCCAGCCGTTCTTGTAGGCCGGCAGCGCGTAGGACTGCGAGATCGTCCAGATCTTTTCCTGGACAGGTTGAGTCAGCAGGTGGCGGATGAGGTCGGAGGTGGCGTCTTTGTTCTTCGTGCCCTTGATAACATGGAACTTGGTGCCGCCCATGAGGTCGATGTAGGCGTTGTCGGAGTTGCGCTGCGGGTACGGCATCCAGGCGATCTCGCCGGCGAAGGGAACCTTGTCGAAGACGGCTTTCGCGTACATCGTACCGGCGTTCTGCGTGCAGGCGAGGGTGCCCGCCAGGAACGCCTGGTTGTTGTCGGTGTCGGTCCAGGCGCCGATTCCCGGCGGCAGCATCTTGCTCCACTGCTCGCCGGTGTAGGTCTCCTTCAACCATTCGAGGGCGGCGATCGACTCCGGCGAGTTAAAGGTGACGACTTCGCCGGTTTCGTCCTGGATCTTGCTGCCGAAGTCGTAAAGCGTGTTTTGGACGAAGGCTGTCCCATCGCCCGAGCGATTGACGGTCAGCCCCCAGCCCCACATTTGTTTGGCTGCATCTGAGACCATCAAGGCGGCGTCACGGCGCTGATCGAGGGAGTTGAACCCGGCGGTCAGATCGACGCCCGCCGCACCGAGGACGTCCTTGCGGACGTACCAACCGCCGGCGCGGGTAAAGAAGGGAACGCTCCACCACTGGTCGTCGAAATTAGACGTGTTCGTCATCTCGGGGGTCGTGTCGCCGTAGAGACCGATCATCTCGGTGGTGAGGTCGGTCGTCGGTTCGAGAACGCCGAGGAACTGGAGTTGGCGGACCTGGTGGTCCTTGATCAGGAGGTCGGCGGCGTTGCCGGCCTGGACGCTGGCGACGAGTTTCTGGTTGAGGTCGCCGCCGCCCTGGAAGCCGGCGACGTCGGTCACCTCGTAGTCCCAGCCCTGGAACTGGCAGAAGGCTTCGATCTGGGCCTTGAGGAAGGCGTTGTGGTCGGGGTGGAAGTCCTGGTCCTGGAGGACGGAGAGTTTGCCGTTGACTTTGGCGCTCGATTTGGCGATCGGGATGTCGTCCTGGGCGAACGCGGACCGCGAAGTCAGCCGGAGAAACGCGGGGGCCGCGACGAGGGCGGCGCTTCCCCGCAAGAGCTGTCTCCGGTTGATGCCGCCAGAACCGAGACCTACGGACTGCGACCGATCGTGACCGCTGCGCATGTTCTACTCCCTCCGCGTGCGCTACGTCGCGCCTACCTCATCCGACCGTCGGAGAGGACGTCAGGTTCAGGAGTCATCACGCTTGGTGGACGGTCGGGATTCGGGAGGGAGCAGGCGGGCCGAATCGATGGGTCATGCGAGTTCGGTGCGAACGGCGCTGTTGCGTCCCGAATCCCTGAGTTTTCCCCGCGTTCGATTGGCTATCCGATCGATCGGAGCAAGCGAATGTCTGCACCGACAATCACCGTCTCCGAAAAGTACCATGGACTACGCACGATTGACTATAGCGATCGCACGGCAACTCTGTCAACTCGGCAAGTTGACAGAACGTACAGGGCGGTGCGAGAATCCCACACAGTCGCCGACGACCGAGAGGAGTAGGCGGACGCGGAACCGACAGGGAACGGGATCGCCGATTGAGAGTCCCGGACGGCAATCCGACCGCCGAAGTCGCTCGCGAGGTGGTGGGTCGAAGCGATCATTGGTGTCGCGGGTAGGCTCGCCCGGTTAGCGCCCGATAGCGCGCCCGAGTGCGGCGGTCGCCATGCCTCCGGGCGGGGTCGTCGAAGCAAGGTGGTACCGCGGGTTGCCCGTCCTTGCGCCCAGAGCGCAACGGCGGGCGTTTTGTATTTGGGACTGAGGACTGAGGACTGAGGACCGAGTCAACGGATCCCTGGGCCTTGCGCCTCACTCCTCCCCGGTTTCCTGGAGGATGAGATGGTGGCGGAAATCGAGCGGCAACTGGCGCCCGCATTCGATCCGGCGGAGGTGGAGCGCGGTCTGTACGATCGGTGGGATGAGGCGGGGTACTTCGCGCCGAACGAACGGGAGGATCGGGCGCCGTTCGTCGTGATCATGCCGCCGCCCAACGTGACGGGCGAGTTGCACATCGGACATGCGCTGTTCGTGGCGCTCCAGGACATCATGATCCGGTGGCATCGGATGATGGGGGACCCGGCGCTCTGGGTGCCGGGAGCGGATCACGCGGGCATCGGCGGGCAATGGGTGGTCGAGAAGATGCTGGCGGCCGAAGGGCTGACCAGGCACGACCTGGGGCGCGACGAATTCTTGGAACGGGTCTGGACGTACATGGACAGCACACGCGGGCGAATTCGCGAGCAGATGCGGATTCTGGGGGCGTCGTGCGACTGGTCGCGGTTTGTCTTCACCATGGATCCTGGACCGTCGGCGGCCGTGCGGAAGGTTTTCAAGGGGCTCTACGACAAGGGGTTGATCTATCGGGGTGAGCGCTTGATCTCGTGGTGCCCGCGCTGCATGACGGCGCTCTCCGATCTGGAAGTCATCCATCGTGAGGAGAACGGTAATCTCTGGCATATCGCCTATTCGGTCGCCGAAGATGGACGGACGGGACCCAAAGGGTACCCCCGGACAGACGCGACCGAAGCGATCGTCGTAGCGACGACGAGGCCGGAGACGATGCTCGGCGATACCGGAGTGGCGGTGCACCCGGGGGACGAACGGTATCGGCACTTGATCGGCAAGCAGGTGCGGTTGCCGATTCTCGGGCGGTTGATCCCGGTTGTGGCGGATGAGGCCGTCGATTCGTCGTTCGGGACGGGGGCCGTGAAGGTGACACCGGCGCACGACCCGAACGACTTCGAGATCGGAAAACGACACGGGTTGCCATTCCTGAACGTGCTGAACCTCGACGGGACGATGAACGCGGAGGCGGGGCCGTTCGCGGGGCTGCCGGTCGATGAGGCCCGGACGGCGGTCGTTGCTCGCCTGGAAACCGATGGGGCGCTCGTCAAGGTGGAACCGCACGCGCACGCGGTGGGGCATTGCGAGCGGTGTAATACCGTCGTGCAGCCGATGTTGAGCACGCAGTGGTTCGTCGAGATGGCACCGTTGGCGGCACCGGCGATTGCGGTGGCGAAGGACGGACGGCTGGCGTTCGTGCCGGAGCGGTTCAAAGGCGTTTACCTGAATTGGTTGGAGAACATCCACGATTGGTGCATCTCGCGGCAACTTTGGTGGGGGCATCGGATTCCCGTTTGGTATTGCCGGGGGTGCGGCGAGACGATCGTGACGGAGGAAGAGACGCTGCTGGCGTGTCCGGTCTGTGGGGGGCACGTCGAACAAGATCCGGACGTGCTCGACACCTGGTTCAGCTCGGGGTTGTGGCCCTTTTCGACGTTGGGGTGGCCGGCGGAGACGCGGGAACTCCAGCGGTTTTACCCGTCGTCGGTGATGGAGACGGGCTACGAGATTCTCTTCTTCTGGGTGGCGCGGATGGTCTTCTTCGGACTGGAAGTGATGGGAGAATTGCCGTTTCATACCGTCTACCTCCACGGCACCGTCCGCGATGCGGTAGGCGCCAAGATGAGCAAAACCAAGGGCAACGTGCTCGATCCGACCGAGATCACGCGGGAGTACGGGGCGGACGCGCTTCGCTTCGCGCTCGTGACGCAGGGCTCGCCGGGACTCGACATGCGGTTGAGCATGCAGTTGGTGGAGTCGAGCCGGAATTTTGTCAATAAGCTGTGGAATGCCACACGGTTCGCATTGCGACCGATCGGCGAGGCGGGTATCGAGATCGGGACGGATGGTCCGGTGCGACCGAGTGCCGATCTGGCGCTGGCGGATCGCTGGATCCTGAGCCGGCTCGATTGGATCACCGGCGAAGTTTCCCAACTCCTCGGAAACCACCTGTACGGCGAGGCGGGGCGGCAGTTGCGCGATTTCGTCTGGTCGGAGTTGTGCGACTGGTACATCGAGGCGGTGAAAGTCCGCCTCCGCGGGACGGAGTTGGAACGGCAGCCGGTCGCCCAGACTCTGGCGTACCTCCTGGAGCGAACCACGCGCCTGCTCCACCCGTTCATGCCATTCGCGACGGAGGCGCTCTGGCAGGTCCTGCCGCATGCCGGTGATGCGCTGATCGTGGCGCCGTGGCCGGAAGCGGCCAAGCGAGACCGGACTGCCGAAGCGGATTGGTCGGTGCTGATGGACCTGGTGACCAAGATCCGCAATGCGCGGGCCGAGGCGAACGTGGAACCCGGACGGTGGATCGCGGCCGACGTGTACGCGGGCGAGCGGAGACCGGCGTTTCAGGCTGCACGCCGAGAGATCGGATTCCTGGCGAGGATCGCGGACGATCAGTTGCGATTCGCCGACGGCGCTGCCGAGGCGACGGAGCAGGCGATCGTGGCGGTGGCTTCGGACGTCGTCGCGGTGCTGCCGCTGGCGGGGCTGGTCGATCTCGAGGTCGAGCGGGCGCGACTGCGGCGGGAACTCGACGTGGCGAAGGGCGAGCAGATCCGACTCTCGGGGCAGTTGGCGAACGAAGGATTCGTCGCGAAGGCGCCTGAGCACGTCGTCGACGGCGTGCGGCAAAAGCTCGCGCTGGCGACGGAGAAGATCGAGGTCCTGCGCCGGCGGTTGGACGAGATTGGCGGCTGAAGCGCGGACGCGGCTGAACCGGGAATTCTTCGCGCGACCGACGCTGGAGGTGGCGCGCTCGCTCCTCGGCTGCGTGGTCCAGACATCGTTGACCGGCGGCGAGGCGAGCGGGAGGATCGTCGAGGTCGAAGGGTACCTCGATTCGTCAGACCTGGCCTCGCACGCGGCGCGTTTGAGGCGGGGCCGAGTGCTGGCGATGTTCGGACCGCCGGGAATCGCCTACGTCTACCGGTCGATGGGGTTGCACGCGATGCTCAACGTGGTCACCGAGCCGGAGGGAGTGGCGGGTGCGGTGCTGATTCGGGCACTCGAACCGATCGCGGGTCTCGAGGTGATGCGGGCGCGGCGGGGAATCGAAGATAAGCGGCTTCTGTGTTCCGGGCCGGGTCGACTCTGCCAGGCGTTGGGGATCGCCCTCGACGACCACGGCGTGGATGTCACCGCGAGTGATCGTCTCTGGATCGGCCACGGTGCGGGACCGGTCTCGGTGTCGGCGAGTCGTCGCATCGGGATCAGCAAGGCGGTCGAGGCGCCCTGGCGGTTCTTCGAAACGGACAGTCCTTTTGTCTCGGTGCATCGGCGGGGAACGGTTGTGCTGCCGTGATGAGCCGGTGAGGTGGTAGCATCTGTCGCAACGTCGCTCAGCCCGTTCGCTCCGCCGCGGGACGTCCAACCGCTCGATGAGCATCCGACTGCTTGCCCACGACACCATCGGCAAGATCGCGGCCGGCGAGGTCGTTGAGCGACCGGCGTCGGCGGCGAAAGAGTTGCTGGAAAACGCGCTCGATGCCGGCGCGACGCGGATTCGGGTCGAGATCGCGGGTGGCGGTATCGACCTGATCGAAGTCGCCGACGACGGGCGCGGTATCCCGTTGGCGGAATTGCCGCTGGCGGTGCAGCGGCACGCGACGTCCAAGCTCACCACGTTCGACGATCTCGATCGCTTGAGCACGCTCGGGTTCCGCGGCGAAGCGCTACCGAGCATCGGCGCGGTCTCCTCACTGACGATCCGCACGAGGGCGCAAAACGCCGCGACCGGGGCGCTGATGCAGGTCGAGTTCGGCAATGCCTGCGCGCCGCAACCCATCGCCGCGCCGATCGGGACGACCGTGACCGTGCGCGACCTCTTCGGCAACGTACCGGCGCGGCGCAAGTTCCTTCGTCTGGCGGCGACGGAGTCGGGTTACATCGGACGGGCGGTCGAAGCGTACGCGGCGGCCTACCCGAGCGTCGCGTTTTCGTTCACGATCGACGGTCGCCGGGTTTTCACGACCGACGGTGGGGGGGAGGCGATTGCGGCCGCGGCCGGCGCGCTCGGTTTGGACGTCGGAGCAGCGGCGATTCCGTTGGAGCCGCTCGAACCGAGCGCCGCGATACCAGGTGTGAACGTCGCGGGGTGGATCGGCGCGCCGACGTTGACGCGGTCGCATCGGCAAGGGCTCGTCTTCTTCGTCAATGGCCGGTGGATTCAAAATCGGGCGTTGGCGTTCGCGCTGGAGGAGGCGTACCACAGTCTGTTGATGGTCGGTCGACACCCCTTGGCGTTGATCCAGATTGCGGTCGAGCCGACCGCGGTCGACGTCAACGTCCATCCGACCAAGGCCGAGGTCAAGTTCGTAGACGAGCGGGCAGTCTGTCGAGCCGTCCAGCGGTCGGCGCACGCCGCCCTGGCGCGGGCGCCGCGGGACGAATTGCCGCGCGTCTCGTTCTTGCCGGCCGCATCGGCGGAGCGTCAGACGGCGATCCCGATCGTGCCGGTTCCGCACAATGATGTCGGGTCTGAACCGAAGGAAAACGGGGTCGCCAAGGGACCAGAGTCACACCCCTCCGGTTTGCCGATCCTGCGGGTCTTGGGTCAGGTGGCCTCGATGTACATCATCGCGGAGGGACCGGAGGGCCTGTATCTGATCGATCAGCACGCGGCGCACGAGCGGGTCATGTACGAAAAGATCCTCGGGCAGCTCGCCGAGCAATCGGTGGATCGACAATCGCTCCTCGACCCGTTGGTGATCGATCTCTCGCCGGACGAGTTGGCCGTGTTCGAAAGATCGACAGACGAGCTTCGGCAGATCGGGTTCGAGACGGAGGCGTTCGGCGAGGGTGCGGTCGTGATTAGGGCGGTGCCGGCAATCGTGCGTGGGGTAGACGTGGCGGACCGGTTCAAGCTGATCCTGCGCGAATTGGCAGACGGCGGCGCCGGCGGGTCGTGGCTCGATTCGGTCGCGATCAGCGCCGCCTGCCACACCTCGATCCGGGCGGGCCAGGCGTTGTCGCTACCCGAGATGCGCGAGTTGGTCGCCCAATTGGAGCGGACGCGCCATCCGCGGGCCTGCGGTCATGGCCGGCCGACGATGCTGCACCTGACGCAGGGCGAGCTTGAACGCCAGTTCGCGAGGCGGTAGGGCATGGCACGCACGGTTCGAGGTGGCACCACCAGGAGAGCATCCCAGAAAAGTCGGACAACGTCGTCCTGGAGGGGCGGAACCGACTCCTTTGCAACGCGCCGTAGGGCCGGGAGTGACGTAGGGAACGAGCGGCTTACCGGGCTTCCTGGGCGGCTTCTTCGTTCAAACGAATCCAGCCGTGGCGCAGGGCATAGATGACGGCCTGGGTGCGGTCGTTGACGGCGAGTTTGCGGAGGATCGACGTGATGTGGTTCTTGACGGTTTGATCGGAGATGTTGAGGATGCGGGCGATCTCCTTGTTGCTGTTGCCCTGGGCGACACAGTCGAGGATCTCCACCTCACGCGGGGTGAGCGGGGAGAAGACGCCGTCGGTGGCCTGCTCCATTTGCGAGAGTTCGCGGAACTGATCGAGGACGCGGGAGGCAACAAAGGGGCGGGACAGCACGTTCTCGTTGATCAGATATTCGCCGCGGGCGACGCGCCGAATGAGCTTGACGATCTCCTCGGCCTCGACGTCCTTGGTGCAGTAGGCGGCGGCGCCGACGCGGATCGCGTGGAAGAGTTGCTCGTCGTCCTCGTGCATCGTCAGGATGATGACGCCGGTTTGGGGGTGGCGGCGCTTGAGGATGCGCGTCACTTCGAGCCCGCTCATCTGGGGCATGTTGATGTCGATCAAGACGACGTCGGGGACGAGCATGTCCGCCATCTGGACGGCGGTCTGGCCGTCGCCGGCCTCGCCGACGACGAGGATGTCGGTCTCGGCTTCCAGACTCCACCGGACGCCGCGCCGGAAGAGCGGGTGATCGTCGACGATCAAGACCTGGATGCGATTCACGGTTTTCCCCCTCAGTTCACTGCAACGTCGCGGTGCCGAGCGAGCCCGTCTGGCCGCGAAGGCGCATCCGCAATTCGATCGTCGTCCCGGCGCCGATGGCGCTGGTAACGACCAAATCGGCTCCGGCGAGTTTAGCGCGTTCGCGCATCCCCGGCAGACCGGCACCGGTTCCCGGCCGCGCGACGACCCCCTTCGGGTCGAAACCGCGGCCGGTGTCGGCGATCACCAGATTGAGCCAGGCCTCCTCATGACTGAGCGCAATCGACGCGCTGGCATCGACTCCGGCGTGTTTGTGGACGTTCTGCAATGCCTCCTGGACGATGCGGAAGATCGTTAATTCTTGCTCCGGTGTCAAGGCCGGAAGCGGCTCGGCCACCTTCAGTTGGATGCGCTTGGCAAAGAAGCGATTGTAGTCTTCGACGTAGCGACGCAGCGTCGGCGAGAGACCGTGGTCTTGGAGCATGGTCGGTCGCAGGTCGAACATGAAGCGGCGGATTTCGGTCACGCCGTCTTTGAGGAGGTCGCGGACGCGCGAGAGTTCCTCGGCGACCTGATCGGGCGCCCGTCGCGCGACCTGTTCGGCGATCTGGATGGCGTAGATGGCGTTGGTGAGGACCTGGGCCGGCCCGTCGTGGATTTCGCGGGCGAGGCGCCGGCGTTCGTCCTCGCGGGCCGAGTTCATCGCCTGTTGCAGGCGGATGTCGGCCGTCTCCTGGACCGAATAGAACGCGTGGTCCTGGGACAGTTGGTCCTGACTGAGCTGGATCATCTGGACGACGCTGGAAAGATTGCCACGCAGCGCGACGGAGCGCGCGACTTCGGCAGCCAGGTCCTGGGCCCCAGCGCGCATGGCGTCGATGTCGAAGAGGGGACCGGTCCCGCGATCGACGCGCGGCTGCCGATTGTAGACGGTCGGTTCGAGCGCAAACTCCTCGAGGAAGCGTTGGAGTTCTGTCTGTTCCTGGGCGGCCACCGCCGCGATTTCGCTGGCTCGTTCCAGCAACTGGCCGATCCGGGCCTCCGTCGAGGAAAGCTCGCGCCTCGCCTCGTCGAGGAGGGCGGCCAGCTTGTCGACCGCTGAGGTCGTTGCGCGAGGATCCACGATTCTCTTGACTCCCGACACGACGTCGATCCGCACGCATCAGCGCCTTCGGGGAGAGCGGCACTGGTTTCGTTCAGCGTAGCGCGGGAAGCGGGCCAAAGGTGGGCTTCGCGGTGACCCGAATGTACTAACTTCGGTACGTCATGGTCAGTATACGGACACGGTACCGTCGGAACAATTGCGCCGCGGGGCCTCAGGCGTCGACGCGGCGGAGGAGACCGCAGCTCATCAGGAATTGGAGAGACTCGATGACCTCGACCTCGGCCAGCACCGAACGCGCGGCAAGTTGCATCAGATTGCCCGTCTCGGCGCAGGCGACGTAAACCCGCCACTGCGTCGGGCTGACCCGAACGGACTGGCGGGGGACCGAACCGGTGCGTTCGAACCGCGTCTGCCGGGAGGGGATGGTCTCGGCCGCACGGGCCCAGGTCTCGCTCCAGCGGGTCCCTTCGAGCACGGCGCGGTCGGCCGAAACGCGAACGGGCAACCATTGGCCATCGCCGGTGGCGGACTGGCGAAAGCGGAAGCGACCGTCGCGGACGTCGAACAGCGAATAGAGGAGACGTTCGACCTGACGGGAGACGAAGGCGGTCCATTCGTCGGCGGTCATGTAGCCGCCGGTGAGGATCGCCGCGCGCAAGTCCTGGATCGTGGTGTTGACGGAGAGGAGCCCGGTCAGGACCTCGGGTGGGAGCAAGTTCGAGTCGCGGAGTTCCTGGGCCAGCGTCCAGCCGTCGGCGGTGAGACCGGTGATCGTCCCGGACGTAAAGATGACGCCGTAGACGCCGTCTCGCCGAACGATCTCCAACACCCCGGTTCGCGAACCGAGCGAGATGAATTGCAGGATCTCCGCCAGCGGGAATTCCCGCATGTCCCCTTCCACCCTGTTCGCCCCCACCCGAAATCTGGCGCCACAGCCGCCTTGCTCACGATAGACGCTCATCGCCGCCCTGCCCATGGGACAAATGGTGGGGATCGGTGTAAGGGGTCGCGGTCAGTCGTAGCGACCGCGGAGGTCGTTCCACTTGACGCGAAGGACGTCGGCGAGGTTATGCAATGTGTCCCAGATGGGATTGACCTTGCTCTGGGTGCCGTAGGTCCAGGCGACGGGGACGGCGCGGACGCGGTATCCCAGGCGGCGGGCGACAACCAGCAACTCGACGTCGAAGGCGGTCACGCGCGGCCCGTGGACGGAGGCGTCGCTCTCGCGATAGAGGCGTGCGCGGTCGAGGATGTGGAGCGCGGCCTCCCGCCGAAAGAGCTTGAATCCGCATTGCGTGTCCTGGATTTCCGGCAGTAAGAGGACCCGAACGAGCAGGTTGAAGGCGCGGCCCATCCAGTGGCGATAGAACGGCTCATCGATCCTGACGGCGCCCTGTCCCTCACGGGAACCGATCACCACGTCGTCGCCGCCGATAACGGCGCGTCTGAAGTCGCCGAGATAGCGCAGCGGCGTGGCGAGGTCGGCGTCTGAGAACGCGATCAAGTCGCCGGTGGCGGCGGCCATGCCAGACCTCAGGGCAGCGGCTTTACCGCCGTGGACGATCGTCAAGGCACGAACGGTGGGGTGCTCCTCGGCAAAAGCCGCCGCGATGGTGCCGGTTTGGTCGAGACTGCCGTCGTCGACGACGAGGATTTCGGATTCGTACGGTTGGGTCTGAAGGTAGTCCCGCGCCGATTGGAGGGTTTGGCGAATGCGATGCGCCTCGTTGAAAGCGGGAATGACGAGGGAAAGTGACGGCCCTTGTTGCGAGGAGGCCCGTGCCGGGTTGTCGTCGTTCACGCTGGCATCGTTCTCCCGCCGCCTCCGCACGGTGCGGTCGTGGTCCCGAGACGACCGGCGCGCATCCTAGCACACCGGATGTGTACGGACACTCGGTGTATAGTTGAACCGTTGTTCGCCCCGGCGCGAAGGAGAGGCGATGTCGGGAGTCGAGTTGTACCTCTCTTCACGGTGCAGCTCTTGCCGTGACGCGCAGGCGGTGTTGGCCGACCAGGGCGTTGTCGTCGCCAAGCGCGACCTTTTCTACGATCGACTATCGACCGAGGAGCTCACGGCTCTGTTCGCGCGGATCGGCAGCACGCCGCGGGCGATGCTCGCAACCCGTAGTCGACCCTACCGGCAACTCGACCTGGATGAAAAGAACTTGTCCGATGGCGAGATCGTCGAACTCATGTCGGAGTATCCGGCGCTGGTGAGGCGGCCAATCGTGGTCGCGGGCACGAGGGCCCAGGTTGGCTTCGATCGCGGCGCGATCGAGCGGATCGTCGCGGCGGCGAAAGACGGAGGGAGTTGAGATGCTTGAGATCGGTGCGCACCTCTCGGTCGCGGGTGGCTGCGATCTGGCGATCGTCCGGGCCGAGGAACTGGCGTTGACGGCGGTCCAGATCTTTACGAAGAACGCCAACCAGTGGGCGGCGAAACCGCTCGATCCGGCGGTGATCGACCGGTTCGCCGAACAGCGGGAGCGAACGGGCATCCGTCACCTGGTCGCCCACGATTCGTACTTGATCAACGTCGGTTCGCCAGACGAGGCGACGTGGGAAAAGTCGCGGCTGGCGCTGCGCGAAGAACTCGACCGCTGCGACCAACTCGACGTTCCCTATCTCGTTTCGCATCCCGGTGGTCATTTGGGGAGCGGCGTCGATGCGGCGGTCCCCCGGGTGGCGGCGGCGATCAACCGCATCCACGACGAACGGCCGGACGGGCGGGCGATGTTGCTCCTGGAAACGACCGCCGGTCAGGGGACCACGCTCGGTCGGTCGTTCGAGGAGCTCGCCGCGATCATCGACCTGGTGGAGAACAGGGCGCGCGTCGGCGTCTGCTTCGATACCTGTCACGTCTTCGCGGCGGGGTACGACATTCGGGAACGCGCCGGCTATGAGGAGACGATGCGGCGGTTCGACGAGATCATCGGATTCGCGAACGTGCACGTGTTCCATCTCAACGATTCGCTCAAGGCGCTGGGCAGCCACGTCGATCGGCACGCGCACATCGGCGAGGGTTTCTTGGGCAAGGCGCCGTTCGAGTTCCTGCTCGGCGATCCGCGGTTCGAGGGCGTGCCGGGGGTGCTGGAAACGCCGCACGGCGACGACGGAGCGGAGTTGAAGGCGGACATCGCGACGCTGCGAGAGTTGGCGGGAAGGGTGCAGGCGGGCAGCGATGTCGTGGAGGCGGGTGGGGCGGCGGTCATGGAGACGGCGGCGTGAGGGTGCCCTCACCCCCTGGCCCCCTCTCCCTTCCGAGGGAGAGGGGGAACCGCCCGGCGTGCCCGCGGTGCCCATCAGCGCGGCTTCTCCGTCCCGAGGGAGAGGGGGAACCGCGCTGGCGGGAGCGGTTGCTCCGACGTGTGCGTCGTTTGGTGGAGGAGGGCTCCCCTCGCCCTCGGAAGGGAGAGGGGTTGGGGGCGAGGGCGGCTGCTACGGATAGATCCCACGCAGCCGGGTGAAGTCGGCGACGCGGTCGATGGCGCGGACGAGGGCGGCGGTGCGCATGTGGACTTCGTGTCGTTCTGCGATGTCGTAGACGGCACGGAACGACTTGCTCATGATCTGGCGGAGGCGGTCGTTGACCTCCTCCAGGGTCCAGGGGAACCACTGCATGGCCTGGACCCATTCGAAGTACGAAACCGTCACGCCGCCTGCGTTGGCGAGGATGTCGGGAATGACGAAGACGCCGCGATCGTAGAGGATGGCGTCGGCTTCGGGCGAGGTCGGGCCGTTGGCGGCTTCGGCGATGACCTTGGCCTTGATGCGCGTCGCGTTGTGGGCGCCGATCTGGCCTTCTAGTGCGGCCGGGATCAGGATGTCGCAGGGCAACTCGAGCAACTCGGCGTTGGTCACGTCCTCGGCCTCGGGAAACCCGACGACCGAACCGGTGCGGTCCTTGTGCGCCGCCACCGCTTCGAGGTTGAGCCCGGCCGGGTTATGGATGCCGCCGCGGGAATCGCTGACGGCGACCACCTTCGAGCCGAGTTCCGCCATCAGGCGGGCGGCGACCGACCCCGCGTTGCCGAAACCCTGGACGACGGTCGTGCACGATGCGGGGTCGAGACTGCGCACCCTGGCTGCCTCCTGGATCGCGAAGACGCAGCCGCGCCCCGTCGCTTCGCCGCGACCTTCCGACCCGCCGAGCGCCAAGGGTTTGCCGGTGGTGACGCCGGGCACCGAGTAACCGACGTTCATGGAGTAGGTGTCCATCAACCAGGCCATGATCTGGGGGTTGGTGTTGACGTCGGGCGCGGGGATGTCCTTGTTCGGGCCGATCATGATCGAGATCTCGGCCGTGTAGCGACGGGTCAGGTTTTGCAGCTCGTTCTGCGAGAGGAGTTTGGGATTGACGGTGACGCCGCCTTTGGCGCCGCCGAACGGCAACTCGACGACGGCGCACTTCCAGGTCATCCACATCGATAGCGCCTTGACTTCGGGCAGGTTGACGTTCTGGTGGTAACGGATGCCCCCCTTGCTGGGGCCGGGTCCGGTGTTGTGTTGGACCCGGTGGCCGGTGAAGACCTGGACCGAACCGTCGTCCATCTCGACCGGGAAATTGACCGTCAATTCTCGCTGGCAATGGCTGAGGATGCGCCGCATGTCGTCTTCGAGCCCGAGCACGTCGGCGGCGATGTGGAATTGCTGAACGGCGACGGAGAAGAGATCCGGTTCCGGCGTCGTTGCCGGGACCCTGACGAGCGTCTGTGCTCCAACGACCATGGTTCGGTACTCCTCGCTTCGATCCCGGCGACGCGGGACGTCGCCGGGGCTACACGCTACGCGGGTCCGCCACGTGCAGGCCCTTCTTCACTACGCAGAGCGTGTTCCAGCAGTTCACGAACGGCTTCGGGTTTGGCGCGTCCGCCCGTCCGCTTGATCGTCTCGCCGATGAGACGACCGATCGCGGCCGTCTTGCCGTTCCGGTAGTCGGCGACCGCGGCAGGGAAGGCCGCCAGCGTGTCACCGACGGCCTGTCGCAGCGTCGCATCGTCGTCGAGCGACAAGAGGTTCAGGCGCGCCGCCGCGTCGCGCGGCGACTCTCCTCGCGCCATCTGCGGAAGTAGTTCCTTGGCGGCGCGCACCGTGATGTCGCCGCTCCGGACGGCGGCGATCAGTTCGCGGAGTTGTGTGGTCGAGAGGGGCAACTCGTCTGGCGGCAGGCCGCGCGCGCGCTGGAGACCGAAGAGATCGTTGAGGATCCAGTTGGCTGCCGATCGGCCGTCGTCTTTGGACGCGGTCGGGCCGACGACCTCTTCGAAGTAGTCCGCGACGCGACGCTCGGCGGTCAACAGCGTTGCTTCCGCGGCGCCCAGGACGAATGCCTGGACGAAGCGATCGCGGCGGGTGACCGGCATTTCCGGCAGGCGGGACTTGACCGAGGCGACGATGTCCGACCCGATTGTGATCGGCGGCAGGTCTGGTTCGGGGAAGTAGCGGTAGTCGTGCGCTTGCTCTTTGGTGCGCTGGGAAACGGTGACGCCGCGCGCCTCGACCCAACCGCGCGTCTCCTGCGGGACGCGGTCGCCGGCGGCCAGGACCTCGCGTTGGCGCTGCTCTTCGAAGCGAAGGGCGCGTTCGATGGCGCGGAACGAATTCATGTTCTTGATCTCGACTTTGGCGCCGACGATCGAGCCGTCGACGGCACGGGTCGAAACGTTGGCGTCGCAGCGGAAGGCGCCCTCCTCCATGTTGCCGGTCGAGGCGCCGATGTAGCGGAGGATCTGGCGGAGGGCGATCAGGTAGTCGCGTGCCTCCTCGGGTGACCGCAGATCGGGTTCGCCGACGATTTCCATCAGCGGCACACCGGAGCGATTGAGATCGACCAGGCTGACCTCGGCGCCGTCCTCGGCGGTACGGTGGAGGAGGCGGCCGGTGTCCTCTTCGATGTGGACGCGGGTGATGCCGGCTTGCCGGGTTTCGCCGCCCGATTCGAACGTCAAAGTACCGCCGACGCAGAGGGGAAGGTCGTATTGGGAAATCTGGTAGCCCTTCGGGAGATCGGGGTAGACGTAGTTTTTGCGGTCGAGTTTGCTGAACGGGGGAATGTCGCAGTTGAGGGCGAGTCCGGTCAGGACGCACGTCTCGATGGCGGCGCGATTGATGACGGGGAGGGCGCCGGGAAGACCGAGGCAGACGGGGCAAACGTGGGTGTTGGGCGGAGCGGCGGCGTAGTCGGCGGAACAACCGCAATACATCTTGCTGCGGGTGAGGAGCTGCGCGTGGACCTCTAACCCGATGATCGTGTCGAATTCGGTTGCGGCGGCGGTCGGCACACGTCCTCCGGCAGACTATCCCAGCGTCGGGCCGCAACTGTGCCCCTGGCAGTTATAGCACGGCGCTTTCCTGGACGTGGCTCACCCCGAGGTCACATCTCGGTGGCAAGCGCATGTACACTTCTGGGGCAGACGCGCGACGCACGAGGAGTTGAGCATGGACGTCGCCCAGGCAGTCGAACCGAAAAGCGAGGAACACTACATTCGCCTCGCGCTCATGAACGAAGACGCCCAACTCGAATTCTTCGAAGGCCGGATTCGGGAGAAACCGTCGATGAGCGCCGAGCACAACGACGCCATGTTTCTGTTGGGCCTTCAGCTTGGGCAGCAACTGGACCTGACCAGGTATCGAGTGCGGGTGAATGCCGGGAGAACGCGGCGCCCGACGCAGAGCGTGTTTGTCCCTGACGTGATGGTTATCCCAATCGAGGCAGAGCGCGCGCAGCGTCGCGGTCCGGGTCATTTGGAGATATACACAGAGCCGCTCCCGTTCGTCTTAGAGGTGTGGTCGCCGCGTACCGGTGAGTACGACGTCGAAACGAAACTTCCGGAGTACCGCGCGCGCGGCGACCGCGAGATCTGGCTGCTCAATCCATACGGGCACGATCTCGTTGCTTGGCGTCGGCGAGAGGACGGCACCTACGAACGGGCCACGTACCGTGGCGGCAAGGTGCAACTCTTCGCTCTTCCCGAAGTCACGATCGACCTCGACGCCCTCTTCGCGGAGTAATCGAGTTCCGGTTTGCCACTCCGAAAAAAGACGGGGATAGACCGAACTGCTCTAGCCGCTATGGTAGACTCAGAGCCGGCCACGGGCGCGCTGTGAGTAAGCGTACGCCGTGGCACCAGCCACCCGCATCTACACGTACACGCCCTCGTGTTCAGAGCGTTGCGCACGACGGAGGCAACGAAGCGAACGATGGTGACGCGGACCGAAGTCAAGATGGTCACCGGCAAGATCAACGGCCAGGACGTGACCGTCTCCGCCGGGACCACGATCCTCGAGGCCGCCAGGATGGCGGACATCGAGGTGCCGAATCTGTGCTACCAACCGTTGTTGCGCCCGTGGGGGTCTTGCCGCATCTGCACGGTGCAGATCCTGGGTAAACGGGGTGGCCTGATCGAGTCTTGTGCGACACCGCTTGGCGAAGGGATGGAGGTCCTGACCCACTCGGAGGAGTGCGTCCAGGCTCGTCAGTACATCCTCCAGATGTACCTCATCGATCACGCCCTCGACTGTCCGACCTGCGACAAGTCGGGCGAGTGCTACCTCCAGGACAACACGTACCTGCACAACGTGAACGCGAATCCGTACCGGCGGCCGAAGTTCGCGCAGCCGTATGTCCACTTCAGCGATCTGATCGACTACAAGTGGGATCGCTGCATCATGTGCAATCGTTGCACGCGCGTCTGCGACGAGGTGATCGGCGTCACGGCGATCGAGTCGACCTTCCGGGGTCTGGAGGCGAGTATCAGCCCTGCCTTCGGTCAGGATCTGCGGGACACCACCTGCACGAGCTGCGGCATGTGCATCGCCGTCTGCCCGGTCGGGGCGTTGACCGATCGCCACTTCGCGCATCACCCGTGGGAACTCGACACGACCGAGACGATCTGCGGCTACTGCGACGTCGGGTGCACGCTGAACGTCGAGACGAACAAGGGGATCGTCCGCCGCGTTACCCACCTCTGGGAGCGCGGGATCAACCACGGGTACACCTGTGAGCGCGGGAAATGGGGGCACGAGCAGGTCCAGCATCCCGATCGGATCTTCTACCCGCGCGTCCGGGCCGAAAACGGGATGACCTACGAGGTGACCTGGACCGACGCGATCGAGACGGTGGCGGAAACCCTGGCGCACTACCAGGGCGACCAGTTTGCGGCGCTGGCATCTCCCGATTCGACGAACGAGGAGGCGTTCGCGCTTCAGCAGTTCGTCCGGGCGGTGATGAACACCAACAACATCGACCGGTCGTTGACGCCGAATCAGGCGGCGGTGGAGCAGGCGGTGCGGGCGTCGCTCGGGCGCGATGTCGTCAGCACGAACAATATGCAGGAGTTTTTCTCCGACGCCAAGAGTGCGCTCCTTGTCGGACCGGACATCGGCAAAACGGAACCGGTTGCCTCCTATTGGTTCTACCACGCGCGGTTCTACCGCGAGATGAAGCTCGTCGTGATCAGCCAGGACGAATTCCCGCTTTGCAAGAGGGGCGACCTCTGGTTGAAGCCGAACGCGGGCACGACGGGGAGTTTGCTCAACGGGATCGCGCGGCAGATCATCGACCAGGGTCTGAGCGCGGCCGAACCCACGTCCGGCCCGGCCTTCGAGGCCTGGAAAGCCTCGCTGGTCAGCTACGATCTGGCGACGGTCAGCCGGATCACCGGGATCGATGAAGAGCGAATCACGCGGGCGGCGATTCTCTACGCGACCGGCGGGGTGGGCGTCAAGGGTGCAAAGGAAGGCGTCTTCCCGCCGTCCCTGATTTACCAAACCGTCGCCCATCAGGGAACACCCGGTCTGACCGACTACGGAGCCGGCGATCGGCACGTCTCGAACGCGGAAGGCGATCCCACCGAGATCACCATCGCCTGCAACAACCTGGCGATCCTGACCGGGAACATCGGGCGCGCCGGCGGCGGCGTCGCCTCCTTGCGCGGTCCCGCAAATTACCAGGGTGTGACCGACATGGGCGCCCATCCTTCCCGGTTGCCGGGAGGACTCGACGTCGAAGACCAGGCGCAACGGGCGGTGTTCGAGGCAGCGTGGTTACCCCGGTGGGCGGGTGGAGCGAAGACGAGCAACGGGTTCGCGCCGCCCCGTCAGCTGCCCGCGGCGCGAGGTTTGGGCGCCGGGGAGCTGGCGACCGCAATCGAGAACGGCGCGGTCAAGGCGATGTATGTCGAGGGGACGATCGCGGGTCGAGAGGGGCATCTCGACCCGGTGCTGGCGGCGGCGCTCGCCAAACTCGAGTTTTTGGTGGTAGCCGACTCGTTCGACTCGCCGCTGGCCAGGATGGCCCACATGGTGCTGCCGCGGGCGATGTCGCTCGAAAAGGACGGGACGTTCACGAACCTCGATCGCACGGTGCAGCGGGTTCGTGTCGCGGTTCCGGCGATCGGCGAAGCAAAGTCGGGCGTGGAAACCGTTGCGCTGCTGGCGCAACGGATGGGCTACGACCTGGCGTACCCGCACGCCTCGCACGTGATGGCCGAAATCTCGCAACTCGTGCCCGACTATGCCGGCGTGACCTACGCGCGGTTGGAACGGGGCGGTATCAACGTCCCGGTCGCCTCGTTTTCTGATCCCGGCGCGCCGATCTTGACCGCCGGACCCGACGGCCTGGCCACGCTGTCGCCGAGTCTGATCGCGACGGCGGCGGATTAGGAGCCAAACAAGGCGGTAAAGCATGTTCGACGAAGTCAAGGGGTTCGCGGTCACCTTCAAGCGACTGTTCGCCCCGAAGATCACGATTCAATATCCGGACGAGAAGCGCGAGATGGCCCCGCGATTCCGGGGGTTGCCGTCGCTGCGGTCCGATCCGGAGACGGGCGAAGCGCTCTGCGTCGCCTGCGGTCTCTGCGCACGGATCTGTCCGACCTCGTGTCTCGAGATGCACGTCGTTCCCTCGGAGGAAGGTGACCGCGAGCTCGGCGAATTCATCCTGCGGTCTGGGCGCTGCATGTTCTGCGGTCTCTGCGCCCAGGTTTGCCCGGTCGACGCGATCACGATGAGCGGCGAATTCGAGTTGTCGGTCCTCGACCGCGACGGTCTGGTCTACACCAAGACCGAGCTGGCGACGATCGGGGCGCAGGCGCCGATCTGGTGGGAGGCCGGGTCGTCGCCGGAGAGGGCGTTTGCGGGCGATTCAACGCCATAGCCGGCCAACGTGCCTCGGTAGGCGAGAGAGGTCCTTCGCTTCGCTCAGGATGTTCAGGGGAGGGCCGTTCCTCATTTGAACATCCTGAGCGAAGCGAAGGACCTCTTTTCGTTCGGCGTGATGCGCGCGCGATAGAAAGGACTGACCGTGGCCAAGCGGTATCCGATGTATTTGGCCGGCGAGTGGGTGGAATCGGACGAACCGCTCGACATAACTAACCCGTACAACGGAGAGACCGTCGGCACGACGTACCAGGCGTCGCGTGCGCAGTTGGATCGGGCGATCGAGGCGGCGGAGGCGGTCTTTCCGACGATGCGGGCGATGCCGACGTTCGAACGGGTCAACCTCTTGCGGGCGCTGGCCGACAAGATGCGCGCCTGCCGTGACGACGTGGCGCGGATGATCTCGCTGGAGGCGGGCAAACCGATTCGCGAAGCCGAGGTGGAGGCGGACCGCGGCGTCTTCACGATCGAGACGGCGGCGGAGGAGGCGAAGCGGATCGAGGGCGAGGTGATGCCGCTCGATCTGTTGCCGTCGTCGAAAGGGCGATTCGGCATCGTTCGCCGGTTTCCGATCGGACCGATCGCGGGGATCTCGCCGTTCAACTACCCGTTAAATCTGGCGCTGCACAAGGTCGCGCCGGCGCTGGCGTCGGGGAACCCGATCGTGCTGAAACCGCCGTCTCGCGATCCGCTGACGATGCTGCTGGTGGCGCGGATGCTCGACGAGGTTGGCGTTCCGAAGGGAGCCGTCAGCGTGCTGCCGATGAGCCGCGAGGTCGGCGATGCGCTGGTCGCCGACGAGCGGTTCAAGCTGCTCTCGTTTACCGGGTCGCCGGATGTGGGCTGGGATATGAAGCGCCGGGCCGGGATGAAGCGGGTCGTGTTGGAACTCGGCGGCAACGCCGGGGTGGTCGTCGACGAAGACGCCGACGTGGTGTTCGCGGCGCAGCGGGTGCGGGTCGGCGCGTTTGCGTACGCGGGGCAGGTCTGCATCTCGGTCCAGCGCGTCTTCATCCACGAGGCGGTCTACGACTGTTTCAAGGAGCAGTTGATCGCCGAGACGGAGAAGATGAAACTGGGCGATCCGCTCGACCGCACGACCGATCTCGGCCCGATGATCGACGACAAGGCGGCGCAGCGGAGTCAGGGCTGGATCGAGGCGGCGGTGAAGGAAGGCGCGCGCGTCCTGACCGGAGGCACGGCAGAGGGGCGCTTCCTTCAACCGACGATCATCGAGAACGCCAAACCCCAATCGTTCGTCTGCTCGCGGGAGGCGTTCGCGCCGCTGGTGACGATTTTTCCGGTGAGGAGTTTTGCCGAAGCGGTCGATCAGGTGAACAACTCGGTTTACGGTCTGCAGGCGGGTGTGTTCACCAACAACCTGGAACGAGCGCTCTACGCCTTCGAACAGATCGAGGCGGGCGGGGTGATCATGAACGACATCCCGACCTACCGGATCGACCACATGCCGTACGGGGGCGTGAAAGCGTCCGGGTTGAGCCGGGAGGGTTTGCGGTACGCGATCGAGGATATGACCGAAATGCGGCTGCTGGTAGTCAACCGGTTGGAGAGCCAGGCGGTCAGGCACGGATAGAGACGGCGCCTTTGAAGTAGGGGAGCTGCTTGCTGCTGCGCCCGGTTCGAGGGCACGATCTCCGCCGGCTTCGTGAGCCGGGCGCAACAAGAGGCGCCCCTACGACATTTTCGGTTGTGCGTCAGCTACGCAACCAACAACCTTCGCAGGTCGTCCTCGCGGTCGCGGTGGGCGATGGCGATGACGTCGTCGCCGGGGAGGAGTTCGGTGGTGGCGGTGGGGACGATCAATTGGGGACCGCGGGAGACGGCGGCGATGATGCAGTTCGGGGGGAGGGCGATCTCACCGATGGCGCGGTGGGCGACCGGGGAGCCGTTGTTGATTTTGGCGTCGACGATGGCGAGATCTTCGTGGCGCAGACTGAGGAGATGGACGAAGGAGTGCTCGGGGATCGATTGCTCGATCAGGTGCAGGATGTAGTTCGTCTGGCTGACTGTGACGTCGATACCCAAGGTGCGGAAGAGGTGCTCGTTCTTGGGGTTGTTGACGCGGGCGATCGTCCGGCCGACGTGGAATTTCTGTTTCGCCATCTGGCAGATGACGAGGTTGTCTTCGTCTTCGCCGGTGACGGCGATCACGACATCGGCGCGGGCGGCGCCGGCGGCGGCGAGGATCGACGCTTCCGCCCCATCACCGGCGACGACGACGGCGCCGAAGCGTTCCGCGAACGCCTCGACCTTGTCGGCGTTGCGCTCGATCAAAAGCACCTCGAAGCCTTCCGAGAGGAGGGTCTTGGTCAGGTAGTAGCCGACCTTGCCACCGCCGACGACGATGACGTACATGCTAGGCCTCCGAGCGGCGTGCGAGGTCCGGTTCGCCGGCCGCGATGACGTGGTCGAGCACCAGCGCCGAGATCGTCGTCGTCGGGCAGACCGTCGTCAGTCCGAGACGGCGGTAGGTATCCTCGCGGACCGGGTCGTAGATGCGGCAGACGACCTCGGGCACATCGAAGATGTTGCGTGCGACCTGCGCGGCCATGATGTTCCGGTTGTCGCCGTTGGTGACGGCGATGAACGCGGTCGCCTCTTCGATGCCGGCGACACGCAGAACGTCTTCGTCGATGCCCGTGCCGATCACCGTCTCACCGCGGAAGTCGCCGGCGAGGCGCCGGAACGCCCGCGAGTCGGTGTCGATGACGGTCACGTCGTGTCCGTTGTGGTCGAGGATCGAGGCGATGCGCGCACCGACGCGGCCGCAACCCATGATCACGACTTTCATCCCAGGGGTTTTCCTCCCGTCAGTCGGGCTGCGCCAACCGGACGACGATCACTTCGCACGGTGCGTTCTTGAGGACGTAGGCCGAGGTTTCGCCGAGGTGCGTTTTGCCGTGCTTGACGCGGATCGTCGTCGCCATCACGATCGCGTCGGCGTTGCGCTCGATCGCCTCGTCGACGATCGCCGCCCCGGCCGAGCGCGCCTGGAGAAGGTCGGTCGTCAGGCGATCGACCTTCTGCGAAATCAGCGATTTGGCGAGGTCTTCGGCCCGACCAAGGACGGCCTCGCCGCGGTCGATCTCGGCCGGCAATTCCGCGTCGAGCGGCATCGATTGCTGGACCTCGACGACGTAGATGAGGGTGATCGCGACTTGTTGGCGATGGACCAAATCGCCGACCAGGGTGAGCGCCCTGGGGTCGCCGCTGCTGCCGTTGACGGGAACGATCAGACGCTGGTAACTGGACGGCATCGATGCAATCGTCGCTTTCGATCAAGACCCGCTCCGCGGCGCCAGCGGCGGAGCAGTCGCGTAGTATGACGGGGAGATGAGTCGCGCGCAATCGACGCAGAACGGGGACGGTCCAACCCTACATCCCGTGCGCCAGCCGGGCGATGAGAACCTCGGGCAAGTTGGCGAGTGCCATCTGGCGTTGCGTCGCTGCCACGTCGTACTCGACCCGGTACGCCGTGAGCATCCCGCGACTGGTGTCGAGCACGGCATAGGCGGCGCGGGGGTCGCGATCTCGCGGTTGGCCGACGCTGCCGGGGTTGATCAGGAAGCGACCGGTCAGGAGGTCGATCGTCTCGCCGTGGCGAAGGGCGTGGATCTCCGCCACCGCGGCGCCCTCCTTGAGGATGGCGTACATCGCGATGTGGGTGTGGCCGATGAAGCAGACGTCGGTGTCGAACGACTCGAAGTTCTCGGTCGCGATGGCGACACTCGTCACGTATTCCCAGATCGGCGATCGTGGGCTGCCGTGGGCCAGGGTGTAGCTCTCCGCGGTGGTGATCGCCGGCAGTTCCCGCAGGTAGGCGCGGTGGTCCATGCCGAGTTGCAACGACGTCCAGCGCGAAGCGACCTGGGCAACCGGGTTGAATTCGGAGATGTCCACCTCGCCGATGCAGGCCAGGTCGTGGTTGCCGACCAGCACCGGGTTGGCGAAGTGATCGACCATCAGGTCGAGGCATTCGCGGGGACGCGGACCGTAGCCGATCGTGTCGCCGATGTTCCAGATCGCCTCGAAGTCCTTGCAGTCGGCCAGGACGGCTTCGAGCGCGACGAGGTTGGAGTGGATATCCGAGATGAGCAGGACCTTCACCGCGCCGCCGCCTCGACGCGGGTGGCGTGGATGAGCAGGGCTGCCACATCGGCCGGCGTCACACCGGCGAGCCGGCCCGCCTCGCCGAACGTCCGCGGTCGATGCGAGGTGAGTCGCTGCTGGGCTTCGAAGCGAAGACCGGCCACGTCGCCGTAGTCGATGTCCGCCGGCAACGGTCGTCGTTCCAGCGCGGCCCGGCGCGTGACTTCGCGGGCTTCGCGATCGATAAACGCGCCGTATTTGACTTCTTCCTCAACGCGGGACAGGAGTCGTGGCGACAGCGCGAGTTCGCCATGCCCGGTTCGCTTGAGGAGGTTGGTAATCTCGTCGATGGAGACTTCGGGTCGCCCCAGTAACTCGTAGGCAGAGAGTGGGCGACTGATAGAGGCCAAACCGGCGTCTGAGACGATTTCGGCGGTTGAGGCAGCCGGTGTCAGGCGTGCATGCCTGAGTGTGTCGACCGTCTGGTCGATTGCCGATCGCTCGGTGGCGATTTCTCGCCACCGGCCACCGTCGATCAGGCCCGATTCAACCGCGAGCGCCGCCAGACGGTCGTCGGCGGTGTCGGGACGCAACGATAGCCGGTACTCGGCACGAGAGGTCAGCATCCGGTACGGTTCCTCGAACGGTTTGGACGACAAGTCGTCGGCCATGACGCCGATGTAGGCTTGATCGCGCCGGAGGGCAACGGGTGCCCGGTCCCGCACCGCGTTTGCCGCGTTGAGACCGGCCAGGATCCCCTGACCGGCCGCCTCCTCGTAGCCCGAGGTGCCGTTGACCTGGCCTGCCAGGTACAGGTGCTCGACGCGGCGGGACTCCATCGTCGGGGCGAGTTCGCTGGGGTCGATCGCATCGTACTCGACGGCGTAGCCGTAGCGGGTGACCCGCGCATCGCGGAGCGCGGGGATCGTGCGCAGGGCGGCGTCCTGGACGTCAAACGGCAGGCTGGTGCTCATCCCCTGGACATAGAGTTCGGCGGTGCGCCAGCCTTCGGGTTCGAGGAAGATCGGGTGCGATGGCTTGTCGCCGAAGCGGGCAACCTTGTCTTCGACCGATGGGCAATAGCGAGGCCCGATGCCCTCGATCGATCCGTTGAACATCGGGGCGCGGTCGAGGTTGGCCCGGATCACGTCGTGGGTCTCGGGGTTGGTGCCGGTCCGGAAGCACGCAAGTTGCGGGCGCCAGTCGCCACCGGAAACCGAGTAGATGGGCAGGGGAGGCAGCGTCAACGGCTCAATCCGGCCGGCGGTGCCATCGCGGCTGAGCCAGAGCGGTGCATCGCTGCCCGGTTGCGGTTCGCAGACCGAGAGATCGACGCTCCTGGCATCGACGCGGGGTGGCGTGCCGGTCTTCAGCCGTCGTAGGCAAAATCCGAGTTCGCCCAGCGACGCGGCGAGATCGGCGTCGGCGCGATCGCCGGCGCGACCGCCGCTGTGCCGCGATTCGCCGGCGATCATCGCCGCCCGGAGGAACGTTCCCGCGGTGATCACTACTGCGGTGGCGCGGATCTCTCCCCGCGACCGGGTCGCGACCCCGATCACCCGCGGGCGGCCAAGGCTCCCTCGATCCAGGCGAAGGGCGGTCGCCTCGTCCTGGCAGAGTTCAAGGTGGTCCTGGCGTTCGAGCGCCTCTTTCATCGCGAGCGCGTAGAGGAGTTTGTCCTCTTGCGCGCGGATTGCCTGGACGGCGGGTCCCTTGCTCGTGTTGAGCAATCGGAGTTGGATGGCCGCGCGATCGGCGGCACGGGCCATCTCTCCGCCGAGCGCGTCGACTTCGGCCACGAGGTGACTCTTGCCCGGCCCCCCGATCGAGGGGTTGCAGGGCATGTAGCCGACGCGGTCGAGATTCGGCGTCAACACCAGGGTCGAACAGCCGGCGCGGGCGGCGGCGAGCGCCGCCTCGCAACCGGCGTGACCGGCACCGACGACGACGACGTCATAGGACGGGAGGGGGGAAAAGCGTCTCATCATCATTCTCGCGAGTATACGGATTTGCCAAAGTGCCGGACAAGCACCGGGTCTCCCCTTTCCGTACGGTACCGAAGTGTTCGTGATCCCCGGCTCTCGGCACGCTCGACGGCGGTTGACGAGGCGTACAATGAAACCAGGCGCCCGGTCATGTCGGGCCGGCTTGGCGCGAATCGTGCGCAGAGGCCGCTTGGACGGCAACGCACGCGGTGAGCTGAGTTCGACGCATGTGTGACAAAGACGGGTCGAATGGCCCAATACCGTGGGGAGAGCAACGATGCAAGAGATGCAAGATCGTGCGACCGACGCCGTAAACGTTGTCCGCGAACAGGCGGCGGTGCGCGCGAAGGAGATTGCCGAACAGGCGGCGGCGAAGGCGGTCGCCGGGGCGGAGAAGGCGCGAGAGGTCGGCTCGTCGCTGGCGACGGAAACGACGAGCAAGGTCCGAGAGGTGCCGCACCGCGTGAGCGACGACGTCGTCCCGACGCTCCGCGACATCGCGCTCCAGGCGGCGTCGGCGGCGCTGGAACTCTGGCAGGTTGCGCGCGAGAAGGCGGCGGAGGCGGCGGAGGCGGCGCCGTTCGAACCGAGCGACGCGGCGCATCTGATGGGTGCCGCCCAGAGCCGAGCCAAAGACGCGACGAGTGCGATCGCCGGCCGCGTCGAGGGGGTGGGCGGTCGCGCGAAGGAGGCAACGAGCGCGGCGGCCGACCGGGTAGAAGAGGTGAGCGGACGTGCGAAGGAGGCCTCGGCCAAGGCCGCCGAGGCGGCGGTGGACACCGGCAAGGACACCGGCGCGGCATTGCTGTGGGCAGGAGCCGCGGCGGCGGTCGTGTTCTACCTCATTCTGAGCCGCGAGCGGCGGGAGCAATTGATGAAGGCCGCGGACTCGGTCGTTAAACAGTCACGAGAATTGATCCGGGACTTCCAGGGGTACGACGAGGAGTTCGCGTAGACGCGACGTTCATCTCCTCCTGCGTTTCGGAGGGCTGTAGGGGCGGAC